>NZ_JBMDJQ010000015.1:0-134463 GCF_057809275.1 Pseudomonas sp. FG36
CTTACTGCCCTTCCTCCCAACTTAAAGTGCTTTACAATCCGAAGACCTTCTTCACACACGCGGCATGGCTGGATCAGGCTTTCGCCCATTGTCCAATATTCCCCACTGCTGCCTCCCGTAGGAGTCTGGACCGTGTCTCAGTTCCAGTGTGACTGATCATCCTCTCAGACCAGTTACGGATCGTCGCCTAGGTGAGCCATTACCTCACCTACTAGCTAATCCGACCTAGGCTCATCTGATAGCGCAAGGCCCGAAGGTCCCCTGCTTTCTCCCGTAGGACGTATGCGGTATTAGCGTTCCTTTCGAAACGTTGTCCCCCACTACCAGGCAGATTCCTAGGCATTACTCACCCGTCCGCCGCTGAATCAAGGAGCAAGCTCCCGTCATCCGCTCGACTTGCATGTGTTAGGCCTGCCGCCAGCGTTCAATCTGAGCCATGATCAAACTCTTCAGTTCAATACTGCTTGGGTTTTTAAGAAACCCTAAACTTGGCTCAGCAATCTCAAATGACTATGTGATTTCTCGCATGGCCACTTGTGATGCTGATAATCTTGGCGACTATCAGTCCGTACTCACAAGCACCCACACGAATTGCTTGATTCAATTTGTTAAAGAGCGTTTGGCTAAGAGCTTTTCGTCTCAACCGAGGCGCGCATTCTACGCCTTCCTCATTTCGTGTCAAGCGTTTATTTTGAAGTATTTTGCGAGAAACCCGTTCAACTTCAAACACTTGACTCGCTGCGATCTCTCGTAGCGGGAGGCGAATCATACAGCGTTACAACCTGCTGTCAACTGCCTTTTTCACCGCTGCCGATCTGACGACCGAAGCACCTCCGCAACCCTCTTGATCGATCAACTCGTTGATATTCAAGGAGTTTTTCGTTCCGATGTCGCTGGAAGTGGGGCGCATTATAAGGGGATCTGAAACCCCGTCAACCGTTAATTTCATATATTTGCAATGTCCGGTGCTGCCTGCTGAAGAGCCTCCCCGATCGGCAAGGGCTTGCTCAGCAGTACCCCCACCAGCAGCGCAAAGATCAGCGCCGCGACACCGGCACTGCACAGCACCGCCTCGAAGCCGCCGATAAGCGCCTGGCGCGCCAGTGGTGCCGCCACCTCTCTCAGCCTTGGGTCAAGCAACGCCAACGCGGCCTGCAGATCCCCCGCCGCCACCCGTGTGGCCATCTCCCCCGCCGCACTCAACGCCTCGGGTGCCTGGATCGCCAGGGCATCGCGCAGCAGTTGCCCACTGCGCGCCGCAAGGATGCCGCCGAGAACGCCTATGGCAAGGACGATGGCCCCAAAGCGCGTGGTGGTGCTCAGCCCCGAAGCCATACCGGTACGCTCGCGCGGCACGCAGGCCATGATGTTCTTCTGCGTATCGCCATTGAGCAGCCCCGCTCCGGCGCCCAGCACGACACTGGCCAGGGCGAACGCGGCATAGCCACCCTGCCCGGTGGCCCAGGCGCAGGCCAGGTTGCCCACCCCGACCAGGACCAACCCCAATGCGAATACCTGGGCCGGCGACAGGCGCGCAGCCATGCGCATGCCCAGCCGAGGCGTAAGCAGCATGGCCACGGCGAACGGCAGCATGCCCGCGCCCGCAGCGAGGGCCGAGAGTTGCAAACCGCCCTGCAGGTACAACGGCAGTAAAGTCATCATCACCTGCGCACAGGCGGCATAGGCGAACATCCCCAGCAAGGCACCGATGAAGCGCCCGCTACGCATCAGGCCGAGGTCGACCATCGGCCGCGCCTGGCTGCGCTCGACCATCACGAACAGGCCAAGCAGGAACGCGGCGATCAGCAGACGCCCCAACGTGGGGGCGCTGTCCCAACCGACCCGATTGGCGTCGATCAAGGCCCAGATCAGGTAGCCCAGGCCACCGGCGAAAGTCAGGCTGCCCAGTGGATCGAACCGCGCCGCCGAACCGTCGCGGGACTCCTCGATACTGCGTACGACCATGAACGCCAGCACGATCACCAGCGGCAGGTTGATATAGAAGATCCAGCGCCAGCCCAAGGTACTGGCGATCAGCCCACCGAGCAGCGGCGCGAAGGTGATGGTCGCGCCCATGCAGGCGCCCCAGAAGGCCCAGGCCCGCATGCGTTCCTGCGGCGCATGGAAGCGGTGGCCGATGGCGGCCAGCGCGGCAGTCAGCAACAACGCGGCACCGATGCCTTTGGCTGCGCGGGCCAGATCAAGGAACAACAGGCTCGGCGCGGCGCCGCACGCCAGCGAGGCCGCGCCGAACAGCGCCAGGCCGAGCAGCAGCATGCGCCGCCTGCCAAAACGGTCGGCCAGGCTGCCTGCGGGTAGCAGGCAGGCAGCGAACGCCAGCAAGTACGCACTGACCACCCATTCGATGTCGCTGAACGAGCCGGACAGATCGCGGGCAATGCTGGGCAGGCTGACCGCGACGATGTTGGTGTCGAGGATGATCACGGCGCACACCGCCGAGGCAGTGAACAGGGTGAAGCGTGGTGAGGCGGCTGCAGGCATGGCAAGGCTCCATTATAGAGAGCAGGCAGGTCGTCGCCGCTTTACCGCCACGACGCCAGCCTTGTAGTGTTGCCTCAACCATAACGCCGCAGGGCGCCCGGCTTGTTAGCCAGCACGTCCCGCGTCATTAGCGCCTGGCTAACGAGGCCCCATGGAGATACGTCACTTCCGCTACTTCCTTGCCGTCGCCCGCCACGGCCACTTCACCCGCGCCGCCGAACAACTGGGTATCGCCCCACCGACCCTGAGCCGGCAGATCCAGGACATGGAGCGTGAGCTGGGCGTGCGGCTGTTCGAACGCAGCCAGCGCGAGGTAAGCCTCACCGCCGCCGGCCAGGCCTTGCTCACCGAGGCCGAACAGGCGGTGCAGCAGTTCGACGCCGCACAGTTGGGTGCGCAGCGTGCCGGTCGCGGCGACAGTGGGCGGATCGAGCTCGGCTACGTTGCCTCGGCGGCTTACTCCGGTACCCTGCAGCAACAGGTCAGTCGGTTTGCCCAGGCCTGTCCCGGCATACAGCTGAACATTCGCGAAGTGCCCATGCTCGAGCTCCCCTCTCTTGTCGACGAGGGCCAACTCGACCTCGCCTACTTGCGCTCGCCGATGGAGCTGCCGCAGAGCCTGAATGCCATCGCCCTGCACCAGGAAGGTTTCGTCCTGGCGCTGCCGGCCAGCTCGCGCCTCAACGAACTGAAGACCATCCCGGCCTCACGCCTGGCCGACGAAACCTTCATCTTGCCCGAGCAGATCTCCGGCACACTGGCAATTGCCAGCCAGGGCAGTTTCACCCCGCGCCTGGGGCCGCAACCGGGCAGCCTGGTGGCGGTGCTCACCCTGGTGTCACTGGGCCAGGGCGTGGCCGTGGTACCGGCGTCGGTGGTCCAGCGCATCAGTTTGCCCCAGGTCAACTACCGGCCCATCGCCGACGCCCAGGCAAGTTCATGGCTGAGCCTGGTGCACCGCCGCTTCGAGAAGTCGCCTGCAGTGCTGCGCTATATAGAAGGAGTGCGCCAAGGTGCCGAATGATCACCTACGTGCCGGCTATCGGGCGCTGCTGGTGTTGCTCGCCTGCCTGGCCTGGCCCGCGTGGGCCGGCGACACCATGCAGACGATGACGCTGGGCAAGCCTGCGCCCTACTCTTTCTTCACCTATGCCAATGCCAGGCTCGATACCCGCCTGCCGGTCCAACACGCAGTGATCGTGCTCCATGGCGTACACCGTGATGCCGACCACTACTATCGCAGCGGCCTGACCCTGCTCGGCAATGCGGGACTCACCCAGGACGACACGCTGCTGCTGGCCCCCCGCTTCTTCAGCGAAGACGATCCCCAGAAAACGCCCACTCCGCCCTTGTGGGTAAAAAGCCAATGGTTGCAGGGCCAAGAGTCCGTGGCCGGACGCTCCGGCATCTCAGCATTTGCCGTGCTCGACGACCTTCTCGCCTACCTTGCCGATCGTCATCGATTTCCACACCTTCAAGACATCACCTTGATCGGCCATTCCGCCGGCGGCCAACTGTTGCAGCGCTACACGCTGCTCGGCACGGGCGACCAGGCGTTGCGCGCCCTTGGCATCCATGTGCGCTACATTGTCGCCAGCCCCTCCACCTACATGTACCTGGATGCCAACCGCCCCCTTGGCGAAGACTTCGTCCCTTTACCTGCCGCGCAGTGCTCCGACTACGACCGTTACCGCTATGGCCTACCAGGCGCACCGGACTACTTCGTCACGCAGCATCTCGATGCCCGCCAGGTGCTGGGCCGCTACGCCGCACGCGACGTGACCTACCTGGTCGGCGAGCGCGACCGCCACCCGCACAGCCGGATCATGGACCGCAGCTGTGCAGCCCAGGCCCAGGGCAGTGACCGGGTCGAGCGTCAACTCAACTACCTGCGCTACGAGGCATTTCTTGCCCAGCGCTGGTCGATTGCGCTCGCGCATCGTCAGTACGTACTGCCGGGTATCGGCCATGACCCCGCCCGCCTGCTGACCGATCCAGGCGTTGCCCAGCTGCTGTTCCCCGGCCACTGACATTCCACCACGCCGCGCAGTACACTCGGGCCCTCCCCCTTTCGGAGACGTCCAAGGTGCATCACGCAGGAAGCGATGAACATCCACCGGCACGTGCCCGAGCTGGCGCGGTCATCTGGCTGACCGGACTCTCAGGCGCGGGAAAGTCGACACTGGCCCAGGCCCTGGCCCGAGAGCTCCATGAGTTGGGACATGGCTGCTACGTGCTCGACGGTGATGTACTGCGCACAGGGCTGAATGCCGACTTGGGTTTCTCGCCCGAGGATCGCCACGAAAACATCCGCCGCACAGCCGAGGTAGCGGCGCTGTTTGCCGATGCCGGGCTGATCTGCATTGCCGCGTTGATCTCGCCCTATCGCGCCGGACGCGCCACCGCGCGCCAGGCCTGCAAGGCGGGCTTCCACGAAGTGCACGTCAAGGCTGACCTGGCCACTTGCGAGGCCCGCGACCCCAAGGGCCTGTATCGCCGCGCCCGAGCGGGAGAGCTGCCGGCCTTCACCGGGATCGATGCACCCTACGAAGTGCCGGAGCGACCGGAGCTGGTGGTAGAGACGGCACAAGTGCCGCTGGCGATAGCCACGGCGCAACTGTTGGCGTACGTACAGCAGCGGGTACTGCACCAACCGCAGTAGGCGCGGGCTGACCCCGCGCCTGCTGGTTGCGCTCAACTGCCCGGGGCGATATCGCCACGCTGCCAGCGTGCCTCGTTGTTGCCCAGGGCCTGGGCAATGTCGGCGAGTTCGCCGGACGGCAGGGTCTGCGGCAGCGGGTCGAGCCCCGCGCTGGCGAACACCTGGCCATAGCTGTTGCGCAGCTCGGCATAGGCCAGGTCGCGGCGCAGGTCGGCCTGCAGCGCATTCAGTTCCCCCTGGATCAGCTCCAGCTCGCCAATGCCCTGTGCCTGGTGGCGATTGCGCAGTTGCTCGACGATCTGCTGGTCGAGGGCGACCAGTTGCTGGCTGGTGGCGAACTGGCGGCGAGCTTCGTTGTAATTGGCATTGGCCACGTAGAGCTGGGCCAGGATGGCCATCGACATCGCCTGGCGACGCGCCTCGACCACCTGTTCGCCAGCCTTGGCGACGTCGATGGACGCCGGCCCCGACAGCACGTTGAACAGGTTCCAGGTGACCTTGACGCCATAATCGGCCCAGTGCTGATTGGTCAGGAAGCTGTTGCTGTCGTAGTGCCCGCCCGCCGAGAACTCCAGCCCCGGCAGCATGCGCAGCATCGACTTGCGTACCTCGGCGGCGCTGATGCGGGCCTGGTAGTCCTGTTCGCGCAACTCGGGGCGCGTGGCCAGGGCCTGCTGCTCCAGCGCTTCGAGGCCCACCTTGAGCTCCGGCACGCTGTAGTCATCGGTGGCGGCGAGGGTCAGCTCGCTCCCCGGCGGCAGGTTGATCAGCGCCCCCAGTTCGGTCTTGGCCAGCGACAGCGCACGGCGCTGTTCCTCCAACTGGCGGGTGGCCTCGATCAACGAGCGCTGGTAGTTGAGCGCCTGGATCGGGTCGCCGATGCGCTGGTCACCCATGCGCTGGCTGTTGTCCCGGGCCTGCTCGACCCGCACCATCAGCGCGTCGATCTGCTTGAGCAGGCGCTCGGCGGCGACCGCCCGCCAGTAGGCCGAGCGCACGTCCTGGATGATGGTCTGCACCACCTTGCGCCGGCGTTCCTGGACGATCAGGCGCTGATCGCCCTGTTGCTTGGCGCTGACATAGCTGACACCGAAGTCGAGCACGTTCCACACCATGGTCAGGTCGGCCACGTCGCGGTCGCGGTCCTGGGAGGTCGATGGCTCCAGGGACTGGGTATTGGTCAGCACGCTCTGGCTGCTCGAAGCACTGACATTGCTGCGCCCGGCGTAACCGGCCGACAGGGCCATGCGCGGCAGCATGTCGAAGGTGGCCAGGTCGACCTGGCGCTGGGCCAGGGCCTCTTCCATGATCTTGAGGCGTGCCTCCAGGTTGTACTTGACCGCACGGGCCATGGCCTGGTGCAAGGTCAGCGGCCCTTGCAAGGCCTCCTGGCCCTTGAACATGCTGGCAAGGTCCGCCCGCGCCCGCTGTTCGCTGACGCTGCGGTCGATGGGTTGGGTCTTGACCGCGCACCCTGTTACCGCCAGTGCCAGTACGCTTACCGCAAAAATCCTCGATGCTCTGCTCATCCCTGTCCGCCCCCTTGGTACGGCACTGCTTTTCTTCTAATTGGATTGCTCGCGTGCGCCGGCTCAGGCCTGCGGCACGGGTACCTCGACCTGCCCCAACGCCTGCGCCAGTTGCCTGGCCTGGTGTTGCTCCCCCTCCCGGAAGGCCTGCAACTGCTGCCCGAGGGTCGGCGCCCCGGTCAGGCCCTTGCCCGCCCCCGCCTCTGCCCCCTGGCGGAATGGCTTGCCACCGCTCAGTTCATACTGGCCACCGTCATCCGGCAGCGTCTTGTCGAAGATGTTGGCCAGGCTGCTGGCCCCGAAGACATTGGCGTCACCACCACCAAAGCCGAGGAAACCGGCCCCCGAACCATTGCCGATAGCGCTGTCGGCGTGCTGGCCGGCGAATACCTGGGCCAGGTAGCTGGGCGCCAGCGCACCGTTCTGGATGAACAGATTGCCCAAGGTCGGCAGCCCACCGCCCGTTGTCGGCACCTCGAACAGCGGCTGTGGCAGCAGCGGCGACTGGAACGGCGCCGTTACCGGCAACGGTGCGATCACCACCGGCGTGCCTGGGCTGGCCTGGCCCGGGCGCGCCGGTGGGTAGGCGCGGAATTCCGGATCACCGTCGGTAGATTGCAGTGTCACGCTTTGCCCGGCGAAGCCGCCGGCCAGGGCGTTGCCTGCGCTATCGCGAATGCCGGTGCCACTGGCCTTGAGCCCAAGGGCCAGGCCACCACTGCCCGCCACCCCTGCAACATTGACCTGCCAGGTATGGCCGTCGAGGCGTACCAGCGACTGCAGCGTGCCACTGGCGTTGCCACTGGCCAGCAGTTCGAAGTCGCCCAGGTCCACACCGCTGACGTCCTCGCTGAAGGTCACGGTGAAGGACTGACTGCCCGGCGTCGGCGACGGATTCGCCACGATCGAGACCACGCCGGGTGGCGTGCTGTCGACAATGACCCCGTGGCTGTCGCCAATATTGTTCAGCCCCGGTGTCAGTTGATTGCCGGCCGCATCGTGCAGGCTCGCGCCATTGGCCGACAGGCCGAGCACCTGGATGCCGTCGGCATCGTTGTCGCCGGCCTGGATCTGGTACTGGAACACCAGCGTCGGCGTGCCTGAACCGGCCACGAAATCGGCGTAAACCGTGCGCCCGCCGACATCCAGGGCAAGCCGCGGCACGCCGTCGACCAGCACCGCTTCGCTGGTGTTGACCACGAAGGTGAGCACATCGCCCGTGTTATAGGGGACGCCGACCGGCACGCCGACACTGCTCACCGTGGGGGCGTCGCGGTCGATGTTGTATGTGGCGCCGGTCAGGCCACCGACCAGTGCGTTACCAGCCACATCAGTGATACCCGTCGCACTGCCATTGAGGTTCAGGCCCAGGGTGCCGGTGCCGTGCACGCCACTGACGGTGATCACATAGACTCCACCGCCCAGCGCTTGCAGGCCGCTGAGCGTGCCGCTGGCCGAGCCGGTGCCGACCAGGCTGAAATCGCTGAGGTCGACGCCATTGACCTGCTCGTTGAAGGTCACGGTGAAGCGCACGCTCTGGGCGTTGCTCGGCGACGGGTCGAGGGTGACGATGCCGACCGCGCTCGGCGCCTGGGTATCGACCAGCACCTGATGGGTATCGGCCACGCCATTCAGGGTCAGGTCCATGGCGTTGCCCGCGGCGTCGACAAGGGTCGCGCCATTGGCGGCAAGACCGGTCACGGTGATGCCATCAGCGTCGTTGTCACCGGCCTGGACGATGTACTGGAACACAAGGGTCGAGGTGCCGGCGCCCGCCACCAGTTCGGCAAACACCGTGTGCCCACCGATGTCCAGGGCCAGGCGCGGCGCCCCGGTGACCTGGACCGCTTCGCTGGCGTTGACCACGAACACCAGCGCGTCACCGGCGTTGTAGGAAACCCCCGCTGGGCCACCGACGCTGGTCACGCTGGGAACGCGGGTATCGATGGCATAGTTGTTGGAATCGGTACTGCCCACGCCGGCGTTGCCGGAAGACGCCGCGACCACGCCGCTGTTGTCCAGGGTGATCAGGTTGCTGGTGTCCTCGACCCCGTTGCCGGGTGTCAGGGTCGCGGTCCAGGTGATGCCACCATCGCTGCTGCTCAACCCGCTCAAGGTGCCGTTGGCCACCGTCAGGTCGGCCAGGGTGAAGCCGCTCACCGCCTCGCTGAAAGTGATGGTCACCAGGCTCGACTCGCCCGCGCGCAGGGCCGTATCGGCAACCACGACGGTGGCGGTGGGGACGACGGTGCTGACCGTATAGTTGGCCGATGAAGTGGTGCCGGTTCCGCTGTTACCAGCCAGGTCGGTGTAGCCCGTGTTGTTCAGTACGATCAGGTTGGTGCCGTCCTGCACACCGTTGCTCGGCGTGAAGATGGCGGTCCAGGTGATACCGCCGTCGGCGCTGGAGAGCGCGCTCAAGGTGCCGTTGGCCACGCTCAGGTCGGCGTTGCTGAAGCCGGTTACCGCCTCGCTGAACGTGATGGTCACCAACGAGGTTTCACCGACACGCAGATCGCTGTCGGCCATGACGATGGTGGCGGTTGGCCGCTGGCTGTCGACGGCGTAGTTGTTCGAGTCGGTGGTGCCGGAACCGGCGTTGCCGGCGGTGTCCGTCACCCCGCTGTTGTCCAGGGTGATCACATTGGAGGTGTCGGTGATGCCGGCGGTCGGCGTCAGGGTCGCGGTCCAGGTGATACCGCCATCGCTGCTGCTCAGCCCGCTCAGGGTGCCGTTGGCCACGGTCAGGTCGGCGGTGGTGAAGCCGCTCACCGCCTCGCTGAAGGTGATGGTCACCAGCGACGTCTCGCCAATCACGAGGCTGCTGTCGGCCACCACGATGGTTGCGGTCGGGCGTTGGGTGTCGATGGCGTAGTTGTTCGAGTCGGTGGTGCCGACCCCGGCATTGCCACTGCTCGCGCCGACCACGCCGCTGTTGTCGAGGGTGATCAGGTTGCTGCTGTCGGTGATATTGCTGGTCGGGGTAAAGGTCGCGGTCCAAGTGATGCCGCCATCGCTGCTGGAGACAGCGCTCAAGGTTCCATTGGCCAAGGTCAGGTCGGCATTGCTGAAGCCAGTCACCGCCTCGCTGAAGGTTATGGTCACCAGCGACGTTTCGCCGACCCGCAAGGCATTGTCGGCGACCACGATGGTGGCCGTGGGGACCACGGTGTCGACCGTGTAGTTGGCCGACGAGGTGGTGCCAACGCCAGCGTTGCCGGCCAGGTCGCTGATACCGGTGTTGTTCAAGGTGATCAGGTTGCTGAGGTCGCGCACCCCGGCGTTCGGGGTGAAGGTCGCGGTCCAGGTGATGCCGCCGTCGCTGCTGCTCACGGCGCTCAGGGTGCCGTTGGCAATGGTCAGGTCGGCGTTGCTGAAACCGGTCACCGCCTCACTGAAGGTGAAGGTCACCGTGGTGGTTTCGCCCGCAGTCAGGGTGGGGTCGGCAATCACGATGGTGGCGGTCGGGCGCTGGCTGTCGATGGCGTAGTTGTTCGAGTCGGTGCTGCCAGTGCCGGCGTTGCCCGCGCTGTCCGTCACGCCGCTGTTGTCCAGGGTGATCAGGTTGGAGGTGTCGGTGATGCCGGCGGTCGGCGTCAGGGTCGCGGTCCAGGTGATACCGCCATCGGCGCTGGACACTGCGCTCAAGGTGCCGTTGGCCACCGTCAGGTCGGCACTGCTGAAGCCAGTCACCGCCTCGCTGAAGGTAATGGTCACCAGCGACGTCTCGCCGATCGCGAGGCTGCTATCGGCCACCACGATGGTTGCGGTCGGGCGTTGGGTGTCGATGGCGTAGTTGTTCGAATCGGTGGTGCCGGAGCCGGCGTTGCCGCTGCTGGCCCCGACCACGCCACTGTTGTCCAGGGTGATCAGGTTGGTCGCATCCTGGATATTGCTGGTTGGCGTGAAGGTGGCAGTCCAGGTGATACCGCCGTCGGCGCTGGATACCGCGCTCAGGGTGCCGTTGGCCACCGTCAGGTCGGCATTGGTGAAACCGGTCACCGCCTCGCTGAAGGTGATGGTCACCAGCGAGGTTTCGCCGATACGCAGCGCCGCATCGCTTACCACCACGGTGGCCGTGGGTTGCAAGGTGCTGACGCCGTAGTTGTTGGAGTTTGTGGTACCGCTGCCGGCGTTGCCGGCCAGGTCGGCCACCCCGCTGTTGCTCAGGGCGATCACGTTGGTGGCGTCCTGCACGTTCACCGAAGGGGTGAAGGTCGCCGTCCAGGTGATGCCACCGTCACTGCTGGAAAGACCGCTCAAGTTGCCGTTCGGCGCCGTCAGATCGGCCAGGGTGAAGCCGGTGACCGCCTCGCTGAAGGTAATGGTCACCGTGGTGGTCTCACCGACAGTGAGATTGTTGTCGGCGACCACGATGGTGGCCGTCGGCCGCTGGGTGTCGATGGTGTAGTTGTTCGAGTCGGTGGTGCCGCTACCGGCGTTGCCGGCCAGGTCGGCCACCCCGCTGTTGTCCAGGGTGATGAGGTTGCTGGTGTCGGTGATGTTGCTCGACGGGGTGAAAGTGGCCGTCCAGGTGATCCCGCCGTCGCTGCTGGACACCGCGCTCAAGTTGCCGTTGGCCACGGTCACGTCGGCATTGCTGAAGCCAATGACCGCCTCGCTGAAGGTGAACGTAACCAGCGACGTCTGCCCGATGGCCAGGGTGGGGTTGGCCACCACGATGGTCGCGGTCGGGCGCACGGTGTCGATGGCGTAGTTGTTCGAGTTGGTGGTGCCGCTGCCGGCGTTGCCAGCGGCATCGCTCACCCCGGTGTTGTCCAGGGTGATGAGGTTGGTCGCATCGGTGATGGAGCTGTTCGGGGTGAACGTCGCGGTCCAGGTGATCCCGCCGTCGCTGCTGGAGACAGCGCCCAGGGTGCCGTTGGCCACCGTCAGATCGGCATTGGTGAAGCCGGTCACGGCCTCGCTGAAGGTGATGGTCACCTGCGACGTTTCACCGATGCTCAGGTTGCTGTCGGCCACCACGATGGTCGCGGTCGGGCGCTGGGTGTCGATGGCGTAGTTGTTCGAGTTGGTGGTGCCGCTGCCGGCGTTGCCGGCGGCATCGCTCACCCCGGTGTTGTCCAGGGTGATGAGGTTGGTCGCGTCGGTGATAGCGTTGGTCGGGGTGAACGTCGCGGTCCAGGTGATCCCGCCATCGCTGCTGGACACCGCGCTCAGGGTGCCGTTGGCCACCGTCAGGTCGGCATTGGTGAAGCCGGTCACGGCCTCGCTGAACGTGATGGTCACCTGGGACGTCTCACCGATGCTCAGGTTGCTGTCGGCCACCACGATGGTCGCCGTCGGGCGCTGTGTGTCGATGCTGTAGTTGGCCGAACTGGTGGTGCCTGCGCCGGCGTTGCCGGCCAGGTCGGTAACACCGGCGTTGTTCAGGGTGATGACGTTGCTGGCGCTGGTGATGTTGCTGGTCGGAGTGAAGGTGGCGGTCCAGGTCTTGCCGCCATCGCTGCTGGACACCGCGCTCAGGGTGCCGTTGGTCACTGTCAGGTCGGCATTGGTGAAGCCGCTCACCACCTCGCTGAAGGTGATGGTCACCGTCGCCGTCTCGCCCACTTTCAGGGCCGTGTCGCTGAGGCTGATGGTGGCGGTTGGCGGTACGGTCTCGTGGATGGCCACCGTGACCGACGCCGCGCTGGAAGTGGCGCCGTCGCCATCGTTGATGGTGACCGACAGGGTGCGGGTGGCCTGGCCAATGCTGTTGGCGGCATTGCTGTTGTCGTAGGTGAGGTTGCGCACCACCGCCTGGACTGCTGCGGCCGTGGCATTACCGTTGAACGTCAGCACCAGGTTGGCGCCGCCCGTGCCACCGGTGTAGGTGCCGATAGCCACGCCGCCATAGCTGACCGTATTGCCGCTGACGCCGATCTGCCCGGCGCCATTGCCCTGATTGCGGATACCCAGCAGATCTTCGCCGGCCACGCCGTTGCCGCTGACCGCCACGGTCAGGTTACCGCCGGCAAAGTCGGCCGAGTCGCTGTCGGTGACCGTGGCGTTGCTGCCGCTGTCGAGCAGCACGGCGCCACTGCCTTGGGTGAAGGTCTGGCTGTCGCCGTTGAGGTTGGCGATCACCGGCGCGACATTGAGTGGCTGGACCACCACCGAGGCGGTGCGGGTGGTGCTGCCCATGTCGTCATTGATGCTGACGGTCACGCTGCGCGTGCCACTGGTGTAGGCCCCCGCAGCATTGCCATAGGTTACTGCGGCGAGCACCGCACGATACTGGGCCAGGGTGGCCACGCCGCTGAGCGATAGCACCGCAGTACCCGAGCCGCCGATGGTGATGCCGAAGCTGGCCGCCGTGGCGATCTGCCCGGCGGTGAGCGACAGGGTCTCGCTGCCGCCATCAAGCACACCACCCAGGGTCAGGGTAGCCCCACTGACCTGGGTGTCGCCGTCGGATTGGCTGATGCTGATGTTCGGCACGATCACCACTGGGGAGCCGGCGAAGTTGACTGTGCTGTCGTTACCCCCGGTGCCGGTGTCCAGGTCGACCAGCGGTGGCGCGGAATACAGCACCTCGTAGGCACCGATGTCGACACCGCCGCCACGGGGCCGGTCGAAACCGCGCAGGTCGGTGGCCGGCGCACCCGCCTGGGTGCCCTGGTCGATGGCGTTGCTGGCAGTGCTGGCCAGGCGATAATCGCCGCCGGCGGCATTGACGAAGTTGACCGTGGTGCCGATCAGGTTGGTGGTGCTGGTGTAGCCACCACCACTGCCGCTGTTGGTGGCGGCATCGAGGGCAGCGCCATTGACGGTGTTGCCGCTGATAATGCTGTTCAGCACCGTCACCGTGCCGGCGCCGCCGGTGGCCCAGCCCAGGCCGGCGGAGTTGATGGTGCCACTGCTGGTGTTGAGGTAGGTGTTGTTGGCGATGGTGCTGTTGACAATGGTCACCGACCCACCGCTATTGCTCAGCACGATGACCGAAGCGCCGGCGACCGTGGCGGTGGCGGCGTAGGTCCCACTGTTGTTGTAGATCGCCACGTTCTCCAGGACGTGGTTGTTGTTGCCGCCCAGGCGCACCAGCGACGACATGCCGGTGGCGCCGACAATGCTGGCGTTGTTGTCATGAATCGTGGTGTTGCGGATCACCACCGTGGAGCCAGTGGTGGTCGCCGAGTTGATCACGGTGCCGGCGTTGTCCTGGAAGTTGGAGTCCTCCACGGTGATCGAACCGCCGCTGGCGCGGATGGCGCCACCGGTGATGTTGCTGGAAAAATGCCGCATGTCCAGGTTGCGCACCGTCAGCACACCGCCGCCGTTGCTTTGCAGGCCCGAGGCCTCGCCGGCATCGCGGATGTTGTTGCTGTTGACGTCGCCACTGAGGATGATGTCGCTCTTGCCGTCGCCGTCGACATCACCGTTGATGGTGATGTTGCTGGTCACCGCCAGCGCCGTGGCCGACGACCAGCGGATGATCTCGCCTTTCAGGTTTTGGTGGAACACGATGATGTCGTTGCCGCTGCCCGCGGCGGAGCCATCCACCGAAGTGTCGGTGTTCGCGGCCTGGATGGCTTCGGCCAGGGATACCTGGCCATCGTTGGTGATGAGCGAAGCATTTTTGCTGGTGACGGTAATGGTCGCCAGCGAGGTGTTGAACGCCGACAGGTCACCGCGCTGCACGCCCACGCCAGTGGCCACGGCGCCAGAGCTGGTCTCCAGCTCCCAATCCTCGCCTGCGCGGTTGCCGGTCGAATCGGACGAGGCGCCCACATCGGCGCCACTGAGCCGCGCCACTTCATTGACGAACAACTGGCCATCGCTGCCGGCGCCGGTGTTGCAGGCAAAGAAGCGGATATCGCCGCCCGGGGCCAGGCTCGCGCCGATGCGCGCCAGATCGGCGCCATGGCTGGCCAGTTGGTTGGCCCAGATGGCATTGCCGGCCAGATACACATAGCCGCTGTCGCCGTGGCTGATGATATCGACCGAAGTGACGTCGCTACGGCCATTGAGGTAGTCGGCGATCTGCTTGAAGCCATCCTTGCCGTTATCCAGCACCACCACCTCGACCCCGGCAGGCAGGCCGGCGATGAGTTTCTGGTAATCACTGACCGCAGAGTCGACGAATACCACTTCATGATTGCCCGGGGCCTGGGAGATCGGCGCGGTGGCCGGTGCCGCCTGATGGGCCGGTTCGTGGGCGGTGTTATCGCGGGTACTGGCCGCATCACTGGCGGCGCTGGTGTCCTTGCCTCCGGTGGCGGCTGCGGCGGCTTCGACCACCTGAGCCCCCTGATCGGCGACCACGCCTATCGAGGCGTCGAACATCATGCGCGGTTCCAGGGCCTGGATTAGACTGGGCCGGCTCGCGGAAACGTTGGGTGTGTGGGTGTCTTTACCGCGTTTCCAGAATGCCATGATGCCCTCGCTCAGCCCTGCGGCTGCTTATGCTTGCCGTCCCTGCAGATGAGGACGGCCTGTCCTTGTCTGGTAATCCTGAACGGACGACGGGGCGCCGATGCGCGCCCCGCTGCCCTGCCTGCCGAAATCCTGGCCTCAGTTACGGGATGGGAAGATCCCTTCGGTCGCAATGATGAAGTTGATGCCCAGGTAAGGGCTCTGGTTCGAGAACGGCTGGTTGCCTGGCGCGGTCACGCCCGTCGTGGCAGGGATGGTGAGGTTGAAGGGCTTGAGCGTGGTATCGCTGGCGGTGGAGGCGTAGATGTCGATCGACACACCCGAACCGGACGAGTCCTTCGGTTTGGCCAGCACGCCGGTGGTCGAGGGAGCCGGCAGGTCGGCGTCACCTTCTGCGGCAGGGATGGCGACCGATACGGTCTGGGCGGGAATGTTCACGGCCTGCGACGCCATGTTCAGCGATGTCAGCGTGGTAGTCGGCGTGCCGGCTGCCTCGCCCAGCACGACACTCGGCAAGCCTGGCCCCTGCCCCTGCTGGACAGGTGCGCGACCACGCAGGTCAGGCAGGGCGAATGTAGTCTGGCCATTACCACCGTAGGTCGTCCCCAGAATAGAGAACAACGCGGTGTTCGTGGCGATGCTCAGCAGTTGGCCTTGGCAAAACATCCAGCCCCGTGGCGCGAAGTTTCCCGCGAACAATGTGATCTGACCGATGAATGGCTCACTCATTTACTGCACTCCTTTGACAACGCGGCAAGGACGGGCCTCAAGGCCCGCAGGTAATCACGTTCGTGACAGGCACGCTCAGAGCTGCCGATCGGCGTGGAAAATGGTCTGGAGCTCCGGCCCCCTTGGGTATCGGGGCTCACCGGTTGCATCAATCGCGGCAATGGACGCTGGCCGACTCATCTTCAGCGACAAGCCGTTCTCGCCGACCACCTGGAACCCACAGCGCTGATAGAGCCGCAAGGCCGGGTTGTGGGAAATCACATGCAGGCCGGCGCTGAGCCCCCGTTCATCGGCACGTGCCAGCCACCGGCCGAGCAGACGGCTGCCGATGCCACGGCCGCACCAGGCGGGTAGCAGGGCCATGTCGATGAATTGCACGTGGCTGTCGGTCCATAGCAGGCAGGCACGGCCGATGGGCTCGCCCGCCACTTCGATGACAAAGAAGTCGGCGTCGGCGAACTGGGCCTGGTAGTGGTCGTGCTGGGCCTGGAACTGTTGGTCGAGGAAGGTATCGATGGCGGCCTGCGGCCACGGCAGCAGGGCCGTTTCGGCGGCACGGGTGGTGCCATAGAGTGTGCGCAGGAACGCCCGGTCGGCGTCCACGATGGGACGGAGGTTCACCTCGGGGATGGACATCGGGTATGGCTTCCCTGCGTAAGGTTACCCCATGGTGAGGGGCGCACATCCAAGTGAATTGTCCTACACGATCTGCAGCAGCGTAGCCGAAGAACAAGGCATATAGCCACTACCCGAGCGTGGTCTTTACGTTTATTTTCTCAAACACCCGTTCGAGGTACTTTGACGCCACTTTCTAGGCATTTCGCAACCGTATGGATTCCAAAGCGTTGTACGGCTGCAGGGCCCATCGGGCGACTGCCGCGCGCACCTCGTCGCTGGCCTCGTCACGCTTGCGCTGGCCATCGGCGCTGAAGTTCATGGCCGGCTGCTTGGCGTCGAAGGCCGCGACCGCCTGCAAATCCGCTACTTCGCCTGGCAGGATGCCGAACAGTGGCGCCAGGCGCCCCCAGACAGCATCGGGCAACTCACTGTAATTCACCGCGATGGCGCCTTCGCGTTCGCACAACGCTAGGCCAGCCGCAAGGATTTCGCCAACCATCCGGCAGGTGTATTGCACCGCGCCCATGCCCTGGGCCTCGGTCAGCACGCTGTCGAGCCCCGAGGCGCCGAGCAGGCCCGGCACCCGATGCATACCCGGCTGGCGCAGTTGGGAAACGACGATCTCCAGCGGGTCACGGTAGAGGAACACCCGTGGCACCTGGGGATACAGCGCTGTCAGCAATGGCGCGTCGAAGATGTTCCAGGCATCGAGCTTGATCAGCAGTTGGCGCTCGTCGCCCCGACGACGCTGACCGTAGGCCGAGCACAGCGCCCGCAATGCATCGGCCTGCCAGGCGCCGGCGGACGGGTCCTGACGCGCGGCACGCAACAGGTTGTCCAACGGCGGCGGCTCGGACAGCACGATATTTCGCGCTTGGCTGGCCAGCAATTGGGCGATCAGCGTCGAACCACAGCGTGAAGCGTGGAACACCAAGGCCGAGGGCGTCAGCCCCGGGCTACGGGCGTGCCAATCGAGCAAAGCCGAGACATCGGTGTCGCGGCGCATAGCCTGGTTGAACGGCAGGCGTAACGCCTGGTCGACGTCATCGCGGAAAAACGGGCGGGTCAGGCGCTGTTCGCCGAACCAGCACCAGTCCACTCGCCATCCGGCGTCGCCCTGCCAGAGACGGATGGGCAGCCAGCCGTGAAAATCCATCGGGGTATTCACACTCGCCATTGATCGCTCCATGCCTGCTTGCCCCGGCGCATGGCGCCCAGGACCTCTGCCTCGGAAAACGCCAGCCCTAGCTCGGCACCAAGGCGCACCGCCTCGGCCACGAAGGCCCGAGGATCCTCCAACGCCTGTAGTTGCGCGGCCAATGCCGGCGCCTCACTCACCTGCTGGCGAAACCGTTCGAATGCCTGCCCGGCCCTGCCGGGCTGCAATGCCGGCGTCTGCGCCAGGCCTTCGTCGATCAGCGCCAGCAGCCAAGGGTCGGCCGCGCAGTCGAGTACCAGGTGGATGCGCTCACCGGGCCCGGGGTTGTTGACCCGGTGGGGGCGCGACAGGTCGATGAACCAGCACTCGCCCGGGCGCATCGGTACTTGCAGGCCATCCACAAGGAACTCCACACCCGGGGGACTCAGCAGCGGTATGTGCAAGCGCAAGCAGCCGCCTGGGCGCCCGAGGTCAGGGTCTCGATGCTCGTGAATCCTCGCCCCCGCCCCCAGGCGTAACAGGCGGGCGGCGCGCAGCGATGCCTGGAAGGGTGCAAGTGCTTGCTGCCAGGCCGGCTCGCCTTGCCACCAGGCCAGGCTTGTCGGCGCGCCTGTGCCTGGGGCCAGCGGCAACGGCGCGTCCTCGGCGGCGACCAGCGCCACACCGCTCCAGTCACCTTCGTGGTAGCCCCGATTGAAGTGCGCCTGCCAGGCGTGAGTGTCCAGCCGGGTCAGGGCCTGCAGCAACGCGGGCAGGTTCGTGGGCAAGGTAAGGCGGGAACACAGTGGCAGAGCAGTCTCGGTCATGCGGGCTCCTTGCGTTGGCATTGTCTTGAACGGTGTTCCTGGCGAAGACGACGGGGCCCTGGAGGGGAAAGGCCGCCTAAAACCCACTCTCACGAACCCCCAATGCCGCCAACCGTCGCCAGGCGGCCCCCAGCAACGACTCGCGCGCGCCCTCCAGTACCACCACCCCACGCAACGGCTGGGCCACATCGGGCACTTCGCCCAACGGGCTCAGGCGCACGCCATACTGGGCCTGCACCGGCTCCGCACGCTGCTGGCCATCACGCCGCACGGCTACCGGGCCATGGCGGTCGGAGGCCAGCGCTTCGAGCTCCAGCACGGCAACACCGGTGGCATCCACTTGCTCCACGCGCACCGGCAATGCCGGGCGCGCCGGGTCATCGGCGATGAAGCGCCCTTCGCTGCCGGTCGCCACCCGCCACAGATCGGCCTCGGCCAGGTAGCCGCGCAAACGCAGCCCCGGCTCGACCACCCGGCCCAAGGTCTGTGCCGGGCTGACCCATTGCCCCGCTGCCAGGCCGGCCGGCAGGTCACGCAGCACACCGTCGCGGGGCGCGCGCAGCTGCAGGCGCTCGCGCTGGGCGGCCAGGCCGCGGTATTCCGCCACGGCTTCGGCCAGTTGCTGCTCGAGCACGCCGGCGTCCGCCGCTGTCTCGCTGCGCCCGGCCTGGCGGCGCAACAGCAGCTGCAGGATGTCGATCTCGCGGCGCACGATGGACTGGCGCGACGTCAGGTCGGGCGATTCCAGCTCCACCAGCAGCTCGCCCTGGCGAACCGCCTGCCCTTCGCCCACTGGCAAGCTTTTCACCCGTGCCGCCACTGGCGCATGCAGTGCGCTGACGCGGGACGCCTCGAGCATCGCCGGCACGTCCACCGCGCCACGCCAAGGCAGCACCAGCACGGCCAACAGCAAACCCAGCCCGGCGGCCACCCGCAAGGTCTTGCCCGGCGCCGCCTGACCACGGTGCAGCCACCATTGCCGCAACTCCTTGTACACCGGCAAACCGATGAACCAGGCCAGCTCCACCAGCATCAGGAAGATGCCCAGCACCTTGAAGAACAGGTGATATACCGCCAGGGCAATACCGAAGAACAGCACCGCGCGCCACAGCCAGGCGCCATAGCCCCACACCAGCAAACGACGGCGCATGGTCGGCGACCAGGCTTCCGGGGCCGGCTCGCCATAGCCGAACAGCGCCTCGCGCAGTCGCCAGCGACACAGGGCAAAGGCGCGGTTCTGCAGGTTCTCGACACGCCACAGGTCGCTGATCAGGAAGTAGCCGTCAAAACGCATGAAGGGGTTGAGATTGACCAGCAAGGTGGTGATCCAGGTGGCGCTGGCCAGCATGAACGCCGCCGTGCGCGCCGGGCCGTCAGGCAGCAGCGACCAGGCCAGCAGCGCCAGCACCGCCAGCAGCAGCTCGGCGAACACCCCACCGGCATCGATCAGCAACCGCGCACGGCGGTCGCTGACGCGCCAGGCATCGCTGACATCGGTGTAGAACATCGGCAACAGCACCATGAACGCCAGGCCCATGCTCTGCACCCGGCACCCGGCGCGCTTGGCCATGAAGGCGTGGCCGAACTCATGGCAGAGCTTGGCGAACCCCAGCGCCACGCCAAAGGCGAGGATGCCGCCGAGGCTGAACAGGTGCGGGAACGTGGCGATGAAGCGCGACCAGTCGCGGATCACCAGGAACACACCCAACGCCAGCACCAACGGCAGGGCGTAGCGCAAGATCCAGCCGCCATGGCGTTCGAGCACCGGCCATGCGCGGTTGAGGAAGGCATCCGGGCGCCACAGTGGAATCCGGAAGAACAGGTACTGGTGCAGCACACGGGTCCACAGGCTCTGCCGGGTGGCGGCGGCCTTGGTCGCATAGCTTTCACGCTGGCGAGCATCTTCGGCGCCGATCAGGTCGTGCTGGCCGAGAAACAGCAAGAGCTCTTCCAATGCCTGCTCGTCGACTG
Organism: Pseudomonas sp. FG36; assembly: GCF_057809275.1. Classification (NCBI taxonomy): domain Bacteria; kingdom Pseudomonadati; phylum Pseudomonadota; class Gammaproteobacteria; order Pseudomonadales; family Pseudomonadaceae; genus Pseudomonas; species Pseudomonas sp. FG36. Next base: position 20,356 of record NZ_JBMDJQ010000015.1, read on the forward strand.
CCAGGCCAGGCTCGGCATTGGCGGCAGCCAGCACACGTTGCGGGTCACCCAGGCGCCAGTGCTGCAGCAGTCGCACGGCGCCACCGCGCAGCTTGAAGTAACGCCCGCGCAGCGGGTCGGCCAGGGTCCACTGCGGCGCGCCGTCATGCCCGGCCGCCGCCGGCGACAGTTGCAGGTCGGCGCGCAGCGCCGGCAGGGTCACAGCCCCAGCCCCTGACGCAACGCAGCCAGCGGGCGACGCAGCAGGTAGTAGACCAGCGGTGCGCGCTCGCCATACACCTTGGCGGTACCACGCAAACCGATGCGCGGTGGTGCCTCGTCGAAACCGGCATCCAACCGATAGGCCAGTTGCCCGGCTGCGGTGGCCTGGGCCTCGTAGGCCGCGCGCTCCAGGCGGGCGCCATGGCGATGCAGTGGGTCGCTGTCGAGGAACAACGCCACTTCGGCACCAGGCTGCAAGGCGATGGCATCGCCCACCGGCAACTCCAGGCGCAGTTCGGCCTGCTGCGGATCGGCCAGTTGCATCAGGCGTTCGCCGGTCTGCACGGGCTTGCCGGTCCAGCGCTCGGCGTCGGCGAACACCGCGATCCCCGCACGCTCGGCGCGAATTTCGCTGCGCCCGAGGAGCTGGCGGGCGTAGTCGAGTTCGGCGCGTTTCTGTTCCACGCGGGCGGCCAGCAGGTCGAGGCGGGCATTGGATTCGGCATCGCTGAAGGCGCGCTGGGTGCTGGCCTTGAGCTCGGCCTCGGCGACCCCGAGGGCGCGCTCGGCGACATCGACCTGGGCCTTGAGGGTGGTGGCGTCGAAGCGCACCAGCAGGTCACCGACGGCGACCGTCTGGTTGGGCTTGACCAGGAACTCGGCGATCACCCCGTCCAGCGGCGCGGCAACCACCCGCCCTGCCCGCGGCACGACCTCGGCCGGGGCCAGCACCGACTGGCGCACCGGCACCAGCAGCACCAATAGCGACAGTCCCAAGGCCACCAGCAGGCGCCGCCGTGGCCAACGCAATCGCCAGGGTTTGGCCGGGCCCAAAGCCAGCCAGGCATGGGCGTAAGTCTCCCCCAACTGAGTGAGCAGGGCTTGCTCGGCAGGGTTGAACGCCTGGTCGCGGGCCAGCCACAGCCCGCCGAACACTTTGCCTTGGCGATCGAGCAAGGGCAGCCAGAATGCGTGGGCGGCGGATAGCGAGCGCCAGTCTGCCTGGGCCTGGGTGTCCAGCGTCGTCGGATCCACGGCCCCGGCCTGGGCCGCGACGCCGGCAGCCTGGAGCGTGTGAGCGGCGCGTTCGACAAACGCCACGAACGGCGCATGGGCCTCGACCACACTGATGCCGGTCAGTGCCCGTACCTTGCCGGCGATCAGCAGGGCGGCATGGCGAAAGCCGAACAGGGCCTGACCATCGTTGACCATGTTGTAGGCCAGTTGCTCGGGACCAGCCGCCTGGCGGGCCTGGCGCTGCAGGCCGAGAAACAGCGCGAAGGCATGCTCGGCCACACCCGTGGCGGCGGCCGTCATGGTTGTGCGGCGAAGTGGGCGGTGCCGCTCATGCCGGCCAGCAGCCCCTGGCTGTCACGGGGCAGTTCGCCGATCAGCAGCAACGTCTGGCTGCCCTCGTCGATCCGGGCACCGACGCGCTTGACCTGTGCCTGCAGCGGCTTGCCGGTTTCATCGGGAACGAACTCGAACGGCTGGCCTTGCTTGAGCTGCCCCAGCCACCGCGAGGGCACCAGCAGGTGGATTTCCAGCGAGCGGTTGTCCACCACCTCGAGCAGCGGCGAGCCACTGGCGACGCTTTCATGGGGCTGGGCCCGGCGCTGCACCACCCGGCCATCGAACGGCGCGCTGACCACGCAGCGCCGGACCTGCACCTGGTACACCTGGGCCTCGGCCTGGGCCTGGGCCTGTTTTGCCTCGGCCAGCGACACCTCGAACTGACCGACCGACTTCAGCGCGGCCAGTTGGCGGTTGTGATTGAGTTCTTCGCGAGCAGCGCGAACGGCGGCCTGGGCGGCGTTGAGCTGAGCCTGGTAGGCGCTGCAATCGAAGCGCGCCAAGGTGCTGCCCTGCTTGAAGTCCTGGCCGTCGGCATAGGGCATCTCGACGATGCGCCCGGCCAGCTCACTGGACAGCACGGCCTGGTCGCGGGCACGCAGTACGCCTCGGGGATTCTGTCCAGCGCTGGACGCTGCGGGAGTATCGAGCAAGGGGTCGGCGGGCGGATCGCCGGCCTGCGCCAGTGGCAGGTGCAACAGACCCAGGGTCAAAGCCAGACGGAAACCGCGAAGCATGTTGCGCACTCCCTTGCGAGCTGATGGCCGGAGTGTAAGACAAAAAATGATGGCACGGATATATCACGCCGATGAAGATCCGGGGACTTGCCGGAGCTCGCAAATCCTCCGGGAAACGTCATGGCAACTCGCAGGCGTGGGCTTGCCGCCTTGCGGGCAAGCCCAGCTTCACCTCAACCCGCCGAGCGTACTGCTGCGGCGCCCCGCACATGTCCTCGGGTGGTGATGATGCCGAGGAACGAGATCACGATCGCCAGACTCAAGGTAGCAGTGACCTCGGCGCGGTGCTCCTCGGTGAACATCATCACGGTCAATGCGCCACTGATGAACAGGATCACTGCCCAGGTCAGCCAGGGGAACAACCACATGCGGAACTTGAGGTTGGCGTTCTCGCGCTCCAGCCGCCCACGCATGCGCAGTTGCGAAATGGCGATCACCAGGTACACCAGCAAGGCAATGGCGCCGGAGCTGGCCAGCAGGAACTCGAACACGCCCTTGGGCGCGAAGTAGTTGAGGATGGCGATGGCCGCGCCGATCAGGGTGCTGCCGAACACCGCCGCACGCGGCACGCCAACCCGTGAAGTGTTCTTCAGCAGCGCCGGCGCATCGCCGCGCTTGGCCAGCGAGTACATCATCCGCGAGGCGATGTAGATCGACGAGTTCATGCAACTGGTCACCGCGATCAGCACCACGAAGTCCACCATCAGCGCGGCATTGGGGATGTTCATGATTTCCAGCGCGCGCTGGTAGGAGCCCACCACCGCCAACTGCGGGTCGTTCCAGGGCACCACCGAGATGATCACGAAGATCGACAGGATATAGAACGTACTGATGCGCCAGATCACCGAACGGGTGGCCTTGGCGATGTTGCGCGCCGGATCGCTGGACTCGGAGGCAGCGATGGTCACCGCCTCGGTGCCGATGAAACTGAACATCACGGTGATGAAGGCACCGACCACCGCCGACCAGCCCTTGGGAGCGAAGCCGCCATGCTCGTCGACCAGCGTGCTCAACCCGCTGACCTCGCGCTCCGGCAACCAGCCTGCCAGTGCGGCAAAACCCAGGCCGATGAAGCCGAGAATCGCGGTGACCTTGAGAATGGCGAACCAGAACTCGAACTCGCCGTACTTGGCTACGCTGAACAGGTTGGTGCAGGCCAGCAACAGCACCGAGACCAGGGCGAAGATCCAGCTGTCTATCTGGGGGAACCAGGCGTTGAGCACATGCCCCGCGGCCAGCGCCTCGATGGGGATCACCAGCACCCAGAACCACCAGTACAGCCAGCCGATGGTGTAACCGGCCCAACGGCCGATGGCCTGGTCGGCATAGGTGGAGAACGAGCCAGTGTCGGGGTGAGCCACGGCCATTTCGCCGAGCATGCGCATGACCAGCACCACCAGGGTGCCAGCCACGAAATAGGACAGAATGGTGGCGGGCCCGGCAGCCGCGATGGCATGCCCGGAGCCGACGAAAAGTCCCGCGCCGATGATGCCGGCGATGGACAGCATCGTTACGTGACGTGGCTTGAAACCTTGAGCAAGGTTGCCATCAGTTCCCACGGTGTTCATTGGTCTTGTTCTCTTTTTACTGACACAAGGAAGGGACGGGCAGGCGTAGGCGAAACGGTCTCCTCGGCTAAGGGCGGAGTACGTTGCGCACGCTCTGTTACGGCCTTCTCATGCGCCCGGGGCAACGCACCATGGGGATGCGGGCTTCACTTTAAGCTGGGCGCGGCGCGAGCAAAATGCTCGAAAACGTCAGACAACTGTTCGATCACGACACCGCGTGCCCATGCACGTCAGTCAAGCCCCCGGACATGCCTGATTGCGTCAGTCGCGGTCACGCAGGTAATCCCGGTAGAAGTTCACCAACGCGAACACCACGATCACCGTGACGATCATCAGGCCGATCTGCAGGTTGCTCATGGCGTTCTCCAATTGGCGATACCAGGGAAAGAAGGGGTCGGCCGCACATCGGGACGTTTGGGTTGCGCAGGCACCACCATGGGACGACACCCCCGGGCCAGGCGCTTGAGCGCCAGCACCATGAGCACGCCCAGCAGCAGCATCGCCAGCACCAGCACGGCATAGGCCAGCCACCAGGGCACACCCGCGGTCATCATGCTGAACTCGGACATGCCGCCAATGCTGGCGATCAGGTTCAGTGGCAGGAACACTACGTTGATCAGGGTCAGCTTGCGCAGGGTCTCGTTCATCGCGTTGTTGGCCAGATTGCCACGAGCGTCCATCAAGCCGGCGAACACCGTCGAGTAGATCTCGGCCTGCTTGTGGCACTGGTTGTTCTCGATGACCAGGTCGTCGATCAGCGCCAGCACCTCAGGGTTGAAGTGGCGCTTCTCGCCATGGGCGCGCAAGCGCGAGAGCACCGCGCCATTGCTGTGGATGGCGTTGATGTAGTGGATCAGGCTCTCGCTGAGGTTGAACATCTGCATCAGGTGATGGTTCTCCAGCGATTGCTCGAAGCGCTGCTGCAATTCGCGGGCGACCATCTTGATCACCTTCAGGTGCCCCAGGTAGTGGTGCAGGTTGTCCAGCAGGATGGCCAACAGCACATCCATCGGATCGTGCAGCGCATGGCGCTGCCCAAGGCCATCGAGCAGGGAGGCGTCCGGGGCGATCAGCACCAGGTGGCCGTCGACCATCAACATGCCGAACGAGGACACCTGGAAGGCGAAACTGTCGCCCCCGGTGTAGCTCTCCGGGCGTTTCCAGATCAGGAACAGGCCATCGCGGTGCAGTTCGAGGCGCGACACCTCGTCCGGGTCGAGTGCCGAAGCCAGGGCATGGGCGTCCAGGTGGAACCACGCCTGCAACAGTTCACGCTCGGCGCTGTCCGGTTCAACGAACAGCAGCACCTCGCAATCGAGCCCCTTGCGCTTGCGCAACTGGCCATGGGTCAGGCTGTAGCTTTCGAGCATGCCAGCACCTCGTTACCAGGCTTGCCCCCGGCGCTTTTGCTCCAGGCGGCGGATGAACTCCTCAAGTACCAGGGTGTAGAGGTCGTCGTGCAGGTAGGCGTCCTCTATGCCGGCGTCGAGGTTGGGGTTGTCGTTGACCTCGATCACCACCACCCGGTCACCGACCTGCTTGAGGTCGACGCCGTACAGGCCATCGCCGATCAGGTTGGCCGCCTTCACCGCCAGCTCCACCACCGCCCGCGGCGCCTCGTGCACGGCCAGGGTGCGGCACTCGCCGTTGACTTCGTCGCGCTGGGCCTGATGGTTGAAGATCTGCCAGTGGCCCTTGGACATGAAGTACTGGCAAGCGAAGATCGGCTTACGGTTGAGCACGCCGATACGCCAGTCGTACTCGGTGTAGAGGTATTCCTGGGCGAGCAGCAGTACCGAATGCTCGAACAGTTCGGCGGTGGCGGCCTGGAGTTCGCCGGGGTCCTTGACCTTGATCACGCCCCGGGAGAAACAGCCGTCGGGAATCTTCAGCACCAGCGGAAAGCCCAGCCGCTCGCCGATGCCTTCCAGGGCCTGAGGGTTGTCGCGGTAGAGGATCTCGCTGGCCGGCATGGCCAGGCGATGGCTGCGCAGCAGGTCGGTCAGGTAGACCTTGTTGGTGCAGCGCAGGATCGATGCCGGGTCGTCCATTACCACCAGCCCTTCGCTCTCGGCCTTCTTGGCGAAGCGGTAGGTGTGGTTGTCGACGCTGGTGGTCTCGCGGATCAGCAACGCGTCGTATTCGGCCAGGCGGGCGTAGTCCTTCTTGCCGATCAGCTCGACGTCGACCCCCAACTGCCGCCCGGCGCGGATGAAGTGTTCCAGTGCCTTGGGGTTGGATGGCGGCAGCGCTTCGTCAGGGTCGTGGAGGATCGCCAGGTCGTAGCGCGCCACCCGGCGCGAGCGTGGCTGGCGCCAGATCCTGCGGCTGAAGCCATCGAGGGCGTTGGCAAACGGGTCCTGCTGGTCTTCACGCAACTTGTGCAGCGCACCAGCCTTGACCCCGGCGATATGCCAGGTACTGGTCTTGCGGAACTCCACCAGCAGGATCGGACACGGGAAACTTTCGAACAGCTGGCGGGCGATGTCCTGCAGCGGTTCCAGATCGGTACGGCCGAAATACAGGGTCAGGGTGAACCCTTCGGTTTCTCCGTAGGGGTGATTGGCCAAGGCACTCTCGAGGCTGCGCGCCATGTCGTCGAGGGCCAATCCGTATAACGACTTTCGGGTCAGCTCACTGATACTTCTGACCGAGGGAATAACTTTATGTCCGCGCGCCTCGGCCAACAACGAACAATAATAACCGTGACCCAGATACTTGTAATTACGGCATAGGTTAATCACTTGTACACGCTTGCCGCTGTCAGCCTCGCGCGGTTCTTCCAGGTACTCCTGCGCCGTCACGACGTCCTCGCTGGGCAGGTAGGAAGCCCAGTCTTCACGCCGCTCCACGATGATTACCAGCTGACTTGACTTGTTATCCAGGGTCAGAGGATAAATAACACCAGCCGTACTTGAGTGTGAACTTTCCCCGGGCCAGCCAGGCAAGGGTTCCTGAAACGATGACATTGTTGAAGCCCTGTGTTGGGTAGACACGGTTTCTATTAAGCACGAAGTTTTTCGAATGTCCCGTTTCATTACGCAACTTTTACGGCGGCCCTATGCACATCGAATTTCGCCTGGCAACTGTTGAAGACCTGCCGGCCCTGCTGGCGCTGGAGAACCAGTGCTTCGCCCTCGACCGGCTGACCCCGCGCAGCTTCCGCTGGATGCTGTCCCACGCCAACGCCAGCCTGCTGGTGGCGCAACACGATGGCCAGCTGATGGGCTATGCGTTGCTGCTGTTCCACCGCGGCACCTCGCTGGCCCGGCTGTACTCCATCGCCATTGCCGAACAGGCGCGTGGCCATGGCCTTGGCGCGCGCCTGCTGGAACAGGCAGAACGCTGCGCCCTGGAGCACGAGCGCGCCTACCTGCGTCTTGAGGTGCGCACCGACAACCCCAAGGCCATCGCCCTGTACGAACGCCATGGCTACCGGCGCTTCGCCCAGGTCGACGACTATTACCAAGACCACACCAGCGCCCTGCGCTACGAAAAGCGCATCCTTCAGCACCCGACGGACGAAACGCGACCGGTCCCCTACTACGCCCAGACCACCGACTTCACCTGCGGCCCGGCCTGCCTGCTGATGGCCATGGCCGCGCTACGATCACAGCGCCCGCCAAGCCGCCGCGAGGAACTGCGCCTGTGGCGCGAAGCAACCACCGTGTTCATGACCTCCGGCCACGGCGGCTGCAGCCCTCACGGGCTGGCACTGGCCGCATGGCGTCGGGGCTTTCGCGTGCGCCTGCTGCTCAATACCGAAGGGCCGCTGTTTCTCGATGGCGTGCGCCAGCCCGGCAAGAAGGAGGTCATGCGCCTGGTTCATGAGGACTTCTGCGCCGAGCTGCAGGACAGCGACGTGGTGATCGCCCGGCAGGCCCCCGACCTGCCCCGGGTACTGGCCGAAGGTGGCCTGGCGCTGGTGCTGATCAGCAACTACCGGCTGACCGGCAGCAAGGCGCCGCATTGGGTGCTGGTCACTGCCTGCGACGACGACTTCGTCTACCTGCACGACCCCGACACCGACCACGCTCGCCACCGGCAGGCCCTGGACTGCCAGCACCTGCCGGTCAGCCACCAGGAGTTCCAGCGCATGAGCCTGTTCGGCGGGCGCAAGTTGCGGGCGGCGGTGGTGGTGTACGCAACGGCGGCGTAAACGAAAAAAGCCCCGGCTGGCCGGGGCGGTGCTGCACAGGCGTCTGCCTACGCCCGACCGGCAACGCCGGTGGCAGCAGGAAATGTTTGCCGGTAGTGTTTGATCAGCGCACCAGGCAAGGCCGCTTGTTATCGAAAGCCCACCCCGGGATCAGATACTGCATGGCCACGCTGTCATCCCGAGCCCCCAGCCCCATGTTGCGATAGCACTCATGGGCCTGGGCCAACTGGTCCTCGTCCAGTTCGACTCCGAGCCCAGGACGCTCCGGCACGCGCACATGACCATCAACGATGCGCAGCGGTTCGCGGGTAAGGCGCTGGCCGTCCTGCCAGATCCAGTGGGTGTCGATCGCGGTGATCTCGCCGGGCGCGGCCGCCGCCACCTGGGTGAACATCGCCAGCGAGATATCGAAGTGATTGTTCGAGTGCGAGCCCCAGGTCAGCCCCCAGTCATGGCACATCTGCGCCACCCGAACCGATCCCTGCAAGGTCCAGAAATGCGGGTCGGCCAAGGGGATGTCCACCGCCTGTGACTGGATCGCATGGCCCATCTGCCGCCAGTCGGTGGCGATCATGTTGGTGGCGGTGGGCAGCCCGGTGGCACGACGGAACTCAGCCATGACCTCACGCCCGGAATAGCCGTTCTCGGCTCCGCAAGGGTCTTCGGCATAGGCCAGCACGGCGTGCTTATCGCGGCACAAGGCGATGGCCTCCTTGAGTGACCAGGCGCCATTGGGGTCGAGGGTGATGCGCGCCTCGGGGAAGCGCTCGGCCAGCGCCGTGACCGCCTCCATTTCTTCCTCGCCGCGCAGCACGCCGCCCTTGAGCTTGAAGTCGTTGAAGCCATAGCGGGCCTGGGCCGCCTCGGCCAGGCGCACCACTGCTTCCGGGGTCAGAGCCTGCTCATGGCGCAGCCGGAACCAGTTGTCGTCGGCATCGGCCTCGTTGCGATAGGCAAGGTCGGTGCGACGACGATCACCGATGTAGAACAGGTAACCCAGCATCTTGACCGCCTCGCGCTGTTGGCCCTCGCCCAACAGCGCGGCCATGGGCACGCCCAGGTACTGTCCGAGCAGGTCGAGCAGGGCTGACTCGATGGCAGTGACGGCGTGCACGGTGATGCGCAGGTCGAAGGTCTGCAACCCGCGCCCACCCGCATCACGGTTGGCAAAAGCCTGACGCATGGCGTTGAGCACGCGCTGGTAGTGCCCGATGGGCTGGCCGACCACCAGGGCGCGGGCGTCCTCGAGGGTCTGGCGAATCTTCTCGCCGCCGGGCACCTCGCCCAGGCCGGTGTTGCCGGCACTGTCGCGCAATACCACGACGTTGCGGGTGAAGAACGGGCCATGGGCGCCACTGAGGTTGAGCAGCATGCTGTCGTGTCCGGCCACCGGGATCACGCGCAGTTCGGTGACCACCGGCGTGCCGAGGTGAGCCTGCGGGGTTGTCTGCATGTTCATGAAATCTCTCTCGGGATCAGTTGGCCGAAGCGGCCTTGAGGTCAGGGGAAGCCACGCCCTTGGGGCGCATGCGTACGAAGAACACCGCGATGGCGGCCAGCACCGAGGTCACCGCCAGGCCGTACAGGCCGCCCTGGATCGATCCGGTCTGTTGCTCGAGCAAACCGAAGGTGGTCGGCGCGACGAAGCCGCCGAGGTTGCCCACCGAGTTGATCAGGGCGATCACCGCCGCGGCGATGCGTGCATCCAGGTAGCCCTGGGGGATCGGCCAGAACAACGACGACGCGGCCTTGAAACCGATGGCGGCGAAGCACACCGCGACGAAAGCGAACACCGGCCCGCCGGTGGTGGACATGAACATGCCGCAGGCGGCCACCAGCAATGCCGCGGCGACCCAGGCCTGCTGGAACCGCCAGCGCTTGGCGCAGGCGGCGAAGACATACATGGCGATGATCGAGATCAGCCAGGGAATCGAGTTGAAGAATCCGACCTGCAGGTCGCTCATCTCACCCATGCGCTTGATGATGCTCGGCAGCCAGAAAGTGGCAGCGTAGATGGTCAGCTGGATGCAGAAGTAGATCAGGCAGAACAGCACAATCTGCCGGTCCTTGAGCAGGCGCCAGGCCGAGACCTTGGCCACGCCGCCGGCCTCGCGTTCGCGCTGCTCCAGGTCGATGGCGGCCACCAGCACGTCTTGCTCTTCGCGGCTCAGCCACTTGGCGTCGTGGGGTTTGGAGTCGAGCCAGAAGAACACAAAGAAGCACAGCATCACCGAGGCCATGCCCTCAATGAACAACATCCATTGCCAGCCGTGCAGACCCATGCCCTGGATCTGCATCAGCGCCCCGGCCAAAGGCCCGGAGATCAGCGAGGCGAAGGCCGAACCGCTGAGGAAGATGGCGATGGCCTTGCCACGCTCGGCGGCCGGCAGCCAGCGGGTGAAGTAGTAGATAACCCCGGGGAAGAAGCCGGCCTCGGCGACCCCGAGCAGAAAACGCAGCACGTAGAACTGGGTTTCGGTCTGCACGAAGGCCATGGCGGTGGCCACCAGCCCCCAGGTGAACATGATACGGGTCAGCCACAGGCGCGCGCCGACCCGCTGCAGGAGCATGTTCGACGGTACCTCGAACAGGGCATAGCCGATGAAGAACAGGCCGGCGCCGAAGCCATAGGCCGCCGCGCTGATGCCCAGGTCGCTCTCCAGGTGCGGGCGGACAAAGCCGATATTGACGCGGTCGAGGTAGTTGACGATGAACATGATGACGAACAGTGGCAGGACATGGCGCTTGACCTTGGCCACGGCGCTGGCGAGCGCGTGCGCAGACGGATCTGGGGTGTCGTTCATGGGGGGCTCCCACTCATTGTTTTTATTGGGGACTGGTGAAGGACAGAGAGTTGTCTGACCTCCAGGTGCGAAGAAGCATATTCCCGAGGCAGTTGTACGACAACGGCAATTTTTCTTATAAATCGCAAAATACAAGCTATTTACTGGATAAAATCGGCAAAAAACTCACAAATCAGGACTCTAAGGCTGGCAATAAGCAGCCAATTTCCAGATCAAAAAAATCTTTGCACGCAACTTGTCATACAAGTAGATTGACGGTGTTCGTGCAGTCTCAATGGCAATCGCCAGGCAAGCCCACATCACCTGAGAACCTCTGATGTCCCGCGCCCACGACCTGGTCTCCCGCCTGACCCAGCAGATCCTCCTCGGTACCTACGCACCAGGCGACCGGCTTCCCTCGGAAAATACCCTGGTGCGCGATCACGCCATCAGCCGCACCGTGGTCCGCGAGGCGCTGTCGAAACTCCAGGCCTCGGGCCTGGTGGAAACACGCCACGGTATCGGCACCTTCGTCATCGAACGCCAGGCCCAGTCCGGGCTGCGGGTGGCCCCGGAAAGCGCGACCAGCGTGCGCGACCTGCTGGAGTTGCGCCTCGGCCTGGAGGGCCAGGCTGCCGCCCTCGCCGCCCTGCGCCGCGACGAGCGCCAGCTGGCGCAGATGCGCCAGGCGCTGGACGACTACCAGGACCTGGCCGCCGCCGGCGACAGCTGCATCGAAGCCGACCGGCGCTTTCACCTGCTGATCGCCGAGGCCACCGGGAACCTGTATTTCGGCGAGATGATGGCGCACCTGGGTAAGGCGCTGATCCCCCGCAATCGTATCGCCCAGGCCGAGCGTGCCGGAGCCAGGCTGGCCAGGCACGCGTACCTGGCGAACCTGGAACACGAGGCGATCCTCAATGCCATCCGCCGGCAAGACCCGGACGCGGCGCGGGCAGCCATGTGCCTGCATCTGTCCAACAGCCGGGATCGACTGGTGCCGGACTGACGCCAGGCACCTAAGGGGAGGTACAAACCCTTACAACTTTTCATCCACGCTACGGTTAACGTTCACCTTCACTTCACGGACAGGTATGGACGCCATGGCAATCATCCTCGACGACCCCGCGCTCGCGCAGGTCGAGCGCTACCACGACAACCCGCATCTGCGCGCCGAACTAAACGCCCTCACCCGCCAGACCTATGGCTTCGACTTCGAAGCCTGGTACCAGGCCGGCTTCTGGCAAGCCGACAACCAGCCGTGCTCACTGGTTCGCGACGACAAGATGCTGGCCAACGCCTCGGCCAACCTGCTCGACTTCACCCTCGGTGGCCAACATCTGCGCTGCGTTCAGATCGGCACGGTGATGACTGCGCCCGAAGCACGGGGCCGTGGCTACAGCCGTTATCTGATGGAAGTGCTGGTGGAGCGCTGGGCAGGCCAATGCGACCTGCTGTACCTGTTCGCCAACAATACCGTACTCGATCTCTATCCCAGGTTCGGTTTTCGCCGAGTGGTCGAACACGAGTACTACCAACCCTGGTCGGCGCAGCAACGGGCCACGACCTTCCACCCGGTGAATCTGGATGATGGCGAACAACGTCAACGCTTCATCGATACGCTGGAAAAGAGTTGTCCACAGGCGCGACTGAGCCTGCTGCCGAATGTGCCGCTGACAATGTTCTATTGCGATGGGCCATACCGGGAGGCGGTGTTCCATTCCTCAGTGCACGAGGCCTATGTGGTGATCGAACATGATGGCGAGCGGATGATGCTGGTGGACGTGTTCTGCGAACGCGAACTGGTGCTGGCCGATGTGCTGGCTGAACTGGTCACGGCAACGACCCGGGAGGTGGTGCTGGGGTTTGCGCCGCTACATGGCGATGGCTTCGCGACGCGAGTTGTGGATAACGATGATGCGCTGTTCGTCTGGGGCGCGGCACCTACCAGTGTCGATGGACAGGCGCTGGTGTTTCCATTGCTGTCCCATACCTGACTGGGTCCCCCGCCAAACAGCGCACCGTCTCTTCACAGGGCCCTCAGACCTTCACCAGGTCAGGCAGATCTTGCCGAAATGCCGGTTGCTCTCCTGGTAGCGGAACGCCTCGACCATCTGCTCCAGTTCGAAATGCTTGTCCACCACCGGCCGCAGGCCGTTGGCATCGATAGCGCGGACCATCGCCTGCTGCTGGGCGCGGCTGCCCACCAACACGCCCTGCAGGCGGATCTGCCGCACCAGCGCCTGCACCAACGGCAACTGCCCGGCCACGCCAGTAAGAATGCCGATCAACGACACGTGGCCACCAATGCGCGCCGCGATCATCGACTGCTCCAGGGTGGCCGGGCCGCCGACTTCGATCACATGGTCCACGCCACGGCCGCCGGTGAGTTCACGGACCTTTTCGCCCCAGGCAGGCGTGGCCTTGTAGTTGATCAGGTGATCCGCGCCCAGTGCCTTGAGGCGCTCGAGCTTGGCATCGCTGGACGAGGTGGCAATCACCGTGGCGCCGGCCAGCTTGGCGAACTGCAGGGCGAAGATCGAAACGCCACCGGTGCCCTGCACCAGCACGCTGTCACCGGGCTTGAGGTGGTCGTCGCTCATCAATGCGCGCCAGGCGGTGAGGCCGGCGGTGGTCAGCGTCGCCGACTCGGCATGGCTGTAGCCTTTGGGCGCATGGGTGAAGGAGGTAGCCCGGGCGGTAACCTGTTCGCGGGCGTAGCCGTCAATGCCATCCCCCGGCACACTGGCGAAGCCCTCGACCTGGGCCTGGCCGTCGAGCCAGTCGGGGAAGAACGTGCTGACCACGGCATCGCCGACCTGGAACTCACTGACCCCGGCCCCCACCGCGATCACTTCACCGGCGCCATCGGCCATCGGGATGCGCCGCTCGCTCGGCCCCCACATGCCACTGACCACGGCGAAGTCGTGGTAGTTGAGGGAGCTGGCGTGCAGACGCACGGTGATCTCGCCGGCTGCGGGCGCGGCGGTTTCGCAGGTGCCGACCTGGACCTTGTCGTAGCCGCCGCCGGGCAGGACATAGAGGGCCTTGGTGCTCATGGGATGGGTCTCCATCGTGGGAAAAGGTGCAGTGCAGCTTAGACAGGTCTGGATGATCGCGGGGGCAAGCCCGCGACAGGGCCGTCAGCCGAGCAACGCCCTCAACGCCCGGCAATCGGCCGCGTGCCAGTCGGCCAACTGCGGCCAGGGATTGTCCGGCAAGTTGACCAACACGGTGCGGGTGCCTGCGGCCCGGCCGCAGTCGAGGTCGAAGCGGTAGTCACCGACCATCACCATTGCACCGGTGCTCACACCCCAGGCCCGGGCGATCTGCAACAACCCATCCGGGCTGGGCTTGGGTGCCGCCTCGTCGCGACCGAGGATATGTTCGACCGGGAAGCAGTCAGCCAGGCCGATGGCCTCGAGGGTCACGTGGGCAAGCTCGCGGGCATTGCGCGTGAGAATGGCCAGCCGGCAATCGCGTCGGGCCAGTTCGCGCACCAGCTCCACGGCGCCGTCGGCGGCCTTGGAGGCAATCGCCAAGTCGCGCTCATGCTCCAGCAGCCAGGCATGCTTGGCCGCCGCCTCCGCTGCCGGCAAGGCTGCCAGGTGGGTGAGGATGTCGTGCTCGGACGGGATATCGAGCGCTTCGCGGATGGCCGCGAAGTCATGCACGGCGACCGTGAGGGTGCCGTCCATGTCGAACACCCAGTGGCGGATGTCGCCCAGGCTCATGCCCAGTCCTTGCGATGGCGGATCAGGCCTTCCTGGGTCGACGAGGCCACCAGTTGCCCGGCGCGGTTGAAGATGCTGCCCCGGCAGAAGCCACGGGCGTTGCCGGCCCAGGGGCTGTCGGTGGCGTACAGCAGCCAGTCGTCGGCGCGCAGGTCACGGTGGAACCACAGCGAGTGGTCGAGGCTGGCGATCTGCATGTCCTTCTGCCACACCGACTTGCCATGGGGCAGCAAGGCCGTGGTCAGCAGGCCGAAGTCCGAGGCGTACGCCAGCAGGTACTTGTGCAGCGCCGGAATGTCCGGGAGGTTGCCGTCGGCACGGAACCAGGCGTACTTGACCGGATCGCCGGGCTTGGGATTGAACGGGTCACGCTCGGTGACCGGGCGGATCTCGATGGGCTTGGCGCACAGCACCTTCTCGCGGATGCGCTCGGGCAGCTTGTCAGCCATGGCACTGGCCAGCTCGACCTCGCTGGGCAGGTTCTCCGGGCCGACCACGTCGGGCATCTGCGCTTGGTGCTCGAAGCCTTCCTCGTCGTACTGGAACGAGGCGCTGCAGGTGAAGATCGGCTGGCCCTTCTGGATCGCCGTGACCCGCCGGGTGCTGAAACTGCCACCGTCACGCACACGGTCCACCGAGTACACCACTGGCATGCTGGCGTCACCCGGGCGCAGGAAGTAGCCATGCAGCGAATGCACATGGCGCGCGTCCTCGACCGTCTGGCTGGCCGCCGACAACGACTGGCCGAGCACCTGGCCGCCGTACAGCTGGCGGAAGCCCAGGTCCTGGCTGCGTCCGCGGAACAGGTTCTCCTCGATGGACTCGAGGCTCAGCAAGTCGACCAGATCGTCGAGTACGTGGCTCATGGGGTTCTCCTGGCAAGGCAATACGGCGCTGTTATGGCGGCAAATGATACAGGGTTTGTCAGTAGTCCCGCCGTACGAATGGCCACCTATTCAGCCGCGCAGGTTCTGTTGCCAGCGGGCGCGGTCGATGCGGTAGAGCACATGAGGGCGCAGCGGGTCGCCCGGTGGCAGGCGCGGGTGCTCGAAGCTGCCCTCGAGGTCCTGGACCATGCCGATGGCCTGCATCACCTTCTGCGACGGCAAGTTGCCCTCGGTGGTGAACGACACCACCTCGTCCAGATGCAGCTGGGCGAAGGCACAGCGCAGGCAGGCCCAGGCCGCCTCGCTGGCGAAGCCCAGCCCCCAATGCCGGCGGGCCAGGCGCCAGCCGATTTCCACCGCCGGGCCGAAGGGCGCGTCGAAGTTGACGTTGAGCAGGCCGGTCATGCCGATGAAGGCGCCGCTGTCCTTGCGCTCCAGGGCCCAGAGGCCGAAACCGTATTCGTTGAAATGACCGCGCACCCGGCCGATCAGCGCGGCCGCCTCGACCCGGGTCATCGGTGCGGGGAAGTAACGCATCACCTGGGGGTCGGCGCACAAGGCGGCGAACTCGCGCAGGTCGTCGTCCTGCCATTGGCGCAGCACCAGGCGCGGGCTTTCCAGTTCGAGGATGGGGGTCATCGGCGCGGCTCCGAAATCACGGTCTGCCAGTGTACAGCGTAGGCCGCGTGCATCGGCCAGCCGATGCTTTTTTCACATCGGCTTCACCGCCCCCCGACAGCCCCCTTCGCACAATGTCGGCACCTACCGCGCACGGCATTGGAGTGACGCATGCACCCCAGCAACACCCTGCACAACCCGGCTCTGCTGGCCCGCCCCGAACCCCGCCGTTCACGCACCGCGCTCGGCGCCGCCTTCGGCCTGCTCCTGGCACTGGCCGGGGCCAGCACCTGGCTAGCGACGAGGACGCACATCGTGAACCTTGGCAACGAGCAACAACTGAGCGACAGCGGCCTGCTGCAGGACTGGAAGGAAGGCGCGGTGATCGTGATGATCCGCCACGCCGAACGCTGTGACAGCGCCCCGGGCCCCTGCCTGGACGATGCGACCGGCATCACCGTGGCCGGCAGCCAGGCGGCGCAGCGGGTAGGCCAGGGCCTGCGGCAACTGGGGCTGAGCGGTGCCGATCTGCTCAGCAGCCCAAAGCTGCGAACCCGCCAGACCGCGCACTTCATCCTTGGCCAGGCCGTGTCCAGCGAAGACTGGCTGGAGCGCTGCGACCGTCCTTTTCCCGCCGAGGCCATGGCCCGCAAGCGGCCCGGGCACAACCTGGTACTGGTGACCCACAATGGTTGCATCGATCACTTCGCCCGCCAGCAGCATGTGCCGGGCGGCGAGCGTGAGAGCGGCTACGCCAGTGCGCTGTTCGTGTCGGTGGATGGCAATGGCAAGGCACGGATTCTTGGGCGGATGAACGAGCCGGACTGGCAAAGGGTGCTGGCATCGGCAGGCCAATGAGCGCCACAAGATCACCGCAGCTCCGTGGGAGCGGCGATGCGGCGACCCGACTTGCCCCGCGATTGCGTTGGCGCCGGCGCCACCAATACTGGCAAGATCGGTGTTCGCCCCCAACGCGCCGACACCATGCCCCTGCCGCTGATCTACCACGACGACTACAGCCCCGAATTCCCGCCGGACCATCGTTTCCCGATGGACAAGTTCCGCCTGCTGCGCGATCACCTGGTAGACAGCGGCCTGACCACCGACGCCGCCCTGCTGCGCCCTGAAATCTGCCCCAACGAGATCCTCGCCCTGGCCCATGACCGCGCCTACATCGAGCGCTACATGAACGGTGAACTGTCCCGCGAGGACCAGCGCCGCCTGGGCCTGCCCTGGAGCGAAGCCCTGGCCCGACGCACCGTGCGCGCAGTGGGTGGCTCACTGCTGGCCGCCGAGCAAGCGCTGCAGCATGGCATCGCCTGCCACCTGGCCGGCGGCACCCATCATGCCCACTACGATCACCCGGCCGGCTTCTGCATCTTCAACGACCTGGCAGTGATCAGCCGTTACCTGCTGGAAGCCGGACGCGTACACCGGGTGCTGATCTTCGACTGCGACGTGCACCAGGGCGACGGTACGGCGCGCATTCTCCACGACACGCCGGAGGCGATCACCGTGTCGCTGCACTGCGAGCAGAACTTCCCGGCGCGCAAGGCCCAGAGCGACTGGGACATCCCCCTGCCCCGCGGCATGCACGACAGCGCCTACCTCAAGGTGGTCGAGGATGCGCTGAACTACCTGCTGCCGTTGTACCAGCCAGACCTGGTGCTGTATGACGCCGGCGTCGATGTGCACAAGGACGACGCCCTGGGCTACCTGCAACTGACCGACGCAGGCCTCGCTGCCCGCGACGAGCATGTGCTGCGTCAATGCCTGGGCCGCGACATCCCGGTGGTAGGGGTGATCGGTGGCGGCTACAGCAAGGACCGCCAGGCCCTGGCCCGGCGCCACGGCATCCTCCACCACAGCGCGGCGCGGGTGCTCGGTTGTGCACAATGACTGTGGAACCGCCTGTGGATAACCTGCGAGAAAGCCGCTCCAGCCCTTTAACTGCCTGAGCTGCAAAGAGTTGGTTGTTTTTTGAGCAGTGCCGCGAGCCGTCCCGCTGGGGTAGAATGCGCGCTCTTTTCCACAGCCTGCCGCCCGCCATGAACGATCCTCGCCCCGCCTCCCGCCCCCTTGTCGCCGTGATCGGTGGCGGCCCTGCTGGCCTGATGGCCGCCGAAGCCCTGGCCAGGCGCGGGATGGCGGTTGAAGTGTTCGACGCCATGCCTTCGGTGGGCCGCAAGTTCCTGCTGGCCGGTGTCGGTGGCATGAACATCACCCATTCCGAGCCCTACCCGGCCTTCGTCGGCCGCTACGGTAAACGCCACGGCGAGATCGACACGCTGCTGCGCGACTTCGACGCCGATGCCCTGCGCCAGTGGATTCATGGCCTGGGCATCGAAACCTTCGTCGGCACCTCGGGCCGCGTATTTCCCCGCGACATGAAGGCCGCGCCGCTGCTGCGTGCCTGGCTCAAGCGCCTGCGCGAGGCCGGGGTGGTTATCCACACCCGCCACCGTTGGCTGGGCTGGACCGACGCTGGTGCCTTGCGGATCAGTTATCCACAGGGCGAACGACACGTGCAGGCAGACGCCGTGGTACTGGCGCTGGGTGGCGGTAGTTGGGCGCGCCTGGGTTCGGACGGCGCCTGGGTGCCGCTGCTGGTCGAGCGGGGTGTGGATATCTCAGCGCTGCAACCGAGCAACTGCGGCTTCGAAGTCGAAGCCTGGAGCACGCTGCTCAAGGACAAGTTCGCCGGTGCCCCGCTGAAGAACATTGCCTTGAGCGTCCCCGGCGCCGCGCCGCGCAAGGGCGAGTTCATCCTCACCGCTCAGGGAGTGGAAGGCAGCCTGGTGTATGCCTGGTCGGCGGCGCTGCGCGAGGCGATCAACCGCGACGGGCAGGCGACCCTGCTGCTGGACCTGCTGCCGGACCGGCCTGTGGACAAGATTGCCCAGGCCCTGGCCAGGCCGCGTGGATCGCGCTCGATGGCCAAGCATCTGCACGGTCAGCTGGGCATCGACGGGGTGAAAGCGGCGTTGCTGCGCGAACTAACCGACCAGGCGACCTTTGCCGACCCCGCGTGCCTGGCGGCGGCGATCAAGGCGCTGCCGATCGTGCTGGTGCGGACCCGGCCGCTGGACGAGGCGATCAGCAGTGCCGGCGGGGTGCGGTTCGAAGGGCTGGACGATGGACTGATGGTGCGCAACCTGCCCGGGGTGTTCTGCGCGGGGGAGATGCTGGATTGGGAAGCGCCGACGGGTGGGTACCTGCTAACGGCGTGCTTCGCCAGTGGGTTGCGGGCGGGAAATGCGGCAGCTGATTGGCTGACGCGCCTGACCTGAGGAATGCCGGGGCTGCTAGGCAGCCCCGAGGATCTCAAGGCTTGGGCTTGCGCGGCTTGCCACCGAACGTCGGCACCTTGCGCACCGCCTTGACCGCCGGCGCCGAAGCCCCCGCGCCCTCGCTGTCCATCCAGCGCCCCAGGCCTCGCTTGGCGCTGTTCTCCTTCGGCTTCTTGGGCTTCTTCGGTTTCTTCAGCACCTGGCCACTGGCATCGGTCACCGGCACCCGGTGATCGGGGATGAAATCCGGCTCCTCGTGCCGTGGCAACACCTGGCGGATCAGGGTCTCGATCGTGGCCAGCAATTGCACCTCGTCGGCACACACCAGCGAAATTGCCTCGCCCTTGTTCCCCGCGCGACCGGTACGGCCGATGCGGTGCACGTAGTCTTCGGCGACGATTGGCAGGTCGAGGTTGACCACCAGCGGCAAGTCGTCGATGTCCAGGCCGCGAGCGGCCACATCGGTAGCCACCAATACCTGGATCTCACGGGCCTTGAAGCTGTCCAGGGCACGCTGGCGGGTGGCCTGCGGGCGGTCGCCGTGGATGCCGTCGGCATTCACGCCCTCGGCCAACAGGCGCTCGACCAGTTGATCGACACCGTTGCGAGTCTTGGCGAACACCAGCACCTGCTTCCAGCGCTGCTTGCGCATCAGGTGGATGAACAGGTCGGCCTTGCGCTTTTTATCCACAGGCACCAGCCACTGCTTGACCGTGGTCGCGGCGGCGTTGCGCGGGCTCACTTCGATGCTCAGCGGATCGTTCAGCGCCAGGCCCGCGAGCAGGCGGATCTGCTCGGAGAAGGTGGCGGAGAACAGCAGTGTCTGGCGCTTGCGCGGCAACGCCGCGTACACCGATTGCAGCTCCTCGGCAAAGCCCAGGTCGAGCATGCGATCGGCTTCGTCGAGCACCAGCGTCTGCACCTGATTGAACTTCACCGCGTTCTGGCGGAAGAGGTCGAGCAAGCGGCCTGGGGTCGCCACCAGCAGGTCGACGCCACGACGCAGGCGCATCATCTGCGGGTTGATGCTGACCCCGCCGTACACCGCGTAGGTGCTCAGCGGCAGGTTTTCGGCGTACTCGCGCACGTTGTTGTGCACCTGCTCGGCCAGTTCGCGGGTCGGCACCAGCACCAGCGCGCGGATCGAGTTGCTGGCGACCTTCTCCCCTTCCAGGGCCAGGCGCTGCAGCACCGGCAGGGCGAAGCCGGCGGTCTTGCCAGTGCCGGTCTGGGCGGCGGCCATCAGGTCACGGCCAGCAAGCACGGCGGGGATGGCCTTGGCCTGGATCGGGGTGGGCGTGGTGTAGTCCAGCGTCTGCAAGGTGCGCAGCAGCGGTTCGATCAGGCCGAGTTGGGCGAAATTCATGGCAATACCGTCAGGGGGTTCAGCGAAGGCGGCAAGTTTACCGCAACGCCCTGCCCTACTTGCACATTTCGCCTTTCAGCGGCACCGGCTGCTGCGGCGCCTTGCGCCATTGCGGCAAGCCGATCAGCACCACCGCGCCAATGATCACCGCCATGGCCACGCACTCCTCGGCGCCGATCTGCTCGCCGGCGAAAACGATCCCCAACAGCACCGCCACCGCCGGGTTGACGTAGGCGTAGCTGGTGGCTGCTGCCGGACGCACGTGCTTGAGCAGGTACATGTAGGAACTGAACGCCAGGATCGAACCGAAGAACACCAGGTAGGCCAGCGCCCCCCAACCGGCGGCCGTGGGCATCTCGGTCAGGCGCTCGCCGCTCACGGCGCTGCCGATCAGCAAGGCGGCGCCGCCCACCAGCATTTCCGCGGCACTGGCCATGGCGCCCTGGGGCAGCGGCAGGCTCTTGCTCCACACCGAGCCGAAGGCCCAGGCCGCCGCGGCGAACAGGATCAGCGCCGCGCCCATGGGGCTGGCCTGCAGGTTCGAGCCCAGGTTGAGCATGCCGATGCCGACCAGCCCGAGGACGATCCCCGCCCATTCCAGGCGCGAGTTGCGATGGCCGAAGAACAGCCCGAACACCAGGGTGAACAGCGGCACCGTGGCCACCGCCAGCGCCGCCACGCCCGAGGCGACCCCGGCGTGTTCGGCCAGGGTCACGCCACCGTTGCCGCAACTGAGCAGGAGAAAGCCGATGGCGCCGGCCGCGCGCCACTGCGGCCAGGTCGGCGCCGGCGCGCCGCGCCAGCGCAGGAAGCCATACAGCAGGCTGCCGGCAATCACGAAACGCACCCCGGCCATCAGCATCGGCGGCCAGGACTCCACGCCGATACGAATGAACAGGTAGGTCGAGCCCCACACCAGGTACAAGGCAAGGAAGGCTCCGATGAGCAACAGCGGGAAGCGGCGGGCGGTGGACATGGCAGGGCTCGAAATCCGTTTACGGGTGGATTAGTTTAGAAAGGCCCTAGCGCAAACTTAAGTTACAAAACACGTTTAAAACACCGAAACACTTTGCAATGCACGGTTATGCAGACGCTTCACCGTCGATTGCAAGGTCACCTGGAATCGCCATGGACAAGTACGATCGCATGCTTCTCGCCGCGCTGCTGGAAAACGGCCGGGCCACCTACGCGCAGCTGGCGCGCCAGGTCAATCTCTCCGCCCCGGCGGTGGCCGAGCGGGTGGCCAAGCTGGAGGCCAGCGGTGTTATCAGCGGCTACACGGCCAAGGTCGACCTGGAAAAAATCGGCCTGCCGATCCAGTGCGTGATGGAACTGCGCCTGGCCAGCCATGGCAACCAGCAGGCCTACGAGGCCTTGGAGAAGATCCCTGAACTCACCGAGTGCCACCGGGTGACCGGTGACCCGTGCGTGATCATGCAAGCGGCCGTCACGTCCATGGGCGAGTTGGAGGCGCTGATCAACCGCGTGTCGCAGCTGGGCTTCACCAAGACCTCGATCATCCTGTCCAGCGCGGTGGCACGAAGGGTGCCGCTGGGGCATCTGGGGGGCAACGGCAAAAAAACCTGAGCCTGGGTTCAGTGACGCAGCAGCAGCCTGCCCTCGATCGGCACGTAGCGGCTTGCGGCGCGGATTACCGACAACGCCGTCAACCCCGGCACGCCGTACACGACGGTTTCCACGCCATGGCGTTGCATTGCCCGCTCCAGCAACAGGTCGAAATCACCGTCGCCGGAGGCCAGCACTACCTGGTCGACCCGTGCTGCCGCCTCGATCACATCGAGGGTGATGCCCACGTCCCAGTCACCCTTGGCCGAACCGTCGGCACGCTGGATGAACGGCTTGAGGCGCACCTCGAAACCGAGGTTGCGCAGGATCTGCTGGAACTGCTGCTGCTTGCTGTCGCCGCGGTCGATGGCATAGGCCACCGCTTCGACGATCTGGCCCTCGCGGCTGACGTCGGCCCACAGCGCGGCGTAGTTGAAATGGCAGCCATGGCCTTGGCGAACCGTGTAGTAGAGGTTCTGTACATCGGCGAACAGCGCGATTTTCTTCACCGGGAGCCTCTCTCTGGCGGTGGCAGACAATCGCGGGGCAATCCCGCTCCCACGCTTGCGTAGGAACGGGATTGCCCCGCGATCAGACACTGCAGTATGCCAGAGCCCTCAGACGTAGTCGTCGTCCGAGAAGAAGCCGCCATCGTCGCCGCCGCTGTAGTCGGTATCGGCGAACCCACCCTGGTCATTGCCCCAGCCACCGTTGTCGGCCACCTGGCGCTGACTGTCCTGATCGTTCCAGCCGCCAGCGTCGCTGGCCGGCGCCGGCTCTTCCTTGATCACCTCGACGATTTCTTCAGGCTGCGAGTTGTGGTTGAACAGGCTGCTGATACCTTGGGCCAGCAGCACGCCACCAGCCACTCCCGCAGCAGTCTGCATTGCCCCGCCGAGGAAGCTGCTGGCACCGCTGCGCGCCGGAGCAGGCGCCGCACCGAAACCCTGTTGCGGTGGTGGCGGGGAATAAGCCTGCGGCGCTGGCTCACGCCAGCCTCCTGTGGAAGTCGAAGCCGCTGCAACCGGCCGCTGCGGCTCCGGGCTGCGCGCTCCCGCGCCGAAGATGCTGGAAAGAAAACCGCCGCCGCTGCCACTGGGGCGGCTTGCCTCCAGTTGCGCCCGCGCTTGCTTGAGCTCGGCCTCGAGCTGCTTGTTCTGTTCGTCCAGGCGCTTGATCGCCGCTTCCTGCACCAGGATCGCCTGGGCCATGTAGTACAGCGCCGCCGGCTGCTGGCGCAGGTGCTCCTCAATCCGCGCCTGGGCCTGGACATCACGCGGCTGGGCCGGGTCTTCGGCTTGCTTGAGACGGCCGAACAGGCCATCGATCAGGGTTTGTTCTTCAGTGTTCATCGGGGCAACCTCGTGCGCTGAACAGGGCATCGGACAGCGTCAAAGATGGGGGGCCGGGCGCGGCGATTCAATTGCCCCGGCCATGAAACTTTTTTCAGCAAGCGGGCGGTCTGGGCTAAAGTTACGCCCTGCTTTTTCCGCCATGCGATGTTGACCGATGAATCCGTTGAGCGTTCTGCGCGACTCCCTGTACTTCTTCCGCCGTCACCTGACGAGCATCCTCCAGCTGTGCCTGCCGTTGGTGGTACTCGAGGCCCTCGGCACCCAGCTGCTCTACAACCAGCTGGGCGAACAGGCCTCGCCGGCCTACGGCATGCTGGTCAGCCTGCTGTTCTATCCGCTTTACAGCGCCGCGCTGATCCTCTACCTCGACACCCGCAGCAATGGCCAGGACACCGCCAAGCGCGACCTGTTCGCCCGCGCCCTGCAGCTATGGCCGATGCTGGCCCTGCTGATCGTGATCAGCTCGCTGCTGATCATGGCGGGCCTGGCGCTGTTCATCTTCCCCGGCGTGTGGATCATGGTGAACCTGGTGTTCGCCGAGTACCTGCTGGTGCTGCGCGGCCTGCCGGTGATCGAGGCGATGCGCACCAGCGCGCGCATGACCACCGGGCACTTCCTGCGCATCATGGTGTGCATGCTCTCGGTGCTGGCACCGCTGTGGCTGATCGACGGCCTGCTGCTGCAGCTGTTCCCTGAACCCCAGGCCGGTGTGCAACTGGCATTGGACAGCCTCAGCGGCTTCCTGCAGCTGTTCAGCACTGTGGTGCTGTACCGCTTGTTCATGCTGCTGGATGGTGAAGCGGGCGCCTGACGCCAGCGAGGAACCCCTTCAGTCTGCCCCTCTCGCCTGCGCAGGCCTACCGTGAGTTGCGCCCCTTTACCGGAAGGCGCAATTCACTTTGCCTTCAGGAGAATGCCATGAGCGCAGATCAACCTGCCAAGCCGTGGGCAGACGGCCAATCATTTCTTGCAACGATCCACCTTTGGAAAAATGGAAGATGGGCACCTGTCCATATCCATGCAAACCACTACGATTTCAGCTTCGACGTGAATGTGCGAAATGACACGGGCTGGCTTCAAGTGGGTGGTGACGAGCAGGCAGAAGTCTTTCTGTTCCGTTACCACTCCAAAGGCCCCGACCGCCTGCACTTCCTGATTTCATCGGCAATCAACAGCGCACGGCAGTTGGCTACCGACTCCAGTGGACATTTGGGCCTTTACACCAAGACCACCGCAGCAGATTTCTGGAAGCTGCAACCTTTGACCTGGAGCAGCGATCAAGTGCGCTGCCGGTTCCGTGACAACCTGGGCCACCAGGTCAAGACCGTTGCCGGTGACAAGCCCAACAGTCATTACCTGACAACTGGCGACGGTGAAATACATGAGTACCTGATAGAACGAACACTCTAGGCTTTCCTGGGTTTGGCCCGCGCCGTAGCCTCGGCCACCAGCGGGTCTTCCGGCCAGTAGTGCTTGGGATAGCGCCCTTTCAGGTCCTTCTTCACCTCGGCGTAGGTGGTGCGCCAGAAGTTGGCCAGGTCCTGGGTCACTTGCACAGGCCGACGTGCTGGCGACAGCAGGTGCAGCTTGACCTGCTGCCGCCCATTGGCGATGCGTGGAGTATCGGCCAGGCCGAACAGCTCCTGCAGGCGCACGGCCAGGATCGGCGGTTGCTCGCTATAGTCCAGGCGGATGCTTGAGCCCGAAGGCACGGCCAGGTGCGACGGTGCGAGCTCGTCCAGGCGCTGGGGCAGCGGCCAAGGCAGCAGGTTACGCAGGATCGAGGACAGATCCAGGTTGGCGAAATGGCTCAGCCGCGACACCTTGCCCAGGTAGGGTTGCAGCCAGTTTTCCAGGCTGGCCAGCAAGGCGTCGTCGCCCAGATCGGGCCACTCGCTGTGGCCGTCCTTTTCCAGATCCAGCTGACGCAGCAGCGCGACGCGGGCCTGCCACTGGCGCAGTTCCGGGGTCCAGGTCAGCAGGTTCAGGCCTTTGCGCCGAACCAGGCCGAGCAACGCCTTGGCCCGCGCCTCGTCGTCCAGCCCTGGCAACGGTTCACGGCTGAGCACCAGCTCGCCGACCTTGCGCTGGCGCTCGGCGCGCAACACCTGTTCGCGTTCGTCCCAGTCGAGTAGGTCGAGTTGCTCGACCTGCTCGGCCAGCACTCCGTCGAACAAAGCCGGGTCGAACTCTGCCGCCAGGTAGATGCGTTCCTCGCGCTGCCCCTGCCGGCTGCCCAGGTCGGCAATCACCAGCCACGGACTTTTCATCAGCACATCGGCTTCGGCGAACAGCGCCGCCCGGCCATTGGCCAGGCGGTACTCGCCGCCGCCTTCGCGGCGCTGTTGCGCCACCCGGTCGGGGTAGGCCAGCGCCAGCACCGCGCCCAGCCAGCGTGGATGGTCGGGGTCGGCGACCGGGCTGCGCGGTTTGCCACGCAGCTGACCACGGTATTGCCGGGCCAACTGCCGCGCACGCTGCACACCGCCCTGCCCACCTCGCGCGGCCCGGCTTTCACCGCTGAGCAAAGCCAGCCGGCTGTGCAGATCAGCACCGCCGCCGCGCAGGATGTCGCGCTCGCCCAGCAACGCTGCGACATCGCACGCCAGGTCGGCCAACCCGAGATCCTGACCGCGCAGCAGCAAATGGGCGATGCGTGGATGCGCAGGCAGCTCGGCCATGGCCTGGCCATGGGCGCTCAGATTGTCGCGGCAACCTGGCTTGAAGGCGCCGAGCCGGGTCAGCAGGTCCTGGGCTTGGCCATAGGCGGCCGTCGGTGGCTGATCGAGCCAGCCGAGCTGCTCCGGCGGCACTCCCCAACGCGCCAGCTGCAGGGCGAGTCCGGCCAGATCGGCCTGGAGGATCTCGGCACTGCCGTGTGCCGCCAACTGGTCATGCTGCGCCTCGGACCACAGCCGATAGCACACGCCAGGCTCGAGGCGCCCGGCACGACCGGCGCGCTGGGTGGCGCTGGCCCGGGAGATGCGCTGGGTGTCCAGGCGGGTCATGCCGCTGCCGGGGTCGAAGCGTGGCACCCGCGCAAGACCCGCGTCGATCACCACGCGCACACCGTCGATGGTCAGGCTGGTTTCGGCAATGTTGGTGGCCAGCACCACTTTGCGCTGGCCCTTGGGCGCCGGCTCGATGGCGGCGCGCTGGGCGCTCAGCTCAAGCTCGCCGTGCAGCGGGCAGAGCAGGATCTGCGGACGCTCGCCCACGGCCTCCTGCAGAGCCTGGTGCACGCGGCGGATTTCGGCCTGCCCGGGGAGGAACACCAACAGACTGCCGGGTTCGTCGGCCAGGGCCTGGAGCACGCAGTCGACCACGCGCGGCTCGACGAACTCGCCAGGCTGGAACGGCCGGCTCCAGCGGATATCCACCGGGTGCATGCGCCCCTGGCTGCTGATGATCGGTGCATCGTCGAGCAGGCGCGACAGGCGCTCCCCCTCCAAGGTCGCCGACATGAGCAGAATCTTCAGCGGCGGCTCGTCACGCAGCAACGCCCGACCGTTGAGGCTCAGGGCCAAGGCCAGGTCGGCATCCAGGCTGCGCTCGTGGAACTCGTCGAAGATCACCAGGCCCACGCCTTCAAGTGCAGGATCGCTTTGCAGGCGGCGAGTAAGGATGCCTTCAGTGACCACTTCGATGCGCGTTGCCGGGCCGACCTTGCTGTCGAGGCGGATGCGATAACCCACGGTTTCGCCGACCTTCTCGCCCAGCTCGCTGGCCAGGCGTTCGGCGGCGGCGCGGGCGGCCAGGCGCCGCGGCTCGAGCATGAGGATGGTCTGCCCGGCCAGCCAGGGCTCGTCGAGCAGCGCCAGCGGTACGCGGGTGGTCTTGCCGGCGCCGGGTGGCGCCTCGAGCACCGCTTCGTCACGTTCGGCCAGGGCCTGGCGCAGGTCGGACAGTACGGCATCGATCGGTAATGAAATCATGGTGGTCCTCGAACAATCGTCCGAGTATAACGGCGAACCGAGGCTGCCCTATCATGGTCTTAACCTCAGGCGCCGGCGATTGCCGCGCCCTTGATCGTCGTTACCTTTCGGAGATTCACATGCGCATCCCTTCCCGCGTCATCGGTGGCGCCCTCATCGCCACCTTGCTGACCCAGCTGACGGCCTGCGGCACCCTGTTCTACCCTGACCGTCGCGGCCAGATCGAAGGCAAGATCGACCCTGTGGTAGCGGCCATGGATGCCATCGGTATTCTCTTCTACGTGCTCCCCGGCCTGATCGCCTTCGGTATCGACTTCGCCACCGGCGCCATCTACTACCCTGGCGGCAAGAATGCGCAGATCGACCCGGCCAAGCTCAAGCCGGCGATCAATGCCGACGGCCAGGTCGACAGGGCCAAGCTGCAGGCTATCCTGGAGAGCGAACTGGGCCAGCGCCTGCCATTGAACGACCCACGGCTGATCCAGCACCGTGGCAGTGTCGAACAACTGGCCAGCTATGGCCTGGTGCCCGCCGCCTGATCCGACCACGGACGATCCTCAGCGCATGACCGTCACCGCCGAACACCAACGCCTGCTGCGCCTGGCCACCCGTGCTTCGCTGAGCGTCGCCTGCATACTGGTGCTGAGCAAGGCCGTGGCCTGGTGGCTGAGCGGCTCGGTCAGCCTGCTGGCCGGGCTGACCGACTCGGCGCTGGATGCCGCCGCCTCCTTTCTCAACCTGCTGGCCGTTCACTACGCCTTGCGCCCCGCCGACGATGACCACCGCTTCGGTCATGGCAAGGCCGAAGCCCTGGCCGGCATGGCCCAGGCGCTGTTCATCGGGGTCAGCGCAGTGCTGATCGGGGTCCAGGCGGTTGATCGGCTGAAGTCGCCAGAGCCTTTGGGCGATACCGCTGCCGGCATCACGGTGATGCTGCTGTCGCTGGTGCTTACCCTCGCATTGCTGGCATTCCAGCGCAAAGTCATCCGCGCGACCGGCTCCACGGCCGTGCGCGCCGACTCGCTGCACTACCGCTCCGACCTGCTGCTCAACGCCAGCATCCTCCTGGCGCTGCTGCTGGCCCGCTTCGGCTGGCCGCAGCTCGATGCCCTGTTCGGCCTGGGCATCGCCCTGTACATCCTTTGGAGCGCGCTGCAGATCGCCCGCGAGAGCACGGCGATCCTGATGGACAAGGAGCTGCCTGCCGATGTCGGCGAGCGCATGCTCGAAGTGGTGCTCGCGATTCCCGGGGTAATGGGGGTGCATGACCTGCGCACGCGGGTGTCCGGCAGCCAGTGGTTCGTGCAACTGCATCTCGAGTTGCCTGGCGAAATGCCGCTGCACGCCGCCCATGAGTTGTGCGTGCAGGCTTCGCAGGTCATTCGCCAGCGCTATCCGCGGGCCGATGTGATGGTTCACGCCGACCCGGTGTAGCCCGCCATCGCGAATGCCCCGTCAATTGACGCTGTAGCCGCGCCCGCTCAGGCACGCCCCCAATGCGCGCCTATAGTTGTCCGCCACATTGGCCGGCGGCGCATAGGTCGCCGTCGCCGGATCGAACCCCGACTGGCTCACCGCCCAACGGTGGCACTGGTAGCGGTCCTGCTCCTGCTGCTCCGGCCCCTGGCCGTACATCGGGTAGGCGATCACGTCATAGCCTGCGCCCTGCTGCTGCGGTGCGGGCGCAACGCTGGGCGGGTTGACCACCACGTACTCGCGGCTGTCGGCGAGGTACTGGTAGTAGGTGTCGGCCACCAGGAAGAACAACGCACCACTCAACCACACCTCGCGGGCATAGGGCGGCAGATAGCCGACCCGCACACCGTAAGGCGGCGTGACCACCACGTAGCCGCCGCCATGGGGCCGGTACCAATAACCGCCGGAGTAGAAATAGTCCTGTCCACGATAAGGCACCTTCCAGTAGCGGTCCGGGAAGCGATCGACAGTGTGCCCGGGGTGATACTGCGGCCCTGGCCCCCAGCCATTGCCATGACCATCAGGCCGTCCCGACCAATCGCCGCCCGGGCGCTGACCCGGACCACCCGCCTCCCAGTGACGGTTGTCACCGTAACGCCGGGGAATGTCCTGGTAGTAGCCCTGGCGCGGCGGTTGCGTCTGGCGTACTTCGTCACGTGAGTTGAGCGGCGATCCGCGCCGTTCACCACCGCCCTGCTCCTGCTGGCTGCCATGACCGTCATGCCCGTCTCCTGGGCCCTCGGCCAGAGCGCCCAGGCTGATGCCCAGGCCCAGCAAACCAACACCTGCCAACCGCCAGATGCGCGAACTCATGTTGTTCCTCTCGATGAAAACGCCTGCCTTTACCGTTCGCAGTCTACTGCGCAGACCACGACCGGCAGATGAAATAGCCGACAGACTAGCGCGCCAGCAAGCCACGCAGCAGCAACTCCAGGGCAACCAGGGCCTGGCCGAGCCGGGTATCGCCGTCCTCCGCCTGGGCTATCCAGACCGCCGCCTCCGACAGGCTGCCATGCACCAGCGTCGCCAACGCCCAAGCATCCGCTTCGGCAACCACGCCCTGCTGGACCAGCCCGCTGAGCATCCGCTGCAGTGATGCGATGCAATGCTGCTGCGCCTCAGGCGAGGCCGCACCCAGGACGGCGCGCGCGTCACGCAGGACAATGCGCTGGATCTCCGGCTCGCGGGCCATGCGCAGATAGGCCTCGCAACGCTGGCAGAAGCCTTGCCAGGGGTCATCGCAGGATGCCGAGATGGCCAGCAGACGTGCATCCATCTCACCATCGATCTGTGCCACCACGGCCGCCAGCAGGCCCTGCTTGTCGCCGAAATGGTGGTAGAGCGCACCTCGGGTAAGCCCGGCGCGAGCGGTCAGGTCATCCATGGACGCCTGTGCGTACCCTTGTTCGCTGAAGACCTGGCGGGCCATTGCCAGCAAGGCGGCGCGGGTTTCTTCCATCTCGGCGCGGGTGCGACGAGCCATGGCCTCTCCTTTACGTACAATCCGTATGAATATTTACATTCAGCTCGTATGAATATTTAATCATACGCACTGTACGTATTATCCACGCCCTGCCTTGCCGCCAGCAAGCGGGCCGCCTCACGGAGGAAGCGAAATGCCCAACCCTTATGCACACTTGTTCGTCCCGACCGGCACCCTCGGGTTCACCTTGGCCGGCCTGCTGGCCCGCCTGCCGTTGCCCATGACCGGTATCGGCATCATCACGCTGGTGGCGCAATGGCGCGGCAGCTATGCCTTGGCCGGGGCGGTGTCGGCCTGCTTCGTGCTTACCTATGCCCTGTTGTCGCCACAGGTATCACGCCTGGTGGATCGCCTGGGCCAGCGCCGCGTGCTGCCGCCGGCCAGCCTGCTGAGCGTGCTCGGGCTGCTGCTGATGGCTGCCTGCGCCTGGTGGCGTAGCGCCGACTGGCTGCTGTTCGTCGCCGCCCTGCTGGCCGGCTGCATGCCGAGCATGTCAGCGATGGTCCGGGCGCGCTGGACCCACCTGTACCGCGGCCAGCCGCAACTGCAGACTGCCTACTCGCTGGAAACCGTGCTCGATGAAGTCAGCTTCATTGCCGGTCCACCGCTGGCCGTCGGGCTCAGCGTGGCGCTGTGGCCCCAGACCGGGTTGCTGGCCGCTGCCGCGTTACTGCTGCTGGGTACCCTGGCGTTGACCCTGCAGACCGGCAGCGAACCACCGGTGGCCCCTGCCGAAACCTCGTCCAGACGTGACCTGCCGGCATGGCGATGCGCAGGGGTGCCTCAGCTGACGCTGCTGATGGTGGCAATGGGCATGATCGTCGGCACCGTGGACATCGTCAGCGTCGCCTTCGCCAGCGAACAAGGGCAACCGGCTGCCGCCAGCCTGGTGTTGTCGGCCTATGCCGTGGGCTCCTGCGTTTCCGGGCTGCTGTTCGGCACCCTGCGCTGGCGGATGTCGCTGCCCCGTCAGTTGCTGGTCGGCGCACTGGCCACCACCCTCAGCACCCTGCCGCTGCTCCTGGTCGGCAATATCGCCCTGCTCGCGGCGGCAGTGTTACTGGCCGGGATGTTCTTCGCCCCGACCATGATCGTGGCCATGGCCCTGGTCGAGCGCAGCGTGCCAGAGCGCCAGCTGACCGAGGGCCTGACCTGGCTGCTCGCCGGGCTGAATGTCGGCGTGGCCATCGGCGCGGCAGGTGCCGGCCAATGGGTGGACGCCACGACAGCGCGCAGCGGCTTCATGATTGCCGTGATCGGCGGCTTGCTGGTGCTGCTGGCGGCGCTCGCCGTGGCGGGTCGTCGCCAGGCCAGGCCTGTGCAATCTTCAGCACAATAAAAAAGGGAGGCCTTGCGGCCTCCCTTCGGGAATTGTCGTCCGTGCTCGGCACTTGTGGCACCGGCTCACCTCGCGCCGTCTTCTGGACAGTGCGTAGCCCGGGGGCCTGGCGGATCCTGTTGGATGGCTGGCCGCGACCGCCCGCCTAGGGCGCGTCGCCGTGGACTGATGTCCGGGCAATGATTCTGTTGATAAAGATAGGGCAGACGCTGGGGCAGAGGATTGCGAAGATTGCTCTGATAAATAGGGCTTGCGCAATTTTTCACTCAGGATCGATAATTCGCCGCAATCTGAACAGAAAAGGCCCTTTCCATGAGCAAGCTCGACCGCTACGACCTGAGCATCCTCGCTGAATTGCAGCGCGATGCGCGCATCTCCAACCAGGAACTGGCCGAGCGCATCGGCTTGTCGCCGTCACCCTGCTCACGTCGGGTCAAGCAGCTCGAGGACGACGGTTATATCTCGCGCCAGGTAGCGCTGCTGGATCGCAAGAAACTCGGCCTGAGCCTTACGGCCTATGTGCTGATCGGCATGGACCGGCACACCCCCGAACGCTTCGAAACCTTCGAGGCGGCGATCCGCAGCCTGCCCCAGGTCCTCGAGTGCAGTCTGGTCACCGGAATGGACGCCGACTACCAGCTCAAGGTGGTGGTGCCGGACATGGACCATTACCAGAAACTGCTGCTGGGCAGCCTGACCCGTATCGAAGGGGTGACCAGTGTGCGCTCCAGCTTCGTGCTCAACCAGGTACTGGCCAGCACTGAGCTGCCATTGACCCACCTTCGTTGAATCCCTGCGCGCCCGGCGTATGATCGGGCTTTGTGCTTGCCTGGAGTAAACCGATGGATCCCGCCGTATTCGAAGAATGGATGATGATCATCCTCGTCACCGTGCTGATCGCCTTCATGGGCTTCATCGTCTGGGACCTGGCGAAGAAGTCCAAGGCCGGCCGCTTCGGCACGCTGATCCTGTTCTTCGTGCTAGGCCTTGGCGTGCTGGCGTTCATCATTAAAAGCGTGGTGGTGGGGTTCCTGGAAGGGGTCTGACAACCCCACCTGGGGCGGCGACTACAGCTTCGCCGCCACTTCCCGCCAACATCCCTGCTGCAACCCTTCGATCGTCCAGTCACCGATACGCACCCGCACCAGACGCAAGGTCGGCAGCCCCACCGCCGCCGTCATCCGCCGCACCTGGCGGTTGCGCCCTTCACGGATCACCAGCTCCAGCCAGGCAGTCGGCACGCTCTTGCGAAAACGTACCGGCGGATTGCGCGGCCACAACTCGGGTTCCTCGAGCAGGCGTGCCTGCGCCGGTAGCGTGGGCCCGTCGTTGAGTTCGACGCCCTCGCGCAGGCGCTGTAGCTGCTCCTCGCTCGGCTCGCCCTCCACCTGCACCCAGTAGGTCTTGGCCAGCTTGTGCCTGGGGTCGGCGATCCGCGCCTGCAGGCGCCCATCGTTGGTCAGCAGCAGCAGGCCTTCGCTGTCGCGGTCCAGGCGCCCGGCCGGGTAGATGCCGGGGATGTCGATGAAATCCTTGAGCGTGGCGCGCCCCTCACCGTCGCTGAACTGGGTGAGCACATCGAACGGTTTGTTGAACAGGATCAGGCGCGGCTCGGCCGGCGGCGCCTTGGGCTGGCGACGCGGGCCGGTGGGTCGCGCCGCAGGGCGACGCGGGGTGCTACGGGGTGGCAGGGGCATGAATCCTCAGCGGAACGGCGGCTCATCGAAGCTGCGCAGTTTACGCGAGTGCAGCGAGTTGAGCTCGGTGCGCAGCAGGTCGAGGGCGGCGATACCTATCTTCAGGTGCTGGCTGACCGCGCGGTTGTAGAAGGCGTTGGCCGACCCCGGCAGTTTGATCTCGCTGTGCAGCGGCTTGTCGGAGACGCACAGCAAGGTGCCGTAGGGGACGCGCAGGCGATAGCCCTGGGCGGCGATGGTACCGCTTTCCATGTCCACTGCCACGGCACGGGACAGGTTGATAAGCGGGCGCTCCTGGGCCCAGCGCAGCTCCCAGTTGCGATCGTCGTAGGTGAGCACGGTGCCGGTACGCAGGCGCTTCTTGAGCTGCTCGCCACGCTCGCCAGTGACCTGCGCGGCCGCCTCCTGCAACGCCAGCTGCACCTCGGCCAGGGCCGGGATCGGGATGTTCGGCGGCACTACCCGGTCGAGGATGCCGTCGCGGCGCATGTAGGCGTGGGCCAGCACATAGTCGCCGATGGTCTGCGACTGGCGCAGGCCGCCGCAGTGGCCGATCATCAGCCAGCAGTGCGGACGCAGCACCGCCAGGTGGTCGGTGATGTTCTTGGCGTTGGACGGGCCGACGCCGATGTTGACCAGGGTCACGCCATCGCCGTCGGCGGCAATCAGGTGGTAGGCCGGCATCTGGTAGCGGTGCCAGACCACGCTGGCAACCAGGGCCTGGGCCTCGCCGTTGTCCATGCCCTTCTCGATGACCACGTTGCCCGGCAGGACCATGCGTACGAAGCGTGGATCCTCGCGCAGTTGCTCAAGGCCATGGGCGATGAACTGGTCGACGTAGCGGTGGTAGTTGGTCAGCAGGATCCAGGGCTGCATGTGCCGCCAGTCGCTGCCGGTGTAGTGCACCAGGCGGCGCAGGGAGAAGTCCACGCGGGCGGCGTCGAACAGCGCCAGCGGCAGGGTCTCGGCGCTTTCCCAGTCGTACAGGCCATCGGCAGTGTTGTCGGTGGCCGCCGACAGGTCGGTGCTGGGGAAAACGCGCGCCAGCTGGGCCGCGGTGATGCCGCTGCCCGCCAGCTCATCGCCCTGGTCGACCACGTAGGGGTACGGGATGTTCTGCTCGCTGACGCCGACTTCCACGGTCACTGTGTAGTCGTGCATCAACGGGCGCAGCTGTTCGAGCAGATAGCCACGGAACGCCGCGGGCTGGGTGACGGTGACGCTGTAGGTACCATCCACCTGGACCTTGGCGTAGGCGCGGGTGGTCGCGGCGACTTCGCCCTGGCTGGAATAGATGAGGCGCAGGGCCGGGTAGCGAAACAGCGCGCGTTCTTCGTCACCGGGCTCGGTACGGTCTTTCAGGTAGCGCTTGAGGGCCTGGCTCAGGGCACCGGTGGCCTGTTCATGCAAGGCCGCCAGACGGTCGACGGCCTGTTCGGGGGTATCAACGACTACAAACGCTTGGCTCACGCTGGGCTTCCTGTCTTATGGAATGCATGACCACCATCTTGCCTGCGTTGCAGGGTAAAAACACCCCCGCGATGGCGTTACCCAGCCCACGCCGGCGTGGCCCTGGCCACCAGCGCCGCAGCATCCACCCCGCGCGGCAACGCACCATACACCCGCCCGCCAGCGCCCAGCCGGCTGCCAATGAACGCATCGCTCACCGTGGCGTTGCCCGCCTCCAGCAACAGCTTGGCCTGCAACGCCACGGCGATGTCCTCGGTCAGTTGCCGGGCGCGGTACTGGATATCGCCGGTATCGGCGAAGGCGCCCTTGAGGTTGCCGATGAACGCCGCCAGGCGTGGGTCGCCATGACCATCCCCGAGCTCGGTGAACAGTGCCTCCAGCACACCCGGCTCCTTCGACAAGGCGCGCAGCACGTCCAGACACTGCACATTGCCCGAGCCCTCCCAGGTCGAGTTGACCGGCGCCTCGCGGTACAGCCGCGGGAGGATGCTGTCCTCGACGTAACCGGCGCCGCCCAGGCACTCGGCGGCCTCGTTGATCATCCCGGGGGCGCGCTTGCAGATCCAGTACTTGCCCACGGCCGTCACCAGGCGGGCAAAATGTGCCTGCTGCGGGTCGTCGAGCCGATCAAGCGCCTGGCCCATGCGCAGGCTCAGGGCCAATGCGGCCTCGCTTTCCAGGGCCAGGTCGGCGAGCACGTTCTGCATCAAGGGCTGTTCGGCCAGCACGCGCCCACCGACCTTGCGATGGGCGCAGTGATGCGCGGCCTGGGTCAAGGCCTGGCGCATCAAGGCGCTGGAGCCGACCATGCAATCGAAGCGAGTCATGGCCACCATCTCGATGATGGTCGGCACACCGCGCCCCTCCTCGCCCACCATCCAGGCCAGGGCACCACGGAACTCCACTTCGCTGGAAGCGTTGGAACAGTTGCCGAGCTTGTTCTTCAGGCGCTGGATATAGAACTGGTTGCGGTTGTCGTCAGGGCGGTGGCGCGGCAACAGGAAGCAGCTCAGGCCCTTGTCGGTCTGCGCCAGGGTAAGGAAGGCATCGCACATGGGCGCCGAGCAGAACCATTTATGCCCCACCAGTTCATAGGGCTGGCCCGGCCCAGGCGTGCCGACCGGGTAAGCGCGGGTGGTGTTGGCGCGCACATCGGTACCGCCCTGCTTCTCGGTCATGGCCATGCCGATCGTGACGCCGGCCTTGTGCCGGTCGCCGACATTGCGCGGGTCGTATTCGCGGGCAAGGACCTTGGGCAGCCAGTAGCCGGCCAGCTCGGGCTGCAGGCGCAGGGCCGGCACGGCGGCGAAGGTCATGGTCAGCGGGCAGCCGGTACCGGCTTCGGCCTGGCTGTGCAGGTAGGTCATCGAGGCCCGGGCCACGTGGGCACCGTCTCGTGGCTCCGCCCACGGCAACGAGGGCAGGCCATGCTCGACCGCGGTGCGCATCAACTGGTGATACGCGGGATGGAATTCCACCAGGTCGATGCGGTGACCATAGCGGTCATGACTGCTGAACTCGGGCTTGTGGGCATTGGCCAGGAAACCCGCCGCCATCAGCGGGCCACCGGCCAGGGCGCCGTAGGCGTCGATCCGCGACTCGGCCCAGCCGGCACCGAAGCGCCGCGACCACTCCTGCAAGGGCTGGTCGAGGCGGTAGAGGTTGGCACCGTCGAGGGACGGCGGCTGGTTGGTGACTTCGTGGGTTTCCGCGAACTGGTGCAGGTTCATCGTGGGCCTCCTGGATCCGTTCATGCCTGGATAACCCAGTGAAGCACCGCGGGCCGGTCAGTCAAAGTGACAAAACGGACTACATCGGGGGCACCTCTGTTCAGAAGCGGTCCAGCCTCGAGGCGGCACGCGCCGGTGGAGCCTGCACCTGTGCCACCGTCAGGGGCAGCGTCAGCTCGAATCGACTGCCCAAGCCCTGGGTGGACTCATGGGACAACGTGGCGCCGATCAACTCGCTCAACTGGCGGCAGATGGACAGGCCGATCCCCAATCCGCCATAGCGCCGGGTCATCGAACCGTCCACCTGGAAGAAGCGCTGGTACAGCACCGCCTGGTCCAGATCGTCGAAACCGATGCCACTGTCGCTGACCGTGAGGCTCAGTACCAGGCTGTCAGGTCCGGTACGCCGGCCACGGGCCTGCACGGTAACGCCGCCCTGGTGGGTGAACTTCAGCCCGTTGTCCACCAGGCACGCCAGGCAGCGGGCGAGCTTCTGCGCATCGCCGACCAGGCTGTCGGGCAGGTCGGCGGGGATGTCCAGGCTCAGGTACAGGCCCTTGACCAGCGCCTGGCTGGCATAACCGGCCCGCAGTTCCTGGAGCAGGCGCCGCAGGCTGAACGCCATGCCATGGTTGCGCAGGCGCCCGGCCTGCAGTTCGGTGAGGATGAGGATATCGTCGACCATCGCCATCATGTCCTGGGCCGAACCGGTGGCGGTACGATGGTACTGAGCCTGCTCGGCGCTCATGGGCAGGGTGTGCAGCAGCTCCAGCGAACCGATCACGCCGTTCATCGGCGTGCGCAGTTCGTGGGTCACGGTGGCGAGGAACTCGTCCTTGAGCCGGTTGCTGCGTGCCAGTTGCAGGTTCAACTGCTCAAGGGTGCGCCCGGTGTCGCGCAGGGCCTGGGCCTGCTGCTCACGCAAACTGTTGATGCGGTCGGCCAGGGCCAGCGACAACAGCGCCACCTCCAGCGCAGCGCCCAACTGACTGGCGTACATGGTGATGAACAGGTTGGGCAGGTACCCCAGCACCATCAAGGTGTTGACCAGCCCGCCGACGAGGAAGGCCGTCCAGGCGATGATGAACCAGCGGGCCACGCGCAAGCCGCGCCACCAGGCATACAACCCCGCACTGAAGATGCTCACGGTGAACAACAGCGCCAGCAGCGTGGCCATGCGCAGCGCCACGCCGTAACGCAGGGTCACCGCCAGCACCATCACCAGCGCGCCGCCAGCCATCAACCCCTTCAGCAGGCGGTCGAGCCCACGGCTGAGGTTGCCCAGTTGCAGGAAGTGACGGGCGAACTGGCAGCCGAACAGCCCGGCGGCGCCGATGAAAAATGGCGTGGCGGCGTTGGCCCACCAGGGGCTGTCGGGCCAGAAGTAGGCGATGCCGGCACCATTGACCGAGACCTGATAAAGGCCGAACGAAGCGATGTAGAGGATGTAGTACAGGTAGCTGACATCACGCACGCTGAGGTAGAGGAACAGGTTGTACACCAGCATTACCAGCAGCACGCCGTAGATCATGCCCAGCACATAAAGACGCGTGGGCTGGTCTTCCAGATAGGCCTGGGCCGACCACAATGTCAGCGGCGCCTGGATCGAACCCTGGCTGTGCAGACGCAGATAGGCGGTCGTCGCCTGGCCGGGGCGCAGTGGCAGTTCGAACAGGTAGTTGTTCTGGCGGATCTGCCGGCTGGCATAGGGCAAGGCATCACCCGTGCGCTGGGCCAGCCGATAATTGCCCTGGGCGTCCGGCAGATAGAGTTCCAGATGATCCAGCGGCGGGTAGGCAAGCTCCAGCAACCACTGGCGTGGTGCTGGCGAAGGTGTGGCTGCATAGGTGAGATCGACACGGAGCCAGAAAACGGAGGTCGAATAGCCGGCGTTGAGCACCTCGTCGTGATGGGCATGAAAGCGTCCGGCGAATGCGGCGGTACTGACCTGGGCGATGCTGGCGCTGCCATCGTGGTCTTCATAGACCTGCATGTAGCGGCCCAGCGGCAAGCGCCCGGTGGCGTCGTCGAATTCGACCGCTCCGGCCAGCAGGGGCAAGCAGCCCAGAAGCACAATCAGCAAATAGCGCATACAGCCCCAGCATGGCCTGTCCGGTCGCGTCGCGGTTGCCTCCCTTCCCTTTGAGACGACGTGATCCGGCAGAACCCGTTCATCGAGTTATCCGAGCACTCTAGCATAGCCTCCAGCACTGCTCAGCAGCTACTGAGAATTTCAATGCAGAGGCTCTAGAACGCACGTTTCAGAATATCCAACAAAACCAACCTGACCACTTGATCAGCAATTCTCTCGCCGCGACCGAACCGCACAAAAAGGTTTGGTGATAAGCTCGCCGACCATGAATACCTACAGCTCCCGCCCCGTTGTCCTCTGTCTCTCCGGCCACGACCCCAGTGGTGGCGCCGGGCTGCAGGCAGATATCGAAGCCCTGATCGCCCAGGGTTGTCACGCCGCACCCGCCGTGACCGCCCTGACCGTGCAGGATACCGTCAACGTTTCCGACTTCCGCGTGCTTGACCGTGAGTGGGTGCTGGCCCAGGCCAACGCCGTGCTGGCCGACTCCACGGTAGCCGCAGTGAAGCTGGGCATGCTCGGTTCGATCGAGATGGTCGACACCGTCGCCGAACTGCTGGCCGCCCACCCGCACCTGCCACTGGTCTGCGACCCGGTGCTGCGCGCCGGTGGCGGTGGCCGCCTGGGCAAGGACGAGGTCGGCTACGCGTTGCGCGAACGCCTGCTGCCGCTGGCCACCATCGCCACGCCGAACCTGCCGGAAGCACGCATTCTGGCGGAACTGCCCGAAGGCACTGCGGACGAGTGCGCCGAGAAATTGCTGCCGTTCTGTAGACACCTGTTGATTACCGGCGGTCACGGCGACGAGGTGGAAATCCACAACCGCCTGTACAGCCGCGACGGTCAGCAGCACACCTGGACCTGCCAACGCCTGCCGGGGAGCTACCACGGCTCGGGCTGCACCCTGGCCAGCGCCCTTGCCGGCCGCCTGGCCCTGGGCGAAGCATTGAGCAGCGCCGTGCGCAGCGCCCTGGACTACACCTGGCGCACCCTGCGCGACGCAGAACAGCTGGGCAAGGGCCAGTACGTGCCGCGCCGCCTGCCACTGGATTTCTGTTCCTGACACGAGGCCATCCGATGAAGCTCCGCGGTCTGTACGCGATCACCGACAGCCAGCTGCTGGCCGGCCGTTTCCTCTCCCACGTTGAAGCGGCGCTGGAAGGTGGCGTTCGTCTGTTGCAATACCGCGACAAGAGCGACGACACCGCCCACAGACTGCGCGAGGCCGAAGCGCTGAAGACGCTCTGTGAGCGTTACGGCACCGAGCTGATCATCAACGACGACGCCGAACTGGCTGCCCGCCTGGGTGTTGGCGTGCACCTCGGCCAGACCGATGGCCCGCTCACGCCGGCCCGCGCCCTGCTCGGCCGCCAGGCGATCATCGGCTCGACCTGCCACGCCAGCCTCGAGCTCGCCCAGCAGGCCGCCAAAGAGGGCGCCAGCTATGTCGCCTTCGGTCGCTTCTTCAATTCCGTCACCAAACCGGGCGCGCCCGCCGCCAGCGTCGAGCTGCTGGAGCAGGCCCGCGCCCAGGTCAAGCTGCCGATCGCGGTGATCGGCGGCATCACCCTCGACAACGCCGCCCCGCTGGTCGCCCATGGCGCCGACCTGCTGGCGGTGATCCACGGCCTGTTCGGTGCCGACAGCGCGCAGGAAGTCACCCGCCGCGCCCGCGCCTTCAATGCCCTGTTCGCTTGCTGATTTCGAGAGAAGATCCCATGTCCCGTTCCGAAGCCCTGTTCGCCCAAGCCCAGAAACACATCCCCGGTGGCGTCAACTCGCCGGTGCGCGCCTTCAAGAGCGTCGGCGGCACCCCGCTGTTCTTCAAGCACGCCGAAGGTGCTTACGTCATCGATGAAGACGACAAGCGCTACGTCGACTATGTCGGTTCCTGGGGCCCGATGATCCTCGGCCATGCCCATCCGGACGTGCTGGACTCCGTACGCAAGCAGTTGGAGCACGGTTTGTCCTACGGCGCGCCGACCGCCATGGAAACCGAGATGGCCGACCTGGTCTGCTCGATCGTGCCGTCGATGGAGATGGTGCGCATGGTCAGCTCCGGCACCGAAGCGACCATGAGCGCCATCCGCCTGGCCCGTGGCTACACCGGCCGTGACGCCATCATCAAGTTCGAAGGCTGCTACCACGGTCACTCCGACAGCCTGCTGGTCAAGGCCGGCTCCGGCCTGCTGACCCAGGGCGTGCCAAGCTCGGCCGGGGTGCCGGCAGACTTCGCCAAGCACACCCTGACCCTGCCGTTCAACGACATCGCCGCCGTCGAGAAGACCCTGGCCGACGTCGGCCAGACCGTGGCCTGCATCATCGTCGAGCCGGTGGCCGGCAACATGAACTGCGTGCCGCCGGCGCCGGGCTTCCTCGAAGGCCTGCGCGCATTGTGCGACAAGCACGGCGTGGTACTGATCTTCGACGAGGTGATGACCGGCTTCCGCGTCTCCCTCGGCGGTGCCCAAGGCCACTATGGCATCACCCCCGACCTGTCGACCTTCGGCAAGATCGTCGGCGGCGGCATGCCGGTCGGCTGCTTCGGCGGCAAGCGCGAGATCATGGGCTGCATCGCCCCGCTGGGCCCGGTCTACCAGGCCGGTACCCTGTCGGGCAACCCGTTGGCCATGGCCGCCGGCCTGACTACCCTGAAGCTGATCAGCCGCCCGGGCTTCCATGACGAGCTGAGTGCCTTCACCAGCCGCATGCTCGATGGCCTGCAACAGCGTGCCGACGCTGCGGGTATCCCGTTCGTAACCACCCAGGCGGGCGCCATGTTCGGCCTGTACTTCAGCGGCGCCGACGATATCGTCACCTTCGACGACGTGATGGCCAGCGATGCCGAACGCTTCAAGCGCTTCTTCCACCTGATGCTCGAAGGCGGCGTGTACCTGGCGCCAAGCGCCTTCGAGGCGGGCTTCACTTCCATCGCCCATGGCGACAAGGAACTGCAGATCACCCTGGATGCGGCCGAGCGGGCATTTGCCAAGCTGAAGTAAGGGTGTTCCTGTCTCGGCCTGATCGCGGGCTTGCCCCACGATCAGGCCGGACCAAGCAAGCCTGTGAACCCCATCACAACCCGCCACGTCCCATCCTGCTGTAGAAATTCGCGTAAATCTTTGTAAGGTAGGCGCTGCTTATCCCATAATGTGCCACCAGAGACATTGGCCGTAGCTTTGCAGAGGTAAGTCGATCCCCATGAACCGCACCGGCCGCGCCCTTACCCTGGGCTGCCTGTTGCTTCTTCAGCCCCTGCTGGCCTTGGCGGAGGGCGGTAATTCGTTGCTGATTCCAACGACGGGCCGCTGCGCCCTCGATACCGCGCCCGAAGACCTGCCCAATGCCCTGAAGGCCTGCGAGCAGACCGCGCAGACAGGGGACGCCGAAGCGCAGTACGAGCTGGGCGAGTTCTACTACAGCGGCACACCGCGTCAACTCGACAACGCGCTCAAATGGTTCGAGAAAGCCTCGCTGCAAGGCCAGGCGCAAGCACAGTACCGCCTCGGCTCGATGTTCTTCCACGGTGAAGGGGTCAAGGCCAACAACGTGCAAGCCTACATCCTGCTCAAGATCGCCGCGGTCAACGGTGCCGAAGACGCCCTGGACATGGCCGACGAAGTCACCGAGCAAATGCCCCGCGACGAGCTCGAACACGCCACCCAGGTACTCGGCCAGATCTTCCGCAAATACCTGCTGGAACTGCAGAACGCCGAAGGACGCACGCCCTTCTCCCCGCTTCCCTGAACCGTTGCCCGGCCCGGCGCTGGCCCCGGCATCATCGATTCGTCAACTTGCCCTGCCATGCTTGACGCACGGATCGGACGCTTCCCAGCGACCCTTGATCGTTTCAGTGCTTTCGCCACTGCCACTCAAGGGTTATTCTTGAGTTCACATTCATTGCCGTCGAGCGGCTAAAAACGACCTTGAACGCACCCATACAACCCCATCGTTTCATCCTCGAACCCTTCGAGGCCCACCGTTTCGCCAACCTGTGCGGCCAGTTCGACGAGCACCTGCGCCTGATCGAACAACGCCTGGCCATCGAGATCCGCAACCGCGGTAATCAGTTCGAACTGATCGGCGAACCCAAGACCACTTCTGCCGCCGAACAACTGCTGCGCCGCCTCTATCGCGAGACCAAGGCCACCGACCTGTCGCCGGAAACGGTCCACCTCTACCTTCAGGAATCGGCGGTGGAGAGCCTCGAGAATCCGGCCGTCAACGAAGTCAGCGTCTCGCTGCGCACGCGCAAGGGCAACATCCGCCCGCGCGGCGTCAATCAGCAGCGCTACGTCAAGGAAATCCTGGCCAACGACATCAACTTCGGCATCGGCCCGGCCGGTACCGGCAAGACGTACCTGGCCGTGGCCTGCGCGGTCGATGCGCTGGAGCGTGAACAGGTGCGCCGCATCCTGCTGGTGCGCCCGGCGGTCGAAGCCGGCGAAAAGCTCGGCTTCCTGCCCGGCGACCTGGCCCAGAAGATCGACCCGTACCTGCGCCCGCTCTACGACGCGCTCTACGAGATGCTCGGCTTCGAGCACGTGGCCAAGCTGATCGAGCGCCAGGTGATCGAGATCGCGCCGCTGGCCTACATGCGCGGGCGCACCCTGAACAACAGCTTCATCATCCTCGACGAGAGTCAGAACACCACACTCGAACAGATGAAGATGTTCCTCACCCGCATCGGCTTCGGCTCGACCGCGGTGATCACCGGTGACATCACCCAGGTCGACCTGCCCCGCGGCACCAAGTCGGGCCTGGCCCATGTGATCGAGGTGCTCAAGGACGTGCCAGGCATCAGCTTCACCCATTTCCAGCCCAAGGACGTGGTACGCCACCCGTTGGTGCAGCGTATCGTCGAAGCCTACGACCGCTTCGAAGCCCGTCAGTCCAAGCCCGAGGCACCCGGCAAAGATGCTTGAACTCGACCTGCAACGGGCCACGGACGCCGTTGCCCCCGATGACGCCGCCTTCCGCCGATGGTGCGAACTTGCCCTGCGCCAGCGCAGCGCCGACTCGGAAATGACCATCCGCCTGGTCGACGCCGCCGAAGGCCGCGAGCTGAACCACACCTACCGGCACAAGGACTACGCCACCAACGTGCTGTCCTTCCCCGCCGACGTCCCCGACGAGCTGCTCGACATCCCGTTGCTGGGCGACCTGGTGATCTGCGTGCCGGTGGTCGAGCGCGAGGCCGCCGAACAGGGCAAGTCCCTGGAGGCGCACTGGGCGCACCTGGTCATCCACGGCTGCCTGCACCTGCTCGGCTACGACCACATCGAAGACGATGAAGCCGAGGAAATGGAAGCGCTGGAACGACAATTGCTGGCGGAACTGGGTCATCCGGACCCTTACGCCGACGACGAAACCGAAACCATCACACACTGATACTGCAAGGATCACGAGTAACCGCCATGAGCGAAGACCGATCGAGCAACG
This sequence comes from Pseudomonas sp. FG36, assembly GCF_057809275.1. Lineage (NCBI taxonomy): Bacteria > Pseudomonadati > Pseudomonadota > Gammaproteobacteria > Pseudomonadales > Pseudomonadaceae > Pseudomonas > Pseudomonas sp. FG36. The sequence continues at coordinate 64,637 of NZ_JBMDJQ010000015.1, forward strand.
GGCAAAAGTCCTGGTTGGGTAAGCTGACCCAGGCTTTTGCCCATGAGCCGAAAAACCGCCAGGAGCTCCTCGAGCTGCTGCGCGAAGCCCATCAGAACAAGCTGCTCGACAGCGAAGCGCTGACCATCGTCGAAGGTGCCATCCAGGTCGCTGACCTGCAGGTGCGCGACATCATGGTGCCGCGTTCGCAGATGATCAGCATCAAGGCCAACCAGTCGCCCCGCGAGTTCCTGCCGGCAGTGATCGATGCCGCGCACTCGCGCTACCCGGTGATTGGCGAGAGCCACGACGATGTGCTCGGCATCCTGCTCGCCAAGGACCTGCTGCCGCTGATCCTCAAGGAGAACGGCGACAGCTTCAACATCAAGGACCTGCTGCGCCCGGCCACCTTCGTGCCCGAGTCCAAGCGCCTGAACGTGCTGCTGCGCGAGTTCCGCGCCAACCACAACCACATGGCCATCGTCATCGACGAATACGGCGGCGTGGCGGGGCTGGTGACCATCGAGGACGTGCTTGAGCAGATCGTCGGCGATATCGAGGACGAGCATGACGTCGAGGAAGACAGCTACATCAAGCCGCTGCCCAGCGGCGACTTCCTGGTCAAGGCACTGACCCCGATCGAGAACTTCAACGAGTTCTTCGACAGCGAATTCTCCGATGACGAGTTCGATACGGTCGGCGGCCTGGTGATGAGTGCGTTCGGCCATTTGCCCAAACGTAACGAAACCACCGAGATCGGCGGCTACCGCTTCCGCATTCTCAATGCCGACAGCCGCCGGATACACTTGCTGCGCCTGACACCGATCAACCGTTAAGGACGAACATGCGCTGGATCACCCGCCCCGGCTGGCCCGGTAACCTGCTGGCCATGGCGGCCGGCGCCTCCACCCTGCTGGCCCTGGCCCCCTTCGACATCTGGCCGTTGGCCCTGCTGTCCCTCGCGCTGTTCTATGCAGGGCTGCGCGAACTGAGCCCGCGCCAGGCCCTGGGCCGGGGCTGGTGCTTCGGCTTCGGCCTCTACGGTGCCGGAACCTGGTGGATCTACGTCAGCATGAACACCTACGGCGGCGCCTCGCCGCTGCTGGCGACTCTGCTGCTGCTGGCGTTTTTCGCCTGCCTGGCCTTCTTCTTCGCCTTGCCCGCCTGGCTCTGGGCACGCTGGTTGCGCCGCGACGAGGCGCCGCTGGCCGACGCCTTGTGCTTTGCCGCCCTGTGGTTGCTGCAAGAGGCTTTCCGAGGCTGGTTCCTCACCGGTTTCCCGTGGCTCTACGCAGGTTACAGCCAGCTCGATGGCCCCCTCGCAGGCCTCGCGCCGCTGGGCGGCGTGTGGCTGATCTCGTTCGCCCTGGCGCTCACCGCCGCCCTGCTGTGCAACCTCCATCGCCTGCGCCAGCGCAGCTCGTTCCTGGCCATTGGTGTCGTGTTGCTGGTGGCACCATGGATCATCGGCCTGGCCCTGAAGGATCACGCCTGGACCAAGCCAGCAGGCGATCCGCTGAAGGTCGCGGCCCTGCAAGGCAACGTCGAGCAGGACCTGAAGTGGGACCCGGCGCACGTCAATGCGCAACTGGCGCTGTACCGCGACATGAGCTTCAGCTCGAAACCCGTCGACCTGCTGGTCTGGCCGGAAACCGCCGTGCCGGTGCTCAAGGACCAGGCACAGGGCTACATCGACATGATGGGCAACTTTGCCGCCGAGAGGCACTCGGCACTCATCACCGGGGTGCCGGTGCGGCAGATGGTCCACCACCAGCGCCGCTACTTCAACGGCATCACCGTGACCGGCGAGGGCGACGGCACCTACCTCAAGCAAAAGCTGGTGCCCTTTGGTGAGTACGTGCCATTGCAGGACATGCTGCGCGGCCTGATCGAGTTCTTCAACTTGCCGATGTCGGATTTCGCCCGTGGCCCCGAGGATCAGTCACTGCTGCAGGCCAAGGGATACCAGATCGCCCCGTACATTTGCTACGAAGTGGTCTATCCCGACTTCGCCGCAAGCCTGGCCGCACGCAGCGACCTGCTGCTGACCATCAGCAACGACACCTGGTTCGGCACCTCGATCGGCCCGCTGCAGCACCTGCAGATGGCCCAGATGCGCGCGCTGGAGGCCGGCCGCTGGATGATCCGCGCCACCAACAACGGTGTGACCGCGCTGATCGACCCGTTCGGCAGGATCACCGCGCAGGTCCCGCAGTTCCAGCGGGCCGTACTGTATGGCGAGGTGGTGCCGATGCAACAACTGACGCCGTACCTGCAATGGCGTTCGTGGCCGCTGGCGATCGTCTGCGTGCTGCTGCTGGGCTGGGCCTTGCTGGCCGGGCGTATTGCACGGACCGTCTGAGGTATCCCGGGGCCGCTTAGCGGCCCCAGTCCTTAGTAGAACAGGCGATAACCCACCAACCCCGCCGCCTCGTTGAGCAACTGCCCGCTCTGCCACATTGCCCGGTTTTCCGGCAGCAATCCCGCGAACGGCCGCGCATGATCGCGCCCCAGGAACCCCACCGGCGCCGGCACCACTTCGAACCCGGCCCGCTCGAAACTCCAGCGCGAGCGCTGCATGTGCCAGGCCTGCGTCACCACCACCACCCGCTTGATACCCAGCGGCTGCAACACCTTGGCGCTGAACTCGGCGTTTTCCCAGGTGGTGTGGCTGGCTTCCTCTTTCCAGGAAACCTTTACGCCAAAGTCCGCCTCGAGGCGGTCAGCCATCAGCTGGGCCTCACTGGGCGGCGTGCCATAGTGCAAGCCACCGCTGGTCAGCACCGGCAACCCTGAAGCCTTGGCCAGTTGAGCGGCGTAGCGCATGCGCTCGAGGGCGACGTAGGTTGGCTGATCAAGGCCACCCCAGGCCGGATCGCCGCGCTCCCGCCCGGCGCCGAGGACCACGATGGCGTCGGCCCTGGACGCCAGGCCTGCCCACCCCTCGAGCGCCAACGCAGGTTCTGTTTCAAGGGTTCGGGCAACTTGCTCGACCGTCAGTGGCAAGCTCATCAGCCACAAGCCACCCAGCCCCAGGGTGAAACAGGCCGCGGCCAGGCGCGGACGGCGACGGCGCCACCACCAGGCGGCCAGCAGCAACAGGAACAGGACGCCGGGCGGCATCAACCATTGTTTGATGAAAAAGCGCAGCGGCATCACACACCTCCATGGAAGGCGTGCAGCCTAAGAGGATCGGCGCCGGGCCTCAAGGGCAACCGGCGCCGATCGATGCGTGCATTGTGAAAACCGGCGCGTCGCCGCGCCTGCAACCCTGAACGGCTATCGGGACGGCAATGTCCTGGAGCTGGCTGGGGCGCCGGGGCGCCTGCGGTCCTTGAGCCAGACGATCCTGGCCGAGGACGGCTCCGGTTGCGGGTAGGCACCGGCACTGGCAAATCGGCCTTCCGGGAGGGATTCCAGGTAGGCTTTGATCACCTCGAACTCGGCATGGCTCAGGCCACGCAACTCCAGTTCGGCAGGCATCTCGTCGCGCAATCGCACGGAGGTTCTGGCCACTTCCAGTGCCAGGCCCAAACGGTCGATCAAGCGCTCGTAAAGCTCCGGTTTGCTTGTGGTTAGTTGCGACTCTCCCATCCGTTCACCTCATTGAAGGTAAGAATATCTCCCCCCACAGATGAGCTTAGCGTCACTCGTAAAAGCGGCCGGGCGCCGCGACCAACGGCCCGCGCGGCGGGCGATGCAATCAGGGTTTCCCACGATGCGCGGCGCTCATGTATGCTACGGCGTTCACTCTTGCAGATCCCGGAGTGCCGGACGCAGCGAGGTCGAGCTGCCTGGAACATGTCTCTTATCTCTCAATACAAAGTAGCCATGCACGAACAATACACGCCCCGTGATGTAGAAGCCGCCGCCCAGAATGCCTGGGACGAGCAACAATCGTTCGCTGTCACCGAACAGCCAGGCAAAGACACCTACTATTGCCTATCGATGTTCCCGTACCCGAGCGGCAAGCTACACATGGGCCACGTGCGCAACTACACCATCGGTGACGTGATCGCCCGCTACCAGCGCATGCTGGGCAAGAACGTCCTGCAACCGATGGGCTGGGACGCCTTCGGCATGCCGGCGGAAAACGCCGCGATGAAGAACAACGTCGCCCCGGCCAAGTGGACCTACGAGAACATCGACTACATGAAGACCCAGCTCAAGAGCCTGGGCCTGGCCATCGACTGGTCGCGTGAAGTCACCACCTGCAAGCCGGACTACTACCGCTGGGAGCAGTGGCTGTTCACCCGCCTGTTCGAAAAAGGCATCATCTACCGCAAGAACGGCACCGTGAACTGGGACCCGGCGGACCAGACCGTACTGGCCAACGAGCAGGTCATCGACGGCCGCGGCTGGCGCTCCGGCGCGCTGATCGAGAAGCGCGAAATCCCGATGTACTACTTCCGCATCACCGACTACGCCGACGAGCTGCTGGAAAGCCTCGACGAGCTGCCGGGCTGGCCCGAGCAGGTCAAGACCATGCAGCGCAACTGGATCGGCAAGTCCCGCGGCATGGAAGTGCAGTTCCCCTATGACCAGGCGAGCATCGGTCATGCGGGCACCCTGAAAGTCTTCACCACCCGTCCGGACACCCTGATGGGCGCCACCTACGTGGCCGTCGCCGCCGAACACCCGCTGGCAACCCAGGCCGCCCAGGGCAACCCGGCGCTGCAGGCGTTCATCGACGAGTGCAAGAGCGGCAGCGTCGCCGAGGCCGACATGGCCACGCAGGAGAAGAAGGGCATGGCCACTTCCCTGTTCGTCGAGCACCCGCTGACCGGCGAGAAGCTGCCGGTATGGGTCGCCAACTACGTGCTGATGCACTACGGCGATGGCGCGGTCATGGCCGTGCCGGCGCACGACGAGCGCGACTTCGAATTCGCCCACAAGTACAACCTGCCGGTCAAGGCGGTGGTGCGCACCAGCGTCGGCGACGAAGTCGGCAGCGAGTGGCTGGCCGCCTACGGCGAACACGGCCAACTGATCAACTCCGGCGAGTTCGACGGCCTGGACTTCCAGGGCGCCTTCGACGCCATCGAGGCCGCGCTGATCCGCAAGGACCTCGGCAAGTCGCGTACCCAGTTCCGCCTGCGTGACTGGGGCATCAGCCGCCAGCGCTACTGGGGTTGCCCGATCCCGATCATCCACTGCCCGTCCTGCGGCGACGTGCCGGTGCCGGAAGACCAACTGCCGGTCACCCTGCCAGAAAACGTGGTACCGGACGGTGCCGGTTCGCCCCTGGCGCGCATGCCCGAGTTCTACGAGTGCACTTGCCCGAAATGCGGCACCGCGGCCAAGCGCGAAACCGACACCATGGATACCTTCGTCGAGTCGTCCTGGTACTTCGCCCGCTACGCCTCGCCGAATTACGACAAGGGCCTGGTCGATCCGAAAGCCGCCAACCACTGGCTGCCGGTAGACCAATACATCGGCGGTATCGAGCACGCCATCCTGCACCTGCTGTATGCGCGCTTCTTCCACAAGCTGATGCGTGACGAAGGCCTGGTCACCTCCAACGAGCCGTTCAAGAACCTGCTGACTCAGGGCATGGTCGTCGCCGAAACCTACTACCGCGTCGCCAGCAACGGCGGCAAGGACTGGTTCAACCCGGCCGACGTCGAGATCGAGCGTGATGCCAAGGCCAAGATCATCGGCGCTCGCCTGAAGACCGACGGCCTGCCGGTGGAAATCGGCGGCACCGAGAAGATGTCGAAGTCGAAGAACAACGGCGTCGACCCGCAGTCGATGATCGAGCAGTACGGCGCCGATACCTGCCGCCTGTTCATGATGTTCGCCTCGCCGCCCGACATGAGCCTGGAATGGTCCGACTCCGGCGTCGAAGGCGCCAGCCGCTTCCTGCGCCGCGTCTGGCGCCTGGCCCAGGCCCACGTGGCCCAGGGCCTGCCGGGCACGCTGGACATCACCGCCCTGAGCGACGAGCAGAAGGTCATCCGCCGTGCCATCCATGCTGCGATCAAGCAGGCCAGCACCGACGTGGGCCAATACCACAAGTTCAACACCGCCATTGCCCAGGTGATGACCGTGATGAACGTGCTGGAGAAGGCGCCACAGGCCACCGCCCAGGACCGCGCCCTGCTGCAGGAGGGCCTCGAGGCCGTGACCCTGCTGCTGGCACCGATTACTCCACACATCTCCCATGAGCTGTGGAAAGCGCTGGGCCACGACCAGGCGGCGATCGACGCGGCTTGGCCGACGGTCGACGAGAGCGCACTGGTGCAGGACACCGTGACCCTGGTGGTTCAGGTCAACGGCAAGCTGCGTGGCCAGGTGGAGATGCCAGCCGCCGCCAGCCGCGAGGAAGTCGAGGCCGCTGCCCGCAACAACGAGAACGTCCTGCGCTTCACCGACGGCCTGACCATCCGCAAGGTCATCGTCGTTCCGGGCAAACTGGTCAACATCGTCGCCAACTGATGGCAACGCCCGCCTGCATACCCTGCAGGCGGGCGTAATCGGTCCACGAGGGAGCAACACACATGATCAAACGCAATCTGCTGGTAATGGGCCTGGCTGTGCTGCTCAGCGCCTGCGGTTTCCAGCTGCGCGGCACCGGTACCAACGAACTGAGCATCAAGGAAATTGACCTCAGCGCCCGCAACCTGTACGGCCCGACCGTCATGCAGCTGCGCCGCACCCTGGAAAGCAGCGGCGTGAAGGTCTCCGCCGGTGCACCCTACAAGCTGGTACTCACCAACGAGCAGGAAAACCAGCGCGCCGCGACCTACGACGGTGGCAGCCGCTCGGCCGAATATGAGCTGAGCATCGTGCTCAACTACGCACTGGAAGGCCAGAACGACACACGCCTGCTCGAAGACAAACTGCAGGTGCGCAAGTACTACATTCACGATGGCAACAACATCAACGGCTCTGGCCAGGAAGCCAACCAGGTCCGTGAAGAAATGCGCCGTGATCTGGTACAGGGCATGATGGCCCGCCTGCAGCAGCTGACCCCGGAACACCTCGACGAGCTGCAGCGCAAGGCCAACGAGCGCGCCGAAGCCGAGGCTCGCGCCCTGAAGGAAGCCCAGCGCATCCAGGACGAGACGCCTCAGCAGTCGCCGCTGGAAGTCCCGGCTCCCTGAGCCTGAACGGGGCACCTGAGGTGCCCCGCCCTTCGCCATGAAGCTCTCCCCCGCCCAACTCAACAAGCACCTGCAAGGCCAGCTGGCGCCCGTCTACATCGTCAGCGGCGATGACCCGCTGCTGTGCCAGGAGGCCGCCGACGCCATCCGCGGCGCCGCGCGCCAGCAGGGCTACGACGAACGCCAGGTGTTCAGCGCCGATGCCAACTTCGACTGGGGCAACCTGCTGCTGGCCGGGGCCAGCCTGTCGTTGTTCGCCCAGCGCCGGCTGCTGGAGCTGCGCCTGCCCTCGGGCAAGCCCGGCGACAAAGGCGCTGCCGCGCTGATGGAATACTGCGCCAACCCGGCCGAGGACACGCTGCTGCTGATCAGCCTGCCCAAGCTCGATGGCAGCGCGCAGAAAACCAAGTGGGGCAAGGCCTTGATCGAAGGCGCGCACTGCCAGTTCATCCAGATCTGGCCGGTGGACGCCCAGCAACTACCGCAATGGATCAACCAGCGCCTTTCCCAGGCCGGCCTGTCGGCCCAGCGTGACGCCATCGACCTGATCGCCGCCCGGGTCGAAGGCAACCTGTTGGCTGCCGCCCAGGAGATCGAGAAGCTCAAGTTGCTCGCCGAGGGCAACCAGATCACCGTCGAGACCGTGCAGGCCGCTGTCGCTGACAGCGCCCGCTTCGACGTGTTCGGGTTGGTCGATGCCATTCTCAATGGCGAAGCGGCCCATGCCCTGCGCATGCTCGAAGGGCTGCGCGGCGAAGGTGTCGAGCCGCCGGTCATTCTCTGGGCCCTTGCCCGCGAACTGCGCCTGCTGGCCGGCCTCGCGCAGCAGTTCAGCCAGGGCGTGCCGCTGGACAAGGCCTTCAGCCAGGCGCGCCCGCCGGTGTGGGACAAGCGCCGCCCACTGGTGGGCAAGGCCTTGCAGCGCCTCTCTGCGCAACGCTGGGCCATGCTTCTGCAGGATGCCCAGCGTATCGATGCACAGATCAAGGGCCAGGCCGAGGGCTCGCCGTGGACCAGTCTGGCGCGCCTGTCGCTGCTCATGGCCGGACAGCGCCTGGCGCTGCCCGCCGAATAAAGCGCCCCGCCGCCATAAACACAATCAATTGGCTCACATAGCGCTACAGGCCTACAGTGCGCCCGCAATCCAACTAGACCGGGAATCCACCATGAGCAAGAAGCCGAAAAAGCACGGCCCCAACAAGGCCAAGTCGATCATCGCCCAACCACTGTTCCGCTGCCGCCAGGAACAGGCAGGAAAAGGCAAAGGCAGCTACCGCCGCGAAGCCTTCCAATCGAGAGATTGGGAGGCTTCCTGCTTTATGGCCGCCTGAAAAGGCATGAAATGCGCAGGCATGGTATGGTCGGCACCTGACCTGCAATTCTGGATCTGTGCATGCCCTCTCGTCTCACTCTCCGCTGGCAACCCCGCCAGCTGATCGCGGCCACAAGCTTTATCCTGCTCGTCGCCTGCGCCGAGAAACCCACCGCCGCCGATGCCCTGCCGCTGGCACCCGCCCAGCCCGCACCCGTCGTTACGCTGCCCGGCACCACGCCCGATAGCAGCAGCGAAATCCAGCCCCTGCAGACCTTCGCCCAATGGCAGGCCGGTTTCCGCGAGCAAGCCCTGCAAGCCGGGATCAGCGCCAGTCTGTTCGACCGTGCCTTCCTCGGCGTCACCCCGGACATGGACGTGATCAAGGCTGACCGCAGCCAACCGGAGTTCACCCGCCCGGTCTGGGAATACCTGGACGGCGCCCTGTCGCCGCTGCGCGTACGCAACGGCAAGAAACTGCTCGAACAGAATGCCGAGCTGCTGGCACGCATCGAGCAACGCTACGGCGTCGACCGCCAGGTGCTGGTCTCGGTATGGGGCATGGAGAGCAACTTCGGCCAGTTCCAGGGCAGCAAGTCGGTGATCCGTTCGCTGGCCACCCTGGCCTATGAAGGCCGCCGCCCCCAGTTCGCCCAGGACCAACTGATCGCCGCCCTGCAGATCCTGCAAAACGGCGACATCCAGCCTGACGCGATGCGCGGCTCCTGGGCCGGCGCCATGGGCCAGACCCAGTTCATCCCGACCACTTACCTCACCCACGCGGTGGACTTCGACGGTGATGGTCGCCGTGACATCTGGAACAGCACCGCCGATGCGCTGGCCTCCACCGCGCACTACCTGCAGGCCTCCGGCTGGAAGCGTGGCCAGCCTTGGGGCTTCGAGGTACAGGTACCTTCCGGCTTCGACTGGTGGCTGGCCGATGGCAGCCAGCGCAAGAGTGTCAGCGAATGGTTGCAGCTGGGCGTGAAACTGCCCGCTGGCACCGCATTGCCCGCTGGCAGCAACCAGCTGTCCGCTGCCCTGCTGCTGCCCGCCGGTGCCCGTGGGCCGGCGTTCCTGGTGCTGGACAACTTCCGCGCGATCCTCAAGTACAACAACTCGTCCTCCTACGCGCTGGCGGTGAGCCTGCTGGGGGATCGCTTCTACGGCTGGGGGTTCATTGCCGGCAGCTGGCCGAAAGAAGACCTGCCGCTGAGCCGCAGCGAACGTATCGAGCTGCAGACCCTGCTCAACGCCAGTGGCCATGAGGCAGGCAATCCCGACGGGATCATCGGTGCCAATACCCGCAAGGCCATTCGCAATGCCCAGCAGGCGCAGGGCTGGCCGGCGGATGGTTATCCGACGCACAAGCTGCTCGACAGCCTGCGTCGCTAGAAAGTACTGGGGCCGCAAAGCGGCCCCAACTTTTTCAGGTCTTGAACAAGGCCTGTTCGAGCACCAGCCGCTTTTCTCCCGCTTCGAGCCTGACCCTCGCCCCCAAAGGCAGGCACACATTCGGGTCGCAATGCCCGCTATGCCACCCCGCCAGCACCGGCACCCCGAGCGGACCGAAGGTATCCAACAGCAAGGGCGTCATGGCCGCGACCGTGATCCCGGCAAAATCCCCCACCAGTACACCACGCACGCCCTCCAGCTTGCCGGCCAGGCGCAATTGGGTCAGCAGGCGGTCGACACGATAGAGCGGCTCGTTGACGTCCTCGATGAACAGGATGCTGCCCTGGGTATCGACTTCGCCCAAGGTCGCCAATGTTGCCCCGAGCACCGACAGGTTGCCGCCAACCAACCTGCCACTGGCCACTCCGGGAATGATTCCGGTCAGCGCAAAATCCGCCGGATGGGCAATCTCGTCCCCCGCCACTACCTGCCCGCCAAGCTGGTCGAACAATGAGCGCACGGTCGGCTCCAGCTTCGCTCCCAGCAAGTCGGCATTGAGCATCGCCCCATGGAAAGTCACCAACCCCGCATGCCGGTTGATCGCCGTATGCAACGCGGTGATATCGCTGTAGCCCACCAGTGGCTTGGGGTGACGGCGGATCAAGTCGAAGTCGATTCGGTCCAGCAGGCGCATGCTGCCGTAGCCCCCGCGCATGCACAGGATCGCGTCGATGTCCGGGGCGCGGAACGCGTCATGCAGGTCTCGCAGGCGCTGCTCGTCGCTGCCCGCCAGGTAGCCGTCCGCCTGCAGCACCCCGGGGTAGATCCGGCACTGGTGGCCACGCTTCTCGAACCATTGGCGAGCCTTGTCGGTATCCAGCCGCGCCGGGCCAGCCGGGGCGATGATGGCGAAACGGGCGTTGCCAGGCAGTGCCTTGGGCAACAGGGGTTCAGCGGTCTCCAGGCAATTCATCGCGCCACTCCTTGCAGCTCGTCGCTTGAAACATGCAGCTCAAAAAAAATGCCGATGCCGCCTTCCGGCGCGCATCGGCATATCCCGCTCAAGCCCGACTCAGAGCTTGATCTTGGCTTCGTGAGCCTGCTGGTCGGCATGGTACGACGAGCGTACCAGAGGACCGGAGGCGACGTTCTTGAAGCCCATCTTGTAACCTTCCTCGGCGAACCAGGCGAAGGTGTCCGGGTGCACGAAGCGCTGTACCGGCAAGTGGTTGCGCGACGGCTGCAGGTACTGGCCGAGGGTGAGCATGTCGATATCGTGCTCGCGCATGCGGTGCATCACCTCGATGACCTCCTCGTCGGTCTCGCCCAGGCCCAGCATCAGGCCGGACTTGGTCGGTACGTGCGGGACCATCTGCTTGAACTTCTGCAGCAGGTCCAGCGACCAGTCGTAGTCCGAGCCCGGACGTGCCGCCTTGTACAGGCGCGGCACTGTCTCGAGGTTGTGGTTGAACACATCCGGCGGGGTCTGCGCGGTAATTTCCAGCGCCACGTCCATGCGGCCGCGATAGTCCGGCACCAGGGTCTCAAGCTGCACGCCCGGCGACAGCGCGCGGATCTCGCGGATGCAGTCGGCGAAGTGCTGGGCACCGCCATCACGCAGGTCGTCGCGGTCCACCGAAGTGATCACCACGTACTTCAGGCGCAAGTCGGCGATGGCCACAGCCAGGTTCTTCGGCTCGTCGACATCCAGCGGCTTCGGCCGGCCGTGACCGACGTCGCAGAACGGGCAGCGGCGGGTGCAGATGTCGCCCATGATCATGAAGGTGGCGGTACCACCAGAGAAGCACTCACCCAGGTTCGGGCAGGAGGCTTCTTCGCATACGCTGTGCAGCTTGTGCTTGCGCAGCAGTTGCTTGATGCGGTCGACTTCCGGGGAAACCGGAATGCGCACGCGGATCCAGTCGGGCTTTTTCGGCAGCTCTTCGGTGGGGATGATCTTCACCGGGATACGTGCCACTTTGTCGGCGCCACGCAGCTTCACGCCAGCTTCCACTTTCTTAGGAGCAGGGCGCGGGGTGACGTCTTGCGTCGGGATCAGGTTCGGCACGGCTTCTTGCACAGTTGTCATAATCAGTCGATTCCGCCCGTCAGGGTCGTCTGCTCAGCATAGTCGAGGTGCTTGACCAGCTGTCCGCGCAGCCTTGTCCTGACCTCAATGAGTTCGATCGGACCTGCCAGGTCGCGCAGCTGGGTCATGGCCAGCCCCGCATACCCACAGGGGTTGATTCGGCGGAATGGCGCAAGGTCCATGTCCACGTTCAGGGCAAGGCCGTGGAATGAACGGCCATTGCGGATTCGAAGGCCAAGGGACGCGATCTTCGCGCCATCGACATAGACGCCCGGGGCGTCGGGTTTGGCCACCGCCTGCACGCCATAACTGGCGAGCAGGTCGATGAGGGTCTGCTCGATGCGACTGACCAGCTCGCGCACGCCGATACTCAGGCGACGCACATCCAGCAGCAGGTAGGCCACCAACTGGCCGGGGCCATGGTAGGTGACCTGGCCGCCGCGGTCGGTCTGCACCACCGGTATCTCGCCGGGGATCAGCAGGTGCTCGGCCTTGCCGGCCTGGCCCTGGGTGAACACCGGAGGATGCTCGACCAGCCAGACTTCGTCCAGGCTGTCCGGGCCGCGCTGCTCGGTAAAGCGACGCATGGCCTCCAGCACCGGTTCATAGGGCTGCAGGCCAAGATCGCGAAAACCGAGACAAGCGGGCATCACAGCACCATTTTCACGATGCCGGTAGCACGCAAGGCGCTGTTGATGTCGTGCAGCTGGTCCTCACCGGTGGCAACGATATGCAGCTGCACCGTGGTGTACTTGCCTTCCTTGCTCTGGCGTTCGGCCAGCGTCGAGAGGTCGACCTTGGCGTACTTGCTGAGAATCTCGATTACCGTGTCCTTGAAACCGACAACGGTGTCACCGATCACCTTGATCGGGTAATCCTCGCAGGGGAATTCGATCTTGTGCGACTTGACGTCTTCTTCGCTCATGGCGGAAACGGCCTCGTAAGCCGTGGCAGCAGCGCCCCCGCCTGGTTCACGGGGGCGTGCAAGTCACGTATCAGTTGAACAAACCGTAGAAGAACAGGCGGATGCTGTCCCACATGCGGCCGAAGAAACCTGCTTCCTCGACGCCGTCCAGGGCGATGAGGTCGGCACTGTGAACCACTTTCTCATCCAGTTTGACTTCCACTTTGCCGATCACGTCACCTTTGGCGATGGGCGCGGTCAGTTGCGGGTTCATGGTCATCGAAGCCTGGAGGCGTTTCAATTGGCCTTTAGGCATGGTCATGGTCAGGTCGTTGGCCAGGCCGGCTTTCACCTGGTTGGTCGCGCCTTTCCATACCGGAGCCTGGGTCAGCTCGGTGCCCTTCTGGTAGAAGGTCTGGGTTTCGAAGAAGCGGAAACCGTAGGTCAGCAGCTTCTGGGTCTCGGCGGCCCGCGATTGCTCGCTGTTGGTACCGAACACCACGGCGATCAGGCGCTGGCCGTCACGCACGGCCGAGGCAACCATGCAGTAGCCGGCCTCGTCGGTGTGGCCGGTCTTCAGGCCGTCGACGGTCTTGTCGCGCCACAGCAGCAGGTTGCGGTTAGGCTGCTTGATGTTGTTCCAGAAGAACTCTTTCTGCGAATAGATGGCGTAGTGCGCCGGATCTTCGTTGATGATCGCGCGCGCCAGCAGGGCCATGTCGTGGGCCGAGGAGTAGTGCTCCGGGTTCGGCAGGCCGGTGGGGTTCATGAAGTGGCTGTTGGCCATGCCCAGGTCGGTGGCGGTCTTGTTCATCATGTCGGCGAAGGCATCTTCGCTGCCGGCGATGTGCTCGGACAGGGCGACCGATGCATCGTTGCCGGATTGGATGATGATGCCGTGCAGCAGGTCGCTGACGGTCACCTGGCTGCCGACCTTGATGAACATGCGCGAACCGCCGGTGCGCCAGGCGTTCTCGCTGACGGTCACCGGGTCGTTCTCGCCAATCTGGCCACGACGGATGTCCAGGGTGGCGATGTAGGCGGTCATCAGCTTGGTCAGGCTGGCTGGCGGCAGGCGCTCGTCACCGTTGTTCTCGACCAGCACGTTGCCGCTGGACGCGTCCATGAGTACATAGGACTTGGCGGCCAGTTGCGGTGGTGCCGGCATCATCTGCTCCGCTGCGAAGGCAGCAGGCGTGATCAGCAGCAGAACAGGCAGGCAAAGTCGTTTGGCAAGGTTGGTGATGTTCATCCGTCTCTCGTAAATCGCTAATGGTCTGATGTTCCGTGGGCAAGTTCGTTTGCCCAGCGCCCCGTCAGTCTAGTTTTATGGCCTGTGGCCTGGCCCAAAAAGTGCGGCGTAATGCCGCTGCGGGCAAAAGCGGCATTGTACATACCTGCGACCGGCAATTCATGAACAAACCGACAGGTCGGTGTGCTGATTCATTGCGGGGCATGCCCGCTCCCACGCCGTTCGGACCACCTGGCATGGGCGCGGGTTCGCTGCGCGATGCCGCTCAGTCAGTCACGACTTTCGCCTGGCCGAGATTGGCCAGGCGAATGCTGTCCTGTGCCTGCTGGATCTCGCCCTGGCTGCTGATCGGTCCCAGGCGTACACGGTGCAGGGTCTGCTGGTTGCGCACGACGGAGCTGATGAATACCGGCGCGCTGACCATGGTGCTCAGCTTCGAGCGCAGCAATTCGGCGGCGTCCGGGTTGGCGAACGCGCCCACTTGCAGGATGCTGCCGCCGCTGGCGTTCGGCACATTGTTGCCGCCCACCTGCACGGGCACCACCGGCGCCGCGTGCTGCTGCGGCGGCGGGGTCCACTGCTCGACGCGCCCGGTGCTGGCGGCGATCGGCTGGGCCTGGGCCACCTGCGGCTCCTTGAGCACCATCGGCGGCTGCTGACCACGCTGGGCCCACCATTGCTGCGGGTCGATGCCCTCGACGCGCACGTGCGCGGTGCCGCTTTCGGCATAGCCGAGCTTCTTCGCAGCAGCGTAGGACAGGTCGATGATACGGTCGGAATAGAACGGGCCACGATCGTTGACCCGCAGGATCACGCTGCGCCCGTTAGCCAGGTTGGTTACCCGCACGTAGGCCGGCAGCGGCAGGGTCTTGTGCGCCGCGCTCATGCCGTAGAGGTCATAGAGCTCGCCGTTGGCAGTGTTCTGGCCATGGAACTTGGTGCCGTACCACGACGCGGTGCCCTCGGCGCGGTAGTTGCGCGAGTCCTGCATCGGGTAGTAGGTCTTGCCCAGCACCGTGTAAGGGTTGGCCTTGTAGTTGCCGGTGTGCACGGTCGGGGTGGCGTCGGGGATCTTGTTGACGTCCACGTCCCACCAGGGCGCGCCATCCTTGTGGGCACGGTTGATGTCCAGGCCCGGTTGCGCACGCACGGTGTTGCCGCTCTGCGGGGTGGAGGGCCGGCTCGACGAGCAACTGGCCAGCACCAGGCCGACGGCGACGCAGGTCAGCAGTTTTGCGGCATTTACAGTGAAGAGTTCGCGCATTTACTTGACGCCCCGTGCCAGAACCAGCTGTTCCGAAAGCTGATGCACCGCCATGGCATACATCACGCTGCGGTTGTAGCGAGTGATCGCGTAGAAATTCTTCAGGCCCATCCAGTACTCAGGGCCGTATTCACCTTCCAGACGGAAGGCGGTGACCGGCAGATCATCGCGCAGCGCATCATGACTCGACCAGCCCAGCGCCCGCAACTGCGCGACCGTCTTCACCGGCTCGATGCCGCTGGTCAGGCCTTCGTCGGCGCGCTCGCCACGCACGGTGGCGCGGCTGACCACAGGCTCCCCGGCCACCCAGCCGTGGCGCTTGAAGTAGCTGGCGACACTGCCAATGGCATCGTCCGGGTTGTTCCAGATATTGATGTGCCCGTCGCCGTCGAAGTCCACGGCATAGGCGCGGAAGCTGCTTGGCATGAACTGCGGCAGGCCCATGGCACCGGCGTAGGAGCCCTTGAGCGTGAGCGGATCGAGCTGCTCTTCCCGAGCCAGCAAGAGGAATTCACGCAGCTCCTTGCGGAAGAATTCGGCGCGTGGCGGGTAATCGAAGCCCAGCGTCGACAGCGCGTCGATGACGCGATAGTTGCCGGTATTGCGTCCGAAGAAGGTTTCCACCCCGATGATCGAGACAATCACCTGCGCCGGCACGCCGTATTCCTGCTCGGCGCGGGCCAGCACGGCCTCATGCTGGCGCCAGAAGTCCACGCCACGGGCGATGCGCGCATCGGTGATGAACATCGGGCGGTATTCCTTCCACGGCTTGACCCGTTCGGCCGGCCGCGAGATCGCGTCGAGGATCGCCTGCTTGCGCTGCACCTCGCGAAACACACCCATCAGCTGCTCGCCGGCAAAGCCGTAGTCGCGAGTCATCTCGCCAACGAACTCGGCCACTTGCGGCGAACCGTCATAGTCACCGGCATTGGCCTGCTGGACTGCGCCGAGCAGACCCAACGCGCCGAACCACGGCGCCAGGCGGGCAGCCCAGCCACGCACTGCTTGCATGAAATTCTTCACCTTTTTCAAACCTGTGCGATCCATTTGCGGTGCGTATGGATCGACATCAGAACGCCAAACGCTGACAGCAGCGTCACCAACGAAGTTCCGCCATAGCTGATAAAGGGCAGCGGCACGCCCACCACGGGCAGAAGGCCGCTGACCATACCGATATTGACGAACACATAAACAAAGAAGGTCATGGTCAGGCTGCCCGCGAGCAGCTTGCCGAACAGGGTCTGGGCCTGGGCGGTGATCATCAGCCCGCGACCGATCAACAGGATGTAGATCAGCAGCAGCAGGCAGATGCCGACCAGGCCGAACTCCTCGCCGAGCACGGCGATGATGAAGTCGGTGTGGCTCTCGGGCAGGAAGTCCAGGTGCGACTGGGTGCCCAGCAGCCAACCCTTGCCGAACACGCCGCCCGAACCGATGGCCGCCTTCGACTGGATGATGTTCCAGCCGGTGCCCAGCGGGTCGCTTTCCGGGTCGAGGAAGGTCAGCACGCGCTGCTTCTGGTAGTCGTGCATGACGAAGAACCACATTGCCACTGCCACCGGCACCGCCGCCGCGATCACGCTGACGATCCAGCGCCAGCGCAGCCCGCCCATGAACAGCACGAAAGCGCCGGAGGCGAGGATCAGCAGCGCCGTGCCCAGGTCGGGCTGACGCACGATGAGGATGAACGGCACGCCGATCAGGATCAGGCTGATCGCCACATGTTTGAGGTGCGGCGGCAAGGTGCGCTTGGACAGGTACCAGGCGATGGTCGCCGGCATGATGATCTTCATGAATTCCGAGGGCTGGAAGCGAATCACCCCGGGAATGTTGATCCACCGCGTGGCGCCCATGGCGTTGTGGCCCATGACGTCCACCACGACCAGCAGGAACACCCCTGCCAGGTACGCCAGTGGCACCCAGCGCGCCATGAAGCGCGGCTCGAGCTGGGCGATGATGAACATCGACACCAGGCCGATGCCGAACGAACTGGCCTGCTTCATCAGCAGGTCCCAGTTCTTGCCGCTGGCCGAATACAGCACGAACAGGCTGCCGGCGGCGAGCGTCAGCAGAATAAGCAGCAAGGGGCCGTCGATATGGATGCGCTGCAGGAAGCTGGCGCGCCTGCGCATCACGTCCTCGCTGGAGAGCATGCGGTCGAAGTTGTTCTTCACGGGGCCGATTCCTGGGCGACTGTGGCGGGGGCGAACTCGGGCTTGAGCCGGCCATTCTCGTCAAGCAGCCAGGCATCCATGACCTGACGTACCACGGGGGCAGCGACACCGGAGCCGGACTCACCGTTCTCGACCATCACCGAGACCACGATCCTGGGGTCGTCTGCCGGGGCGAAGGCGACAAACAGGGCGTGGTCGCGGTGGCGTTCCTGGAGTTTGTTGCGGTCGTACTTCTCGCCCTGCTTGATCGCCACTACCTGGGCGGTACCGCTCTTGCCGGCGATGCGGTACTGCGAGCCGATGGCGGCCTTGCGGGCGGTACCGCGGGCGCCGTGCATCACCTGCTCCATGCCGTGGGTGACCCGGGCCCAGTCGGACTTGTCGCGCAGTACGATGTTTTCCATAGGGTTCTCGTCCACCGGTGGCTGGCCTTCGATGGTCTTGGCCAGGTGCGGGCGGTTCCACACGCCCTTGTTGGCGATCAGCGCGGTGGCCTGGGCCAACTGCAGCGGCGTGGTCTGCATATAGCCCTGGCCGATACCGAGAATCAGCGTTTCGCCGGGGAACCAGGCCTGGCGGCGGGTGGCGCGCTTCCATTCGCGGGACGGCATCAAGCCGGGCGATTCCTCGAACATGTCCAGGGCGACCTTCTGCCCGATACCGAACTTGTTCATGTAGCTGGACAGCCGATCGATGCCCATTTTGTGCGCAAGATCGTAGAAATACGTGTCGTTTGACCGCATGATCGCCACATCCAGATCCACCCAGCCATCGCCGGTACGGTTCCAGTTGCGGTATTTGTGATCGTAGTTGGGCAGTTGGTAATAACCCGGGTCGAACACCCGGCTGCCCGCCGTCACCACGCCACTGTCGAGCCCGGCGATCGCCACCGCCGGCTTGATGGTCGAGCCCGGCGGGTAGAGGCCGCGCAGCACGCGGTTGAACAGCGGCCGGTCGATCGAGTCGCGCAGCTCGGCGTAGGCCTTGAAACCGATGCCGGTAACGAACAGGTTGGGGTCGAAACTCGGCTGGCTGACCATCGCCAGCACCTCGCCGGTGCGCGGGTCGAGGGCGACGATGGCGCCACGGCGCCCGCCCAACGCCTGCTCGGCGGCTTCCTGCAGCTTGATGTCGAGGCTCAGGACAATATCCTTGCCCGGCTTCGGATCGGTGCGTTTTAGCACCCGCAGCACCCGGCCCCGAGCGTTGGTCTCGACTTCCTCGTAGCCCACCTGGCCATGCAGTTCGTCTTCGTAGAAGCGCTCGATGCCGGTCTTGCCGATATGGTGGGTGCCGCTGTAGTTCACCGGGTCGAGGGTCTTGAGTTCCTTCTCGTTGATCCGCCCGACATAGCCCACCGAATGGGCGAAGTGCGCGCCCTGGGGATAGTGGCGAACCAGCTGCGCCGCCACCTCTACCCCAGGCAGGCGGAACTGGTTGACCGCGATGCGGGCGATCTGCTCTTCGTTGAGCTCGAACAGGATCGGCACCGGCTCGAACGGCCTGCGCCCCTGCTTCATGCGCTTCTCGAACAGGGCACGGTCGTCAGGGGTGAGCTCGAGCACCTCGACGATCACGTCCAGCACATCCTGCCATTTGCCCGCGTTGCCAGCGCGTTCGCGGGTCATCACCAGGCTGAAGCTGGGGCGGTTGTCGGCCACCACCACGCCGTTGCGGTCGAAGATCAGCCCGCGTGTCGGCGGGATCGGCTGCACATGCACCCGGTTGTTCTCCGACAGCGTCGAGTGATAGTCGTACTGGATGACCTGCAGGTAATACAGCCGGGCGATCAATACGCAGACGAGCAGCACCACCGCCACGGCGCCCACGACGACGCGGTTGCGCACCAGGCGGGCGTCTTTCTCGTGGTCCTTGAGGCGGATCTGCTGCGGCATCGGACAGGCTTACAGGTTCATTTGTGGTAGGGATGCCCGGACAACACGGTCCAGGCGCGGTAGATCTGCTCGCCGATGAGTATCCTTACCAACGGGTGCGGCAACGTCAGCGGCGACAACGACCAGCGCTGCTCGCTGCGTGCGCAGACTTCCGGCGCCAGCCCTTCCGGGCCGCCCACCATCAGGTTGACCGTACGCGCATCCAGGCGCCAACGGTCCAGCTCGCCCGCCAGTTGCTCGGTACTCCAGGGCTTGCCATGGACCTCGAGGGTGACGATGCGTTCCCCAGGCTGCACCTTGCTCAGCATCGCCTCGCCCTCCTGACGGATCAGGCGGGCGACATCGGCGTTCTTGCCGCGGGTGTTCAGCGGGATTTCCACCAGCTCCAGCGCAAGCTCCGGGGGCAGGCGCTTGGCATATTCATGCCAGCCTTCCTCGACCCACTTGGGCATGCGCGAGCCGACCGCGATCAGGCGCAGACGCACGACGCTTCCTTATTCCCGGTCCTTGAGCTTGTCGGAGTACTCGTGAGCGTGCTCCGGGCTGTGGTGCTTGCCGTCGTTGGCGCGGCTCTGCTCGGCGCCCAGCCACAGGCGTTCCAGGTCGTAGAACTGGCGGGCGGCGGCGGTCATCATGTGCACGATGACGTCGTTCAGGTCCAGCAGCACCCAGTCGCTGTCGCCCTTGCCTTCTTCACCCAGTGGCTGTGCGCCCTTGGCCTTGACCGCTTCACGGACCTTTTCCAGCATCGCGTTGATCTGGCGGTTGGAAGTACCGGTGGCGATGATCATGTAGTCGGTCAGGCTGTGCTTTTCACGCACGTCGATGACCTGGATGTCCTGGGCCTTGACGTCTTCCAGCGCGGCCTTGGTCAGTTCGACCAGTTCTTCGCCGCTGATGCCGTTGATTTTCTGCTTGGTCATATAAAACTCGTTCAACTCATTGATTGAGGCGCCCATGGGCGCCGTCAGTTGGACGCACGATACAGGTCGTGCGCCTCGATGTAGGCCAGTACTGCGTCCGGCACCAGGAACCGCACCGACTTGCCGCTGGCCAGCAGCTGTCGGATCTGCGTGGCGGACACCGCGAGCGGGGTCTGCCAGACGAACGAAATGTGCCCCGCCGGGCCGGACATGGCGGTGGGATCGCTCTCCGAGCGCGCCGCCAGCAGGTTGCGCAGCTCGTCAGGGGGTTCGACATCGGCATCCGGGCGTTGCAGCACCAGGATGTGACAGTGTTGCAGCAGCTCTTCCCAGCGATGCCAGCTGGGCAGGCCGCAGAATGCGTCCCAGCCCAGCACCAGGAACAACTGGTCGTGCGCGTTCAGTTCGCCGCGGATCGACTCCAGCGTGTCGATGGTGTACGACGGTTTGTCGCGGGCCAGCTCGCGGGCATCCACGCTCAGGCGCTCGACGCCCTGTACGGCGCCGCGCACCATGGCCAGGCGGTCCTGCGCGGCCACCAGCGGAGTGTCGCGGTGCGGCGGCCGGGCGTTGGGCAGCAGGCGCAGTTCGTCCAGGCACATGAATTCGGCCACTTCCAGCGCACTGCGCAGGTGACCGATATGCACCGGGTCGAAGGTGCCGCCGAGAATGCCGACGCGCCGGACTGCGACAGGGTTGCTCAACTCAGCACGGCTCCTGGCCGCGCAGTTGGCCATCGCCGATCACCACGTACTTCTCGCAGGTCAGGCCTTCCAGGCCGACCGGGCCGCGGGCATGCAGCTTGTCGGTGGAGATACCGATTTCCGCGCCCAGACCGTATTCGAAGCCGTCGGCGAAGCAGGTCGGGGTGTTGAGCATGACCGACGCCGAGTCGACCTCGGCCATGAAGCGCCGGGCCTGGCCCTGGTGCTCGGTGATGATCGAATCGGTGTGGTGCGAGCCATAGTGGTTGATGTGCTCGATGGCCTGCTCCAGGCCGTCGACCACGCGAATCGACAGGATCGCGTCAAGATATTCGGTGTGCCAGTCGTCTTCGCTGGCCGGCTTGGCGTCGATGAACGCCCGGGTGCGCTCGCAACCGCGCAGTTCGACGCCCTTGTCCTGGAAACGGCGGGCCATTTCCGGCAGGAAGCGCTCGGCCACCGACTGGTCCACCAGCAGCGTCTCCATGGCGCCGCAGATACCGTAACGGTAGGTCTTGGCGTTGAAGGCAACGCGCCAGGCCTTGTCCAGGTCGGCGTGGGCATCTACGAAGATATGGCAAATACCGTCCAGGTGCTTGATCACCGGTACCCGGGCATCGCGGCTGATGCGTTCGATCAGGCCGCGGCCGCCACGGGGCACGATGACATCGACGAATTCCGGCATGCTGATCAGCGCGCCCACGGCTTCGCGGTCGGTGGTCTCGACCACCTGCACCACTGCCGGCGGCAGGCCGGCCTCGGCCAGGCCCCGCTGGATGCAGGTGGCGATGGCACGGTTGGAATGGATGGCTTCGGAGCCGCCGCGCAGGATGGTGGCGTTGCCCGACTTCAGGCACAGGCTGGCGGCGTCGATGGTCACGTTGGGGCGCGACTCGTAGATGATGCCGATCACCCCCAGCGGCACGCGCATCTTGCCGACCTGGATCCCCGACGGGCGGTAGCTCATGTCGCGGATGGCGCCGACCGGGTCCGGCAGGCTGGCCACCTGGCGCAGGCCGGTGATCATGCCGTCGATGCGCGCCGGGGTCAGCGCCAGGCGCTCGAGCAGCGCGGGTTCCAGGCCGTTCTTGCGGCCATTGGCCAGGTCCTGTTCGTTGGCTGCGGTGAGCGCGTCGCGGGCCGCGTCGAGAGCGTCGGCGGCGGCCTGCAGGGCGCGGTTCTTCTGCGCGGTGCTGGCACGGCCGATCACCCGCGAGGCCTCACGGGCGGCGCGACCCAGGCGGGTCATGTAGTCAAGAACGGACTCGGTCATGGGTTCGGTGTCTTGGCAAAGGGGAAATCGGCTGATTATAACTGGAGCGCTCGGGTACGCCCAGCAGCGGGTGGCGGATGGTAGAAAATGGTTGCCGCCGATACGTAGGAAAGATGTAACCACCCGTATCGAAAATTACATCGCCATGATCGCGGGGCACGCCCGCTGCCACGCCCGGCGCGCCGTCCAGGCTTTAACGCGGGAGCGGGCGTGCCCCGTGATGGGGTCAATCTGATTCAGCCTCGATTAAGCCATTCATTGCTATCATCCCCGCCTTCACAGCCACGAACCGCCCGTATGTCCGCCCCAGCCCCCTGCCCGGCCCGCGCCCTGCCCGACAGTTTCTTCGATCGCGATGCGCAGACCCTCGCCCGCGACCTGCTGGGCAAGGTCATCCGTCACCGCCATGGCGACCTCTGGCTGGCGGCGCGCATCATCGAAACCGAGGCCTACTACCTCACCGACAAGGGCAGCCATGCGTCCCTGGGCTTCACCGAGAAGCGCAAGGCGCTGTTCCTCGATGGCGGGCATATCTACATGTACTACGCCCGCGGCGGCGACTCACTGAACTTCAGCGCCCAGGGCCCGGGCAACGCGGTGCTGATCAAGTCCGCCTATCCCTGGATCGACGCCATCTCCGACGCCAACAGCCTGGCCCGGATGCAACTGAACAACCCCGACGCCAGCGGCAACCTGCGCCCGCCCGAACGCCTGTGCAACGGCCAGACCCTACTGTGCCGGGCCATGGGCCTGAAGGTGCCGCACTGGGATGCCCGGCGTTTCGACCCCGAGCGCCTGTACGTCGAGGATTGCGGCATCGCGGTACCCCGGGTGATCCAGACCACCCGCCTGGGCATACCCCATGGCCGCGACGAACATTTGCCTTACCGCTTCGTCGATGCCGATTACGCCCGCCACTGCACCCGAAACCCGCTGCGACGCGGCCAGGTCGAAGGGCAAGACTTCTTCATGCTTGAACAAGGAAACTGAACCATGGGCCAATGGCTGGACAGCCTGACCACCTGGCTTGGCGCCAACCCTCAGTGGCTGGGCCTGGCAATCTTCCTCGTGGCCTGCGTCGAATGCCTGGCCATCGCCGGCATCATCGTGCCCGGCACCGTGCTGTTGTTCGCGGTCGCCGTGCTGGCCGGCAGCGGCACCTTCAGCCTGGGCGAAACGCTATTGCTGGGTTTCCTCGGTGGCATGCTCGGCGACGCGATCTCTTATGCCATCGGCAAGTACTTCCACCAGAATATCCGCCGCCTGCCGTTGCTGCGCAGCCACCCGGAGTGGATCGGCAGCGCCGAGGCGTACTTCCAGCGCTATGGTATCGCCAGCCTGCTGGTAGGCCGCTTCATCGGCCCGCTACGGCCGATGCTGCCGATGGTCGCCGGCATGTTCGACATGCCGCTGCCGCGCTTCATCGCGGTAAGCCTGGTGGCTGGCGCCGGCTGGTCGGTGGCCTACCTGCTGCCCGGCTGGGCCACCGGCGCGGCGATGCGCCTGCCACTGCCGGAAGGCTTCTGGCTGGACGCGGGGATTGTCATGGGCACCCTGGCGGTGCTGATCGGCCTGAGCCTGAGCACCAGCATCCGCGATCAACGCCACGGCACCCGCCTGATCGCCGCCCTCAGCGGCCTGGCGGTAGCCGCGCTGTTCATCGGCTGGCGCTACTTGAGCGAATTCGACCAGGGCGTGATGACCCTGGTGCAGGAGCACCGCAGCCAGGCCATCGACGGCGCCGTGGTGGTAATTACCCGCCTGGGCGACTTCCGTACCCAGTTCTTCCTCGGTGGCCTGCTCACGGGCCTGTTGCTGCTGGCCCGGCAATGGCGCCATGCGCTGTTCGCCGGCGCGACGCTGATCGGTACAGCCCTGGCCAACGGCACGCTGAAATGGTTGTTCGCCCGCGCCCGCCCCGAGGTGCTGACCGACCCGCTGACCAGCTACAGCATGCCCAGCGGGCATAGCTCGGCATCGTTTGCCTTCTTCCTGGTGCTGGCGGTGCTGGCCGGGCGCGGCCAACCGCCGCGCATGCGCCTGACCTGGGTGCTGCTGGGGTGCATTCCGGCCCTGGCCATCGCGCTGTCGCGGGTATACCTGGGCGCGCACTGGCCGACCGATATCCTTGCTGGCGCGCTGCTGGCATGCTGCGTGTGCGCGCTGAGCCTGACCCTGGTGCAATATCGCCAGCCGCTCACGGCGCTGCCGCAGCGGGTATGGTGGCTGGTGCTGCCAGCGTGTATCGCGTTGCTGACGTTCTTTGCCCTGCACGCGCTGCCCAAGGCGTTGCTGCGCTACCAATACTGACGGCCATCACTGGGCAGCCCGCTCCTGCCGAACATCGGAGCGGGCCTGGATGGCTCAGGCGAACAATTCGCCCTGGATCCGCTCCAGCAACGCCTGGATCGCTTCCAGCCTCAACTGCGGCGAGTCGATTGCCAGCAGGTCGAGCTTGTCCTCTTCCACGAACGGCAACAGGTAGGCCAACTGGTTGGCCAACGCCTGTCGCCCGTCGACATCCCGCGGCATGTCCAGCGCCTCGACCATAGGGTGTTCGCCCAAGGCCAGCAGCAGCGCCAGCAGGTCATCGTCCTGCTCCTGCAGCGGGCCGTCCGCCAGCTCCGACAGCCACTGCACCTCGCCGATCATCAACTGGTCCTTCCGCACCTCGGTGCGCTCGACACGAAAACGCCGCACGCCTTCGACGCGAATGCCCAGCAGGCCGTTGTCCTGCTGCACGAAGTCGCGGATCAGTGCCTCGCAGCCGACCGACGCCACCACCGGCGCCGCCTTGCCCACCTGCTCGCCTTCCAGGATGCATACCACGCCGAAGCCTTCACCCTGCTTCATGCAACGGCCGATCATGTCCAGGTAGCGCGCCTCGAAGATCTGCAGATCGAGCAGGCAACCGGGGAAGAGCACGGTATTGAGGGGAAACAGCGGTAATGTCATCTCGATTCCTCAAGCCACCAGGCTGACCGCCAACGGCAGGAACACCGCCGTGGCCACCCCCATAAGGCTCATCGCCAGCGCGGCGAAGGCGCCGCATTCGTCACTTTCCTGCAAGGCCACCGACGTGCCCACCGCGTGAGCGGTGACGCCCAGCGCCATGCCCCGGGCCTCGGGGCTGAGCACGTCGAAGCGGCTCAGCAGCGCCGGGCCGAAGATCGCGCCGATCACCCCGGTGATCAGCACGAACACCGCGGCCAAGGCCGCCACACCACCAATCTGCTCAGCTACCAGCATGGCGATCGGCGAGGTGACCGACTTTGGCGCCATGGTCATCAGGATCATGTGCTCGGCGCCAAACCACCAGCCCAGCGCCAGGCATGCCACGGTGGCGAACAGGCCTCCGATTACCAGCGTAGTAAATGTCGGCCAGAACAGCTGGCGGATCCGCCGCAGGTTCAGGTAGAGCGGCACTGCCAGGGCCACGGTGGCCGGGCCCAGGAGGATGTTCATGATCTCGGTGCTCTTGCGGTACTCGGTGTAGTCGATGCCGCAGACAAGCAGGATGCCGATCACCACCAGCATCGACACCAGCACCGGTTGCAGGAAGATCCAGCGGGTCTTTTCGTAACCTGCCAGCACCAACTGGTAGGCGGCCAGCGTGATGCCGATACCGAACAGTGGATGGTGGATGACCGCGTCGAGCGCGCCGTGCCAATCGAGGATCATGGCTGCTCCTCGTGCCTGCCCTGGCGCTGGATGAGCTTCTGCATCAGCACGCCGACGAACACCAGGGTCGCCAGGCAGGAGATCAACAGCGCCCCGACGATGGCCCAGAAGTCGGCGGCGATGTCCCTGGCATAGACCATCACCCCCACCGCCGGCGGCACCAGCAGCAGCGGCAGGTAGCGCAGCAGGCTGCCAGCGGCTTCGTTGAGCGGCTGGCCGACTTCGCCACGAACCATCAGGAACACCAGCAGCAGCAACAGGCCGATGATGGGCCCGGGCAGGATGTGCAGGAACAAATGGTTGATCGCCGTTCCCAGCAACTGGAACAGCACCAGCCAGGTCAGACCACGCAACAGCATAGGGACCTCCGTCAGAACATGGCGGCCATTATAAGCACGCTAAGCAATTGCCTATAAGGCGATATTCGGCGAAAAGCGGGCAACTTGACTGAAACGGTGCAGCGTGCTGATCTTGAACATTCGTACCAAATGACAATCTGGAGATGTCGCGATGCCCTATGTACCCGTTACAGAGCTTTCGCAGTACGTTGGCAAGGAGCTGGGCCGTTCCCAATGGCTGAAGATCGACCAAGAACGCATCAACCTGTTCGCCGAAGCCACCGGCGATTTCCAGTTCATCCATGTCGATCCGGTGAAAGCGGCAAAGACCCCGTTCGGCAGCACTATCGCCCATGGTTTCCTTACCCTGTCGCTGATCCCCAAGTTGATGGAGGACATCCTCGTGCTGCCCGAGGGGCTGAAGATGGTGGTCAACTATGGCCTGGACAGCGTGCGCTTCATCCAGCCGGTGAAGGTCGACAGCCAGGTACGACTCAAGGTTGACCTGACCGACGCCACCGAGAAGAAGCCCGGGCAATGGCTGCTCAAGGCCACCGTGACCCTTGAAATCGAAGGCGAAGAGAAACCGGCCTACATCGCCGAGCCACTGTCACTCTGCTTCGTCTGACCACCACACCGCGCCTGGAGCAGACGCACGGGGCGCGCAGCGCCCCAATTCACGGCCTGGCGTATTCTGCGGCATACTCGGCGCATCGTTTTCCCCGGAAGCCGCCATGCGCCCCCTGCTCCCCCTGACCCTGATCCTGCTGCTCGCCGCCTGTGGCGAAGGCGAATCCCTGTCTCCGCCGGACGCGCGCCTGCCCGACGGCGGCCGCTACCGTGGCCAGGTGGTGAACGGCCTGCTGCAGGGCGAGGGGCGCATCGACTACCCCAACGGCAGCTGGTACGCCGGCAGCTTCAAGGACGGCCAGTGGCACGGCCAGGGTGAATGGCACGGCAGCAACGGCGAGGTCTACCGTGGCCAGTTCAGTGAAGGCCTGTTCCAGGGCCTGGGCGACCTGACCACGCCCGGCAGCCACTACGCCGGCACCTTCAAGCATGGCCGCCGGGATGGCGAAGGCACCCTCAAGCAAAACGACCAGACCTACCGCGGCCAGTTCAAGGACGACCAGTACGAAGGCGCGGGGCAGCTGGAGCTGGCTGACGGCAGCCGCTACCAGGGCCTGTTCGCCAAGGGCAAACCGAACGGTGCCGGGGTGCGCAGCGATGCCAGTGGCAACCAGTTCAGCGGGCACTTCATCGATGGCCAGCTACAGGGTGCCGGCACCTACGACAGCGCCGACGGCGAACAGTACATCGGCGAGTTCAAGGATAATCGCCTCGAGGGCCGTGGCCGCTACGAGAGCACCGACGGCGACGTCTGGATCGGCGACTTCAAGGACGGATCGCTTGCCGGCCAGGGCGAACTGCTGGGCAGCGACGGCAGCCGCTACAAGGGTGGCTTCCGTGACTGGCGCTTCGCTGGCACCGGCACCTTGCAACTGGCCGACGGTAGCCAGTATGTCGGCGGTTTCGCCGACGATGCCTACCACGGGCGTGGCAAGCTGACCCACCCGGACGGTCGCAGCGAAGCCGGTACCTGGGTCAACGGCGTGCGCGTGCGCGACGCCCAGGGCAAGCTTTTGCCCGACCCGCTCGACCTGGCCCTGCTCAACCAGGGCAAGCTGCTGGCCGAAGCGCTGGCCAAGGTGCCGGCGTCAGTCCCGCCAGTGCAGTTGTACAGCCTGGTGGTGGCCGGCGACGGCCAGCAGAGCGTGTTCCTGCGCGAGGCCGACTATGTCAGCAACATGCTCAAGGTGCGTTTCGGCGCCCATGGCCAGATCACCTTGGTCAACCATCGCGACCATCTGGCCGACCGGCCCATGGCCACCCGCGAGAATATTACCCGCGCTGCCCGCACCCTGGCCGAGCGCAGCGGCCCCGAGGACCTGGTGTTCATCTACCTGACCAGCCATGGCAGCCACGACCACCAACTGGTGCTCGACCAGCCACGCCTGCAACTGGCCGACCTCTCCGCCGACGAGCTGGCCAGCGCCCTCGCCCCGCTGAAGGACCGCGACAAGGTGATCGTCATCTCCGCCTGCTACTCCGGTGGCTACATCGCCCCACTCAAGGACGACCGCACCCTGGTCATGACCGCCGCCCGGCCTGACCGGGTGTCATTCGGCTGTTCGGAAGAGGCCGACTTCACCTACTTCGGCGACGCCCTGTTCGCCCAGGCATTGAACCAGACCGACGATCTGAAACAGGCGTTTGAACTGGCGCGGCAAAGCGTTGCCGAACGAGAACGAAGGGAAGGTTTCGAAGCCTCTGAGCCGCAGCTCTGGGCGCCGCCGGCGGTGATCAGCCACTGGCAGCGCCTGCGCCGCCAACAAGCCGAGCAAGCCCTGCGCAATGAAGCCCAGCCAGCCTCGGGGGATCAGGCAAAAAACCCTGGCGCCCACTAAGCTGTGTAGTAACGAGGGAGAGACACCATGTACCTGACGCCTCAGCATGTCCTGCTTGCCGGTGCCACGGGTCTGACAGGTGAACACCTGCTCGACCGCCTGCTCAACGAGCCCACCATCAGCCGCGTGCTGGCGCCGACCCGCCGCCCGCTGGCCGAGCATCCACACCTGGAAAACCCGGTGGGTGACCCGGCCATGTTTCTCCCGCAACTGGCCGGCCGTGTCGACATCGCCTTCTGCTGCCTGGGCACCACCCTCAAGCAGGCCGGCTCCGAGACGGCCTTCCGCGCCGTGGACCTGGACATGGTCGTGGCCTTCAGCAAGCGCGCCCGGGAGTTGGGCGCCCGCCACCTGCTGGTGATCAGCGCCCTGGGCGCCGATGCGAAGTCGTCGATCTTCTACAACCGGGTCAAGGGCGAGATGGAGGAAGCCCTCAAGCAGCAGGATTGGCCGCAATTGACCATCGTGCGACCTTCACTGTTGCTGGGCGAGCGGATCGAGCCACGGCTGGGTGAGCGCATGGCGGCACCGTTCGCCCGCCTAATACCGGGCAAGTACCGCGGCATCGAGGCTTGCACCCTGGCCCGGGCGCTGTGGCGCCTGGCGTTGGAGGAGGAGGACGGGATTCGCGTGGTCGAGTCGGACGAGTTGCGCAAGCTGGGCAAGAAGTAAGGCATCAAGCCCGCTCCCACGCTACGGGCTATCGCTCAAGGGCGTGGGAGCGGCGGTTCGCCGCTGCGACTTGCCCCGCGATGCTTTTAAAACCCACCGGTAGCGTTGAACCCCACCCCCGCCGCCGTCAATAACGACAACGGCAGCAGCAAGGTATCAAGCAACGCGCTCCCAGGCAGGTCCAGCCCCGGATAGGCCGGTGCCTCGGCCCCGAAGCGATCTTCTGGGCAGCACCCGCCATTGATCACGTACAGGTCAAGCCGTGTCCCGGCATACACCACCGGCGCCCCGGGCTTGTTGGCATCCAGGGTGCGCACCGTGGCGCAGCCACCGAGCTGGGCCAGCACCAGCAACCCCAGCACAAACCGCCTCAATCATCGACTCCATGATGATGCTCGCCCCAGCGCGGCAGCATGTCCTGCGGGATATTCAGCAGGTTCAGGATGCGTGCCACGACGAAGTCGACCAGGTCGTCAATGGTCTGCGGCTGGTGGTAGAAGCCCGGCGCCGCCGGCAGGATCACCGCGCCCATCTGCGACAGCTTGAGCATGTTCTCCAGGTGGATGGTCGAGAATGGTGCCTCGCGCGGAACCAGGATCAACTGACGACGCTCCTTGAGGGTCACGTCAGCCGCCCGCTCGATCAGGTTGTTGCAGGCACCGGTGGCAATCGCCGACAGGGTGCCGGTGGAGCACGGCACCACCACCATCGCCGCCGGCGCGCCGGAGCCCGAGGCCACCGGCGACATCCAGTCTTCCTTACCATACACGCGGATCTGCCCGTCGGCCGCGCCGGTGTACTCGGTCAGGAACGCCTGCATGGCCTGGGGCTTGGCTGGCAACACCACGTCGGTTTCTGTAGCCATCACCAGTTGCGCGGCCTTGGAGATGAGGAAATGCACCTCGCGGTCCTCACGCACCAGGCAATCGAGCAGGCGCAGGCCATACTGCGCCCCGGAGGCGCCTGTCATGGCCAGGGTGATGCGTTCCGGCCCGCTCACTTCAGCGCCTCGGCCAGCTTGCCGTGCAGGCCGCCGAAGCCTCCGTTGCTCATGATCACCACATGGGTGCCCGGGCGGGCCTGGCCCTTGATCCGTTCGATGATCGCCTCGAGGCTGTCGGCGACCACACTCGGCACCTTGCACTGCGCGGCGGTGCCGGCCAGGTCCCAGCCCAGGTTGGGCGGTGCATACCAGATCACCTGGTCGGCGTCGTTGACGCTTTCCGGCAGGCCGTCGCGATGCGCGCCCAGCTTCATGGAGTTGGAACGCGGCTCGATCACCGCGATCACTGGCGCCTCGCCAACGCGCTTGCGCAGGCCATCGAGGGTGGTGGCGATGGCGGTCGGGTGGTGGGCGAAGTCGTCATAGATGGTCACGCCCTGAACCTCGGCAACCAGTTCCATGCGGCGCTTGACGCTCTTGAACCCGCTCAGGCCTTCGATACCCATGGCCGGCGCCACGCCGACATGGCGGGCGGCGGCCAGGGTGGCCAGGGCGTTGGCGACGTTGTGCTGGCCGGTCAGCGCCCAATCCACCACGCCTTGCGCCTGGCCTTCGAACAGCACTTCGAAACGCGAGCCATCGGCGCTGAGCAGGCGCGCCTGCCACTGACCACCCTCGCCCGTGGTCTGCACCGGGGTCCAGCAGCCCATGCCGATGACGCGCTCCAGTGCCTGCTCGGTGGTTGGGTGAATGACCAGGCCCTCACTGGGAATGGTGCGAACCAAGTGGTGGAACTGCCGCTCGATGGACGCAAGGTCGGGGAAGATGTCCGCGTGATCGAACTCGAGATTGTTGAGGATCGCGGTGCGCGGATGGTAGTGCACGAACTTGGAGCGCTTGTCGAAGAAGGCGCTGTCGTACTCGTCGGCCTCGACCACGAAGAACGGCGTATCGCCCAGGCGCGCCGACACCGAGAAGTTCTGCGGCACGCCGCCGATCAGGAAGCCCGGGCTCATGCCGGCGTGTTCCAGCACCCAGGCCAGCATGCTGCTGGTAGTGGTCTTGCCATGGGTGCCGGCCACGGCCAGTACCCAGCGCCCCTGCAATACATGGTCGGCCAGCCACTGCGGGCCCGATACGTACGGCAGGCCCTTGTTCAGCACGTACTCCACCGCCGGGTTGCCCCGCGACATGGCGTTGCCGATCACCACCAGATCCGGTGCCGGCTCCAGCTGGGCCGGATCGTAGCCTTGGGTCAGCTCGATGCCCTGGGCTTCGAGCTGGGTGCTCATCGGCGGATACACGTTGGCGTCGGAGCCGGTGACACGGTGGCCAAGGTCCTTGGCCAGCACCGCCAGCGAACCCATGAAAGTGCCGCAAATACCGAGAATATGAATGTGCATGATCGACCTCGCAAAACGTCGAGGCAGGGTAGCCCAGGGCGAGGGAAATCGCACCCGCTGTTTCGCTCAGCAGGCCTTGGCTATGCCATGTTTGCGCAGTTTTCGATACAAGGTATTGCGGCTGATGCCCAGGTGCTCGGCGACGCGGGTCATGTGCCAGTGGTTTGCCTCCAGGGCGCTGAGCAAGGCCTGGCGTTCGGCATCGCCAAGACACACACGACCATCGTGGGAGCGAGCTTGCCCCGCGATGGCGTTGGCAGGCCCCACTCCCACATTGCGCACCATTTGCGGGAGGTCCGGATACTCGATCCGCCCCTCCTCGCACAACGCCACCAACGTGCGCAGCACATTGCGCAACTGCCGCACGTTCCCTGGCCAGGCAAAGTCCAGCAACGCTTGTCGTGCTTTCGGTTCGATTTCGATGACCTGTCCTTCGGCCTCCTGCGCCAGCAGGAAGTCCAGCAGCGGCGCCTTGTCGCTGCGCTCGCGCAGCGCCGGCAGGGCCACCTCCAGGCCATTGAGGCGGTAATAGAGGTCTTCGCGGAACCCGCCTTGCGCCACCCGCTCCAGCAAGTCACGGTGGGTGGCGCTGATGATCCGCACATCCACCGCCTGCGGCTCACCACCGATCGGCACCACCTGGCGCTCTTCCAGTACCCGCAGCAAGCGAGTCTGCAGCGCCAACGGCATGTCGCCGATCTCATCCAGCAGCAAGGTGCCGCCATCGGCCTGCAGCAGCTTGCCGCGCATGCCTTCCTTGCGCGCACCGGTGAAGCTGCCACCGCGATAGCCGAACAGCTCGCTCTCGATCAGGCTCTCCGGGATCGATGCGCAATTGATCGCCACGAATGGCTTGTCACGGCGTGCGCTGGCTTGGTGCACCGCCTG
Source organism: Pseudomonas sp. FG36 (assembly GCF_057809275.1). Taxonomy (NCBI): domain Bacteria; kingdom Pseudomonadati; phylum Pseudomonadota; class Gammaproteobacteria; order Pseudomonadales; family Pseudomonadaceae; genus Pseudomonas; species Pseudomonas sp. FG36. The sequence goes on from NZ_JBMDJQ010000015.1 coordinate 97,300, forward strand.
GGCAAAGGCCTCCTTGCCGCAACCGGTTTCGCCGCGCAACAGCAGCGGCACGTCACGCTCGAACACTCGCACGGCGCGACGGAAGTCCTCGCGCAAGGCCGGATCGAGCAGGCAGATGCCCGGCGCAGCGGTCTGAGGCAAGGCCACCGGCACCGACCACACCGGCGCCCGCGCCTGACCACGCAGGCTGGCGAATACCTGACGACCGTCGCGGGTGTGCAGCGGCCAGGCAGTACTGCCCTGGAGAGTGGCGCGGCTGAACATTTCATCGTGGCTGCAGGCGAAGAACCTGTCCAATGGCTTGCCCAGCACGCCACCGCGAATGGTCCCCAGCAGGTTCAACGCACTCTGGTTGGCGGCGCAGATCCGCCCGTCGCCATCGAAGGCCAGCAGGCCCTCGCTGAACAGCCCGACCGACTCGGCCTGCAAATGGAAACGCAGTAGCCATTGCTGCTCGAAGTGGCGCAGGAAGTAGCAGCTCTCGATCATCTTCGCCGACAGGTTGACCAGCGCCATGGTGTGAAACTGGCTCTGGCGCGAGACATCGGGCCGCGCCGACGACACATCGAGTACCGCCAGCAACTCGCCATGTGGGTCGAACACCGGGCTGGCCGAGCAGGTCAGCCCGGTATGGCGGCCACGGAAGTGCTCGTCCTGGTGAATGGTCAGGGCCTGGCGCTCGACCAGGCAGGTACCGATACCGTTGGTGCCCTCGCGGGCCTCGCTCCAGTCGGCGCCGAGCCACAGCCCGGCACGCTCGAAGATGCGCCGCTCGCTGGGCGCGGTGACGCAGTTGAGGATCACCCCGCGAGCATCGGTCAGCAGCACCGCGTGCCCGGCACCGGACAATTGCTGATGCAGGCTGTTCATCTCGTTGTCGGCGATCTGCAGCACCTGGCGCAAGCGCTCGCGGCTCTCCAGCAGGCGGCCGTGCTCGAGCACCACCGGTGCCTGGACCCGCGCGGGGTCGAGGTGATAGTCCTCCAGGCAACGCAGCCAGGAGCGGGCGATGGACGGGTCGCTGCCCGGCCCGCTGGTCTGGCCTTGGGCGACCGTGAGCACTTGCTGGGCATGGCGGCTGAACGGATTGCTCTGCATTTCTTGTTGTTCTCCGCAGATAGAGCGTGCCGTCAGCATCCTCCAGGCGTGGACGCTTTGCAACGTTGCACCGACCCTGCGGTCACGGCCTGTGTCGCAAAGGGTACAAAGTGTCACCCTGGCCGTGCCGAGGCTGGCACAGGTCATTTCGATAGCGGCGCCGTCCTTGACCCAAGTCATTGATACACAAGGGCCTCCAGGCACTGGCCCGACCTTTGCTCTACGCTTGGTAACTCCGCAACAATCACAACGACCAGGAGACACATCATGCGTTATGCACATCCCGGCACCGAAGGCGCGAAGGTCAACTTCAAGAGCCGCTACGGCAACTACATCGGTGGTGAGTTCGTGGCGCCGGTGAAGGGGCAGTATTTCGAGAACACCTCCCCGGTCAACGGCAAGCTGATCGCCGAGTTCCCCCGCTCCACCGCCGAAGACGTCGAAAAGGCCCTCGACGCGGCCCACGCCGCCGCCGATGCCTGGGGCCGCACTTCGGTGCAGGACCGCTCCAACGTCCTGCTGCGCATCGCCGACCGCATCGAACAGAACCTCGAGCTGCTGGCCATCACCGAAACCTGGGACAACGGCAAGCCGATCCGCGAGACCCTCAACGCCGATATCCCGCTGGCAGTCGATCACTTCCGCTACTTCGCCGGCTGCATCCGCGCCCAGGAAGGCGGCGCCGCCGAAATCAACGAAACCACCGTGGCCTACCACATCCATGAGCCGCTGGGCGTGGTCGGGCAGATCATCCCGTGGAACTTCCCGCTGCTGATGGCCGCCTGGAAGCTTGCCCCGGCCCTGGCCGCCGGCAACTGCGTGGTGCTCAAGCCCGCCGAACAGACCCCGCTGGGCATCACCGTGCTGATGGAACTGATCGGCGACCTGCTGCCCAAGGGCGTGCTCAACGTGGTGCAAGGCTACGGACGTGAAGCGGGCGAGGCCCTGGCCACCAGCAAGCGCATCGCCAAGATCGCCTTCACCGGCTCCACTCCGGTGGGCGCGCACATCATGAAATGCGCCGCCGAGAACATCATCCCGTCCACCGTCGAACTGGGCGGCAAGTCGCCGAACGTGTACTTCGAGGACATCATGCAGGCCGAGCCGAGCTTCATCGACAAGGCGGCCGAAGGCATGGTGCTGGCGTTCTTCAACCAGGGCGAGGTGTGCACCTGCCCGTCGCGTGCCCTGGTGCAGGAATCGATCTACCCGCAGTTCATGGAAGTGGTGATGAAGAAGGTGCTGCAGATCAAGCGCGGCGACCCACTGGACACCGACACCATGGTCGGCGCCCAGGCCTCGCAGCAGCAGTTCGAGAAGATCCAGTCCTACCTCAAGATCGCCCAGGAAGAGGGCGCCGAGCTGCTTACCGGCGGCAAGGTGGAGCAACTTGAAGGCGCGCTGGCCAGCGGTTACTACATCCAGCCGACCCTGCTCAAGGGCAATAACAAGATGCGCGTGTTCCAGGAGGAGATCTTCGGCCCGGTGGTCAGCGTCACCACCTTCAAAGACGAAGCCGAGGCCCTGGCGATTGCCAACGACACCGAGTTCGGACTGGGCGCCGGCGTGTGGACCCGCGACATCAACCGCGCCTATCGCATGGGCCGCGGCATCAAGGCAGGCCGCGTGTGGACCAACTGCTACCACCTGTACCCGGCGCATGCCGCGTTCGGTGGCTACAAGAAGTCCGGCGTCGGCCGTGAAACCCACAAGATGATGCTCGACCACTACCAGCAGACCAAGAACCTGCTGGTGAGCTACGACATCAATCCGCTGGGCTTCTTCTAAGTTCGGCTCATCGCGGGGCGACCCGACTTGCCCCGCGATGAGGCCTGTCAGACCAGCGCGGCTCGCGTGCACGAGCCGCTCTGGCCCGCTTCCTGCAAAACGAATCACCAGTAGCCGGCAGTCCCTCCGGCAACCTAAGAAAAACAACAGGTGAACCCTATGCCAAGCGATCATTCCGGCAGCGCGCCGGCGAGTTCCTCCGTCGACTTCGAAAAGGTCGGCTCGGACTATTTCCAGCAACGTGAACTGAAGAAAGGCGCCGCCGGCTGGGTCCTGCTGGTGGGCCTGGGCGTGGCCTATGTGATCTCCGGCGACTACGCCGGCTGGAACTTCGGCCTGGCACAAGGCGGCTGGGGCGGCATGTTCCTCGCCACCCTGCTGATGGCCACCATGTACCTGTGCATGTGCTTCTCCCTGGCGGAACTGTCGTCGATGATCCCCACCGCCGGCGGCGGCTACGGCTTTGCCCGCAGCGCCTTCGGCCCCTGGGGCGGCTTCCTCACCGGCACGGCGATCCTCATCGAGTACGCCATCGCACCCGCAGCCATCGCCGTGTTCATCGGTGCCTACTGCCAGTCGCTGTTCGGCATCGGCGGCTGGATGATCTACCTGGCCTTCTACATCGTGTTCATCGGCATCCACATCTTCGGCGTCGGCGAGGCGCTGAAGCTGATGTTCATCATCACCGCGGTTGCCGCCATCGCCCTGGCCGTGTTCCTGATCGGCATGGTGCCGCATTTCGATGCAGCGAACCTGTTCGACATCGCCAAGACCGACGCCGTCGGCGCCAGCAGCTTCCTGCCGTTCGGCTATGTCGGTGTCTGGGCGGCGATCCCCTATGCGATCTGGTTCTTCCTCGCGGTCGAAGGCGTGCCACTGGCCGCCGAAGAGACCAAGAACCCGAAGCGTGACCTGCCCCGTGGCCTGATCGGCGCGATGCTGGTGCTGCTGGCCTTCGCCTTGTTGATCCTCGTGGTCGGCCCCGGTGGCGCCGGTTCCGAAGCCCTCAAGGCCTCGGGCAACCCGCTGGTCGAGGCGCTGTCGAAGGCCTACGGCGGTTCGACCTGGATGGGCGGCTTCGTCAACCTGGTGGGCCTGGCCGGCCTGATCGCCAGCTTCTTCTCGATCATCTACGCCTATTCGCGGCAGATCTTCGCTCTCTCCCGCGCCGGCTACCTGCCACGCAAACTGTCCGAGACCAACAAGAGCAAGGCCCCGGTACTGGCCCTGGTGATCCCCGGGATCATCGGCTTCGCCCTGTCGCTGACCGGCCAGGGCGACCTGCTGATCCTGGTGGCGGTGTTCGGCGCCACGCTGTCCTACGTGCTGATGATGGCCGCGCACATCACCCTGCGTATCCGCCGCCCGAAAATGGAGCGTCCGTACCGCACCCCCGGCGGCATCTTCACCTCGAGCGTGGCCCTGGTACTGGCCTGTATCGCCGTGGTCGCCGGCTTCCTGGTCGATCCGCGGGTGGTGATTGGCGCCGCGGTGATCTATGCAGTATTAATTGCCTACTTTGCGTTCTACAGCCGCCACCACCTGGTGGCCGGTACACCGGAAGAGGAATTCGCCGCGATCCAGAAGGCCGAAGAGGCCCTGCACTGATTGCCGACTTGCGCCGCAGGCCAGCCCTGCGGCGCCCTGGAGATTCTGTATGGTAAGTTTCACGCATACCGTGGGCCACCAGGTCTACCGCTTCGACAGCCTCAAGGAGGTAATGGCCAAGGCCAGCCCGGCACGCTCGGGCGACTACCTGGCCGGCGTCGCCGCCAGCAACGACGGCGAGCGGGTGGCCGCGCAGATGGCCTTGGCCAACATCCCGCTCAAGCACTTTCTCAGCGAAGCGCTGATCCCCTACGAACAGGACGAAGTCACCCGCCTGATCATCGACACCCACGATGCCGCGGCCTTCGCCGCGGTCAGCCACCTGACCGTCGGCGGCTTGCGCGACTGGCTGCTCAGCGACAAGGCCGACGAACACAGCCTCAGGGCCCTGGCCCCCGGCTTGACGCCGGAAATGGCCGCGGCGGTGTCGAAGATCATGCGCGTGCAGGACCTGGTGCTGGTGGCGCAGAAGATCCGCGTGGTCACCGCGTTCCGCGGCACCATGGGGCTGCGCGGGCGGCTGTCGACCCGCCTGCAGCCCAACCACCCCACCGACGAGCCGGCCGGTATCGCCGCGAGCATTCTCGACGGCCTGCTGTACGGCAACGGTGATGCGATGATCGGCATCAACCCGGCCACCGACAGCATCGCCTCGATCTGCGCGCTGCTGGAAATGCTCGATGCGATCATCCAGCGTTACGACATCCCCACCCAGTCCTGCGTGCTGACCCACGTCACCACCTCGATCGAGGCGATCAACCGCGGCGTGCCGCTGGACCTGGTGTTCCAGTCCATCGCCGGCACCGAGGCAGCCAACGCCGGCTTCGGCATCAACCTCAACGTGTTGCAGGAGGGCTACGAGGCCGGCCTGTCACTCAAGCGCGGCACGGTCGGGCAGAACCTGATGTACTTCGAGACCGGCCAGGGCAGCGCCCTGTCGGCCAACGCCCACCACGGCGTCGACCAGCAGACCTGCGAAACCCGCGCCTATGCGGTGGCCCGGCACTTCAAGCCGTTCCTGGTCAACACCGTGGTCGGCTTCATTGGCCCTGAGTACCTGTACAACGGCAAGCAGATCATCCGCGCCGGCCTCGAGGACCACTTCTGCGGCAAGCTGCTGGGCGTGCCAATGGGCTGCGACATCTGCTACACCAACCACGCCGAAGCCGACCAGGACGACATGGACACCCTGCTGACCCTGCTGGGCGTGGCCGGGATCAACTTCATCATGGGCATCCCCGGCTCCGACGACATCATGCTCAACTACCAGACCACCTCGTTCCACGACGCGCTCTATGCCCGCCAGACCCTGGGCCTCAAGCCCGGGCCGGAATTCGAGGCGTGGCTGGAACGTACCGGTATCTTCACCCAGGCCGATGGCCGCATCCGCTTCGGCGACAACCTGCCGGCGGCCTTCCGCCAGGCCCTGGCACAGCTGGCCTAGAGGTGAGCATGGAACGACACACCCCCACCCCCGACAACCCCTGGCTGGCCCTGCGCAACCTGACGCCGGCACGCATCGCCCTGGGCCGTACCGGTATCAGCCTGCCGACCGGCGCCCAACTGGACTTCCAGTTCGCCCATGCCCAGGCCCGCGACGCCGTGCACCTGCCCTTCGACCACGTCGGCCTGCGCCAGCAACTCAGCGACCGCGGGCGCGACAGCCTGCTGCTGCACAGCGCCGCCAGCGACCGCCACCAGTACCTGCAACGCCCGGACCTGGGTCGGCGCCTGCACGAGGACTCGGCCCAATGCCTGCGCGAGCACGCCCAGGCCAACCCAGGCGGTGTCGACCTGGCCATCGTTGTTGCCGATGGCCTGTCGGCGCTGGCCGTGCACCGCCACACCCTGCCCTTCCTGAGCCGTTTCGAGGAGCAGGCCGCCGCCGATGGCTGGAGCAGCGCCCCGGTTGTCCTGGTGGAGCAAGGTCGGGTCGCGGTGGCCGACGAAGTGGGTGAACTGCTCGGCGCGCGCATGACGGTGATGCTGATCGGCGAACGCCCAGGCCTGAGTTCACCCGACAGCCTGGGCCTGTATTTCACCTACGCGCCGAAGGTCGGCCTGACCGACGCCTACCGCAACTGCATCTCCAATGTACGCCTGGAAGGCCTGAGCTACGGCATGGCCGCTCATCGCCTGCTGTACCTGATGCGCGAGGCCTGCAGGCGCCAGCTGTCGGGGGTGAATCTGAAGGACGAAGCCGAGGTCCATAGTATCGACAGCGAAGATTCTGCCGGGAAAAGCGGAAACTTCCTGCTCGGTGAAGGGTAAAAAACATGTCACCGAAGGCGGATTGCGCTTCTAGCCTGCTTTAGGCAGCATGCCAGTGGACGCTGCTGGCAATCCGCCGTATTCCCAATGGACTCAGAGGCCCGCCCATGCGCATCATCCAGGCAACCTTGGAACACCTTGACCTGCTCACCCCGCTGTTCGTGAAATACCGCGAGTTCTATGGGCAACTGCCTTACCCGGACAGTTCGCGGGCCTTCCTCGAGAAGCGCCTCAAGCGCAAGGAATCGATCATCTACCTGGCCCTGCCGGATGATGGCGATGACCGCCTGATGGGCTTCTGCCAGCTCTACCCGAGCTTCTCGTCGCTGTCGCTCAAGCGCGTGTGGATCCTCAACGATATCTATGTGGCCGAAGACTCGCGGCGCATGCTGGTAGCCGACAACCTGATGCGCGAGGCCAAGAAGATGGCCAAGAAATCCAACGCCGTGCGCATGCGCGTGTCCACCAGCAGCGACAACGAGGTGGCGCGCAAGACCTATGAATCCATGGGCTTTCGCAAAGACACCGAGTTCGAGAACTACATCCTGCCGATCAGCCAGGATTGAGCAAGCCACGTACCATGGGAGCGGGCTTGTCCCGCGATGGCCCCAGCGCGGGGCAAGCCCGCTCCCACGCACGCGATCACGCAGTCGTAACCCCTCGCTACAAACTCTCCGGGCACAATCCGGACTTCGCCGTATAATCCCCCTCCTGTCATGTGCGAAAAGTTACCGGCACAACCGGTAAACCCTCCCCAACCATGGCGCTGTCCGTCATCGCGTGCCCGTGGAAGCGGGTCAAGAACACAGGTGCTGTACATGGATTTCAACCCGCTGGACCTCATCCTGCATCTCGATGCCTACCTCGATCTGCTGGTCAACAACTACGGTCCCTGGATCTACGCCATCCTCTTCGCCGTGATCTTCTGCGAGACCGGCCTGGTGGTCATGCCGTTCCTGCCGGGTGACTCGCTGCTGTTCATCGCCGGCGCCGTGGCCGCCGGTGGCGGGATGGACCCGGTACTGCTGGCCGGCCTGCTGATGGCCGCGGCAATCCTCGGCGACAGCACCAACTACGTGATCGGGCGCACGGCGGGCGAACGCCTGTTCCGCAACCCCAACTCGAAGATTTTCCGCAAGGACTACCTGCAGCGCACCCACGAGTTCTACGAGCGCCATGGCGGCAAGACCGTCACCCTGGCGCGCTTCCTGCCGATCCTGCGTACCTTCGCGCCGTTCGTCGCCGGTATCGCCCACATGCACTACCCGCGCTTCCTGACCTTCAGCGTGGCCGGCTCGCTGCTGTGGGTGGGCGGCCTGGTGACCCTGGGCTACTTCTTCGGCAACGTGCCGTTCATCAAGCAGCACCTGTCGCTGATGGTGGTGGCGATCATCCTGCTGTCGCTGATACCGATGATCCTTGGCCTGCTGCGCGGCCGCTTCGGTCGCACGGCCAAGGCCCACTGACCTGGGCATGTGGTCGTTCAGCGCCTGGCGGCGCCGGCGCACCCTGGCCCGCTATCCGGTCGATCCACAGCTGTGGCAGGTTATCCGTGATCGCCTGCCGCTGCTCGACGGCATCAGCGACGAAGAAGACCGCTGGTTGCGTGACGCCTGCGTGCTGTTCCTGCACGACAAGCACCTGACCACCCTGCCCGGCGTCGAGCTGGACGACGAGCAGCGCCTGTTCCTCGCCGCCCAGGCCCAGCTGCCGCTGCTGCACCTGGGCGAACTGAACTGGTACCAGGGCTTCCACGAGATCATCCTCTACCCGGACGACTTCAAGAGCCCCCAGCGCCACCGCGACAGCAGCGGGGTCGAGCATGTCTGGGACGCCGAGCACAGCGGCGAAGCCTGGCAGCAGGGGCCGGTGATCCTTGCCTGGCCCGGCGTCCTGAGCAGTGGCGGCTGGGAGGCCTACAACCTGGTCATCCACGAACTGGCGCACAAGCTGGACATGCTCAACGGCGATGCCAACGGCCTGCCGCCCTTGCACAACGGCATGCGCGTGGAGGACTGGGCCCAAGCCATGCAGCAGGCCTACGACGAGCTGAACCGCCAGCTCGACGCCAACCCCGACGCCGAGACGGCCATCGACCCCTATGCCGCGGAAAACCCGGCCGAGTTCTTCGCCGTCACCAGCGAATACTTCTTCAGCGCTCCCGACCTGCTGCATGAGGCCTACCCGAAGGTCTACCAACAGATGTCGCTGTTCTACCGTCAGGATCCGCTGGGCCGCCTGGCACGCCTGCAGGCCGAGCACCCGGACTACCGCGCCAGCCACGGCTGAAAGCCGCGCATCAGGCCGGGCGTGGCACCCAATGTGGGAATGTGCCTATAATCGCCGCCACTTTTTTGATCAAACACGGGGGCATTGCCCAATGAGCTACAGCAAGATTCCAGCCGGCAAAGACCTGCCGAACGACATCTACGTCGCCATCGAGATCCCGGCCAACCACGCGCCGATCAAGTACGAGATCGACAAGGACAGCGACACCCTGTTCGTCGACCGCTTCATGGCCACCCCGATGTTCTACCCGGCCAACTACGGTTTCATCCCCAACACCCTGGCCGACGACGGTGATCCGCTGGACGTGCTGGTCGTGACCCCGTACCCGGTCGCCCCAGGCTCGGTGATCCGCGCCCGTCCGGTTGGCGTGCTGAACATGACCGACGACGGCGGCGGCGACGCCAAGGTCATCGCCGTTCCTCACGACAAGCTGTCGCAACTGTATGTCGACGTGAAGGAATACACCGACCTGCCTGCCCTGCTGATCCAGCAGATCGAGCACTTCTTCGCGAACTACAAGGATCTCGAAAAGGGCAAGTGGGTCAAGATCGAAGGCTGGGAAGGCGCCGACGCCGCCCGCGCCGCGATCACCAAGTCGGTCGCAGCCTACAAGGGCTGAACCTGACACGAAGAAAACCCTGCTCCGGCAGGGTTTTTTTATGGGCGCCATCAGCCACCCGGCGGCGGGCCTGAGGCAGCGTTTTGGCTCTGCAATTGGGCGTCATATCGAATCGTCCTACCCGATCCTCAGCAACCGCCTACAAACCGCCACGTTTCCTACAAATACCCTCGACATCGGGTTGATTTCCACACCGTTCGACGGGCGATAGACTCGCCATCATGAAAACATCCGGTGACCGTCTCAAAGCCCTCCTGCTGGAGTGCAACCTGACCCCTTCCGACTTTGCCGCGCAGCGCAGGATCACGCCGCAGCACGTCAACAACTGGTTCAAACGCGGCGTGCCCCTGGCCCGGCTCGAGGAACTGGCCGACCTGTTCTGCGTACGCAAGCGCTGGCTGCGCAGTGGCGAAGGCCCGAAGCATCCGACCCCGCTTGTCTGCGCACGCCCCGCCTCTTCGGCCCCCCCCTTGCCGCCGCCACTACTGGCCCTGGACACTGACATGGCGCATCTGCCCCTGCATCACGTGGAGCAAGGTCGCCTGCAAGCCCTGCCTGGGCACTACCAGCCGCTTCCCCGCCGGGCCTTGGAGGCCGTGCAGGTCTCTGCGGAGAAAGCCATCTGCCTCGGCATGCCGGGCAACAACATGGCTCCCTTGCTGCCCCAAGGCACCCTGCTGGCCATCGACTGCGGCTTTACCCGCATCGTGGAGGGCGAGTGCTATGCGCTGCTGCACAATGGCCGCCTGCGTGTTCAGCGCCTCTCCGTTGGCCAGAACGGCACGCTGTGCCTGCACAGCCATGACCGCCTCAACCACCCCAGCGAACGCTACACCGCCTATCAACGCCGCGTGCAGAAGCTGGAAATCCTCGGCTGGGTGTTCTGGTGGTCATGCCTGCACCCTGCGCGTCCAGGCTGAAACACCTCGCACCACTTTTTGCTGGGCAGGTGCCCCGCACACGGGTATGCTACGCGGCACATCATGCCCCCTGATGGTGCAAGCCGCATTCCAGAGGGCCTGGCGACGCCTCACACAGCCGTCCGCCATCTTTTTCAGGCCATGTTGCCAACCGTTTAAGGCGGTTGCGGCTTATCAAAAATGAGCCAAGACCGTCCCCGAGAAGCCGGCCACAAGCCGGCTTTTTAATGCCTGTCGACAAGCAAGGCACCCCTCAGAACCGCGCCACCATCCCCACCCGCCAGGTCCGTCCAGGTGCCGGCATGAAGCTCTGCGCCAGCGGATCCAGGTAGTAGCGGTCCGTCAGGTTCTGCACCGACACGTTCAGTTCGGTGTGTTCCAGCACTTTGTACTTGAGGAACAGGTCGAACAGCGCCACCGAGCGGTAGTCGATCTGCGGCGTGGTCGCGCCGGTCTGCCAGGGCTTATCCATCTGCGCGGTGGGCCCCGAGGTATAGGTCATGCGCCCGCCCACGGTCAGCGCCTCGTCGAAGAATCGCAAGCCGGTCAGCAGGTTGGCCGAGAAGCGTGGCGGGTTCTGCGTGTTGGTGTACGAGCCCATGTAGCTGCCCGGCGTGCAGTCCGGGGTGTCGTGGGTGCGCTGATACTGATTGGCGCTGGCGCGCAGCTTACCGGCAAAGGCCGCGTCGCAGGTCTCGGTCATCAGGTAGTAGGTGGCCGACAGGTCGGCGAACACCCGTCCGGCATCGTAGTGCGATTGCAGCTCCAGGCCGCGGGTGTGGAAGCTGTCGGTGTTGCTGAACGTCATCTGCCCCCACAGCCCCGGGCTTGGGTCGTAGTAGCGGGTGATGTAGTTCTTGATGTCATTGTCGAACCAGGCCAGCTTCGCCGACGCCTCGTCGCCCGCGGTCAGCAGGTCGCTGCGCAAGGCACTCACGCCGACTTCCCAGCTGCGTGAGCGCTCGGGCTTGAGGTGCTTGCCCGGGGTGACCTGCTGGGTACCCTGGCTGGTCTCGAACAGCGAAGGCAGGCGCAGGCCCTGGGTGTAGGACGCGTACACGAAAGTGTCGGGGAGGAACTCGACATTGATGCCGAAGGCCGGCGAGAAGCCTCCGCCGCTACTCTTGCCCTGCGGGGTGTAATCATAGCCGGTGACCACTCGGTTTACACCTTCAGGATGGACCACGACGTTGGTCGCGCCGGACTCGTTGAACGGCACGCCATTGAACGGCTCGTTGCTGTTCTCGAAGACAATGCCGTTGTTCAGGCGCGGATCGGTGGCGTCGGTGTACTGGCCGTTCTGGTCCGGGAACCACATCATGCTGCCCCAGTGCCCCGGGCTGCTGGCGGTGATCCAGCGCATTTCGCGCTCCTCGCGGCGCGCCTCGGCCAGCACCGTGTTGTCCTTGGTTCGGTAGTGGGCATAGCGGCCGCCGCCCCACAGCGTCACCGTCTCGACGGGCTTGTACTCCAGGTTGCCGTTGAAGCTGAACTCCTGACGCGAGGCATCACGCAACATGCGGTTGGCGTTGATGTCGTGCTGGGTGGCCAGCACGCTCTTCTGCGGCTGCAGGTCCTCGAGCTGGAAGGCACCGCCCAGGTCGAGCTTGAAATCGCCATGGGCAGTGGTGAAGCGCGACACGTTGTTTAGGTCGCCGCCAATGCGGCGGTTGTCCTGGCGCGACCAGGCGCGGTCGGTGCGGAACAGCTGCGACTTGGGCGCCATCCAGGCCGCGCTCAAGGTGCTGGTCTTCGAGTCGGTCATCCACAGGTTGCTGGTGAGGTCCACCCACGGATTGCCCTCGGGCAGGTAGTGATAGCGCGCGGTGTAGGTGTCGATCTCGATTTCGCTGGTGGGGTACTGGTAGATGCCAGCGGTGCCGTAGCGGAAGATGTCCGACGGCATGATCTCGCCCATGTGCCCGTCGAAGCGCCGGTAGCCGAGGTCAAGGGTGTGGTCGTCGGCCAGCCGCCAGGTGGTCTTGAGCAGGTAGGAGTCGGTCTCGGCCGACGAGTTGAGCACTTCCTCGCCGGCATTGTAGGTGTTGGCGACACTGGCCTGCTCGTCTCCCCAGCGGTCAAAGAGACGGTAGCGGTCCTGGCCCTTCTTGCCGGAGAAGTAGTTGCCCTGGTTGCGGTGCGCATAGGCCGCCACCAGGTCGAAGCGCTCGTGGGAATAGGCGAAGGCGGCGCTGCCGGATTCGGCCTTGGAGCCGAACAGGCTGCCGCGCTCATCACGCGGCGCCGCACTCAGGTCCTCATCGCGGGAATGGCGGTTGCGGTGCTCCGGTTCGACGCCGTTGTTCCACAGGTTGCCGGTCAGGCGCACGCCGACGTCCTTGCCATCGACCAGGATGTCATCCACGCCGATGGTCTTCATCTCCACCGAACCGCCAATCGCCCCGGAGCGGGTGCTCGGGCCCTTGTTCACGGTGACGCTGCTGATCAGGTCCGGGTCGATGTAGCTGCGTTGCTGGGTACCGCCGTAGCCACGGTACACATCCAGCGCCTGCTCCGCGCCATCGACCCTGACCGCGACCCGACTCTGCCCCTGAATGCCGCGAATGTTGACGTCCAGCGCGCCGCCGTTGCGGCTGTCGCCCACCTGCACGCCGGCCACGCCCTTGAGCATGTCGCCCACCGATACGGTGCTGAAGCGGTCGAGGTCTTCACGCGAAAGGTGCACCGTCGAGCGCGGCGCGCGGTAGGTGTCACGCTGCGGGTCGACCATTTCGCTGGAGGCGACCACGGTAGGTGTCAGCTCGGTTGCCATCGCCGATGCCTGGGCCTGCGGGATGAGGATGTACGCCCCCCGTGAGTTGGGCAGCAGTTGCAGGCCGGTATTGGCCAGCAGGCGCCGGGCGCCCTCCTGCACGGTGTAGCGCCCCTTGAGCGCTGGCGCGGCGCGGCCGCGGGTCAGGTCGGGGTCGTAAGACAGCAACAGCCCCGATTGCTTGGCGAACACGCCCAGCGAGGTGCCCAGCGGCCCCTGGGCGATATCGTAGTCGCGGCGCGTGGCGTCGTCGGGCCGGGTGTTCTCGGTTGCCGCCGGGGCAGCCTGGGCCAGGCTTGCGCCTGAGCCCAGCAAACAGCCGAGCACCGCGCACCGTACGGCGAAGCTGATCGGGGACAAGCGTTGCGATGGGCGCGAAACAGGGGGAAGCCGATAGCTGGCGGGCATGCTTTTCTCGCTCGTGAGGTCAGTGCCCGGCACTCGATGCGGGCTTGCACCCCTTCTGTCGCACGACAGCGAAAAAGGTATATGCGTGCGATTCGCATTTTCACTTGATCTTGTGATTTAGCCAAATCTAGTGATAATTGTTTGCATTTACACCCTTGACCACGCTGCCCATGACCCTCTTCAAGAACCCGCCACGGCACATCGAGCACTGCGCCGTGACCACGCTGTACGTCGAACACCACGCCTGGTTGCGCGGCTGGCTGGCGTACCGCTTGCGCTCCTGGGGGCGTGGCGTGGCCGATGACCTGGCCCAGGACATTTTCGTGCGCGTGCTGGCCAGCCGCGACACCACCCAGCCTGATACCTTGCGCCAGCCACGTGCCTACCTGGCCCGTATCGCCAATTGCGTGCTGGTCAGCTGGCGTCGGCGGCATTCCCTTGAGCAGGCCTGGCTCGAGGCTCTGGCGTTGGTGCCCGAAATCGAACATCCGTCGCCCGAGCAGCAGAGCGTGATTCTCGAGACCCTGCACGAGATCGATGCCGTGCTCGACAGCCTGCGGCCACGGGTCAGGCAAGCCTTCCTGATGGCAACACTGGACGGCATGAAGCAGAAAGACATCGCCCAGGCACTGAACATCGCCTTGCCGACGGTGAAGAAATACATTCACGAGGGCTACGTCGCCTGCCTGAGCCAGATGCCCGATGAGTGAACAGCCCCCCATCGCCCAGGCCATTCTCGCCCAGGCCGCCGCCTGGCTGCTGTTGATGCAGGAAGGACCGCTGACGCCGGCACAACAGCTCGAACTGGAGCATTGGCGATACCGCGATGCCGAGCACGAACGCGCCTGGAACCGGGCGCAGCGCCTGCTCACCCGCCTCGGCACCCTGCCTCCCACCCTGGCCCGACAGACGCTGGTGCGCCCGGACAGCAGCCGGCGCACCGTGCTGCGCAGCCTGCTGGTATTGCTGGGCGCGGCCCCTCTGGGTTGGTGGGCATGGCGGCGCAGCGAGGGTGGCATCGACTACTTGACCGCCCTGGGCGAGCGCCGGGATGTGCTGCTGGCCGACGGCACCCAGGTTTCTCTCAACAGTGACAGCGAGCTGAGCGTGCGCTTCACGGCCGAGCAGCGCCTGCTGCACTTGCGCCGGGGCGAGATATACATCGTCACCGCGGCGGACCCGTCGCGGCCTTTGCGGGTGCGCACCGGGCAAGGCCTCATGCAGGCGTTGGGCACCCGTTTCAGCGTGCGCCAGTTCCCCCAGGAGACCCTGCTCGCGGTCTACGAAGGCGCCGTTCAGGTCCAGCCCGAAGCCGCCGGCGGTGTCATCGTCCAGGCAGGCTCGCAGCTGCGCTTCAGCCGTGATCGATTCGATCCACTGGAGGATGCACGCGACGCCCAGCTGGCCTGGCGCAATGGCCTGCTGGTAATCGACGAGATGCCGTTGTTGCAATGGACCCAGGAACTGATGCGCTACAGCGACCAGCGCCTGGTCTGCGACCCAGCGTTGGCCGAGTTGCGGGTTTCGGGCAGTTTCCCGATCGATGACCTGCCCCTGGCCCTGGCCATGTTGGCCCAGAGCCATAAGCTGCGTACCCGCAGCGAGGCCGGCGGGATATTCATCAGCCGCTGAAATCACGCAGGCCGCCCCTGCCGGTTCCGTGTAACGCGACGAAATGCCAGCACCTGGCCATTGCCGCGGCACCGTCGCCAATGGGATGATTCGTATTTGCAACGCATTCTCATCAAGGTCATCCCGTGTCCCCCAAGCTTCTCCTAGCCGAAGACGACCCTCGCCTGCGCCAGGACCTGGAACAGCACTTCCTGCGCCGTGGCTTCCGCGTCCAGGCCTGCGAGAACGGCACCCAAGCCTTGAATGCGATACACCAGATGCCTTTCGACCTGCTGCTGCTGGACATCATGCTCCCAGGTGTCGACGGCCTCAGCCTGCTCGACGAATTGCGCCGGCACCAGGCCGTACCGGTGATGCTGATGTCGGCCCTGGGTGCCGAGCAGGACCGCATCAGCGGTTTCACCCGTGGCGCCGACGACTACCTGCCCAAGCCCTTCAGCCTGGCCGAGCTGGATGCCCGGGTCGACGCCCTGCTGCGCCGGGTGGCGCTGGACCGGCGCCCAGCCGCCCCGCGCAATGCCTGCGTATTGGACTTCGACACGGCCAACCATGATGTCGCGCACCATGGCCAGAACGCCGGGCTGACCGGTTCCGAGTACCGCTTGCTGGCGACCTTGCAGGCCCACCCCGGCGAGACACTGAGCAAGGCCTTCCTCTACCAGAGCGTCCTGCACCGGGCCTACACCCGCCTCGACCGTGGCCTGGACGTGCATGTCTGCAATCTGCGCCGCAAGCTCGCCGCCATCGGTGCGGGGCACCTGGAGATCCAGGCCGTGCGCGGCCAGGGCTATATCCTGGTCGACTCAGGTAGCGCCTGATGCGCCGACATCCGCTGCTGTGGAAACTGGCGCTGCTGCAGGTGTGCTTCTGCCTGCTGCTGACCTGGCTGATCTGGACCTGGGGGCTGTCGGTCGAGCGCAGCACCTACTTCCTGGCCCCCGCCGACCGGGTGTACCTGGCAGGCTTCGCCGAACAGGCCGAGCAGGCCTGGCGCACAGACGGCGCCGACGGCGTGGAGCGCCTGCGCCGCCGGCTGCAAGCCGAGGAGGACACCTGGGTCGCCATCATCGGCCCGCGCCTGCAGAGCCTCGGTTCCACCCCGCTGAGCGCCGAGGAGGCCAGCCGCCTGACCTTCATGCGCAAGCTCGACTGGCCCATGAGCCGGCGCCTGCAGGACGAGCTGCCCTATGTGAGCATCGAGTTCCCCACCCGCCCCCAGGACGGCCGCCTGGTCATCCAGCTCCCTGAACACCTGCTGCCCACCGGGTTGACCCCCTGGACCCACGTCATTACCCACGGCGTTGCCCCCGCCCTGCTCGCCTTGTTGCTGGGCCTGGCGTTGTACCGCCACCTGGTCGTACCCCTCAACCGCCTGCGCGACCGCGCCGACGCCTTGCGTGCAGACGACCTGGACGGCCCCGGCCTACCCCTGCAGGAGCGTCGCGACGAACTGGGCGAGCTGGCCCAGGCCTTCGAGCACATGGCCGTGCGCCTGCGCAGGAGCCTGGACCAGCAACGCCTGCTGCTGCGCACCCTGTCCCACGAACTGCGCACGCCGCTGGCGCGCCTGCGCATCGCCCATGACAGCGGCCTGCCCCCGGAGCAGTTGCGCCAGCGCCTGGACCGGGAAGTGGATGACATGCAGAAACTGCTGGAGGACACCCTCGACCTGGCGTGGCTGGACACCGAGCAGCCGCAACTGGCTACCGAGCCGGTGCTGGTGCTCTCGGTGTGGGAAGCGCTGGTGCAGGACAGCAGCTTCGAGAGCGGCTGGGCGAAGGACCGGCTGCCCTGCTCGCTCGGCCTCGACTGCCAGGTACAGGCTCACCTGGACAGCCTGGCCCAGGCCTTGGAAAACCTGCTGCGCAACGCCATCCGCCATTCGCCCGCAGGTGGCCAGGTCAGCCTGGAAGGCTGGCGCGAGGGCAGGTATTGGCACCTGTGCCTGCGCGACCACGGGCCTGGCGTGCCGGAGGCGGAACTTGAACCGATCTTCCAGGCCTATCGCCGCCTGCCCGGCAGCGGCGCCGGTTTCGGCCTGGGCCTGGCCATCGCCCGACGCGCCATCGAGCTGCAGGGCGGACGGCTGTGGGCGAGCAATGGCTACCCTGGGTTGTGCCTGCACCTGCTGCTGCCCGCGGCCGAAAGTGTTTAGAAAGTTAATGCGCTTTACTCTCAAATAAGAGCTATTACCATCTGTGATCTCTTGAAATCAGCCCGCCGCGCCGGAGATCACACATGTCGCCCCGCCCGCTTTGCCTATCGCCCTTCCTGCTGCTGTCCAGCTGCTTGCTGGGCAGCGCCGTGCACGCCGCCAACCAGCCCGCACCGATCGAGCTGGAAAGCCAGAACGTGGTGGCCACCGCGCTGGAAGAGACCAAGCAGGCACCCGGTGTGTCGATCATCACCGCCGAAGACATCAAGAAGCGCCCGCCAGCCAATGACCTGTCGCAGATCATCCGCACCATGCCGGGGGTCAACCTGACCGGCAACTCCACCAGCGGCCAACGCGGCAACAACCGCCAGATCGACATTCGCGGCATGGGGCCGGAAAACACCCTGATCCTGGTCGACGGCAAGCCAGTCAGCAGCCGCAGCTCGGTACGCTACGGCTGGCGCGGCGAGCGGGATTCGCGTGGCGACACCAACTGGGTGCCGGCCGACCAGGTCGAGCGCATCGAAGTGATCCGCGGCCCGACAGCGGCACGCTATGGTTCCGGGGCCATGGGTGGGGTGATCAATATCATCACCAAGCAACCGGCGGGCGAGACCCACGGCAACATGACCGTGTACCAGAACTTCCCGCAGCACGGTGACGAAGGCGCCACCAAGCGCGTGAGCTTCGGCCTCAACGGCCCGCTGACCGACACCCTGAGCTACCGAGTCTACGGCAACGTGGCCAAGACCGACGCGGACGACTGGGACATCAATGCCGGGCACGAGTCCGCGCGCACCGGCACCCAGGCCGGTACCCTGCCCTCTGGCCGGGAAGGTGTGCGCAACAAGGACCTCAACGGCTTGCTGAGCTGGCGCCTGGCCCCGGAACAGACCCTGGAACTCGAAGCCGGCTTCAGCCGCCAGGGCAACCTGTACGCGGGCGATACCCAGAACACCAACTCCAATGCCAACGTCAAAAGCATGCTGGGCAAGGAGACCAACATACTCTACCGCGAGAACTTCGCCATCACCCATCGGGGTGACTGGGACTTCGGCAGCAGCATGGCCTTCCTGCAATACGAGAAGACCCGCAACCAGCGCATCAACGAAGGCCTGGCCGGCGGCACCGAAGGCATCTTCAGCAACACCGACTTCTACACCTCGACCCTGCGCGACCTGACCGCCCATGGCGAGCTCAACCTGCCGCTGCATGCCTGGCGCGACCAGACCCTGACCCTGGGCAGCGAGTGGAGCCAGCAAAGGCTGGACGACCCCAGCGCCAACACCCAGAGCACCAGCGAAGGCGGCAGCGTGCCCGGCCTGACCAGCAGCGGTCGCAGTACCAGCACCCAGGCGCAGATCTTCTCGCTGTTCGCCGAGGACAACATCGAACTGCTGCCCGGCACCATGCTTACCCCGGCGCTGCGCTTCGACCACCACAGCATCGTCGGCGACAACTGGAGCCCGTCGCTCAACCTGTCCCACGCGCTGACCGACACCCTCACGCTCAAGGCCGGCATCGCCCGCGCCTACAAGGCGCCGAACCTGTACCAGCTCAACCCCGACTACCTGCTCTACAGCCGTGGCCAGGGGTGCTACGGGCAGACCACCAGTTGCTACCTGCAGGGCAACGAGCACCTGGAGGCCGAGACCAGCGTCAACAAAGAGCTGGGCATCGAGTTCCAGGACAATGGCTGGGTCGTCGGCCTGACCTACTTCCGCAACGACTACAAGAACAAGATCGACTCGGGCCTTAGCGGCATCGGCCAGGCCTCCGGTGGCGTCGGCGGCAACGCCAACGCGACGCTCTACCAATGGGAGAACATCCCCAAGGCGCTGGTCGAAGGCCTGGAAGGCACCCTGACCATCCCACTGAGCGAGCAGTTGAAGTGGAGCAACAACTTCACCTACATGCTGCAATCGAAGAACAAGACCACCGGCGAGACCCTGTCGGTCACCCCGGCCTACACCCTCAACTCGATGCTTGACTGGCAAGCCACGGACGACCTGTCGCTGCAACTGAGCGTGGCCTGGTACGGCAAACAGACGCCGAAGAAGTACGACTATCAGGGCAAGCGCGTGACCGGCAGCGCCAACGACCAGGTGGCGCCTTACGCCTTGGTCGGCGCCAGCGGCACCTACGCCCTCACAAAGAATCTGAGCCTGACTGCCGGCATCGACAATCTGTTCGACAAACGCCTGTACCGCGCCGGCAACGCCCAGGCGGTCAACGGCATCGAAGGCGCAGGAGCGGCGACCTACAACGAACCGGGCCGCACCCTCTACACCAGCCTCACCGCCTCCTTCTGAGCCCACTGCCGCCGTTGCATCCACGATGCAGCGGCGGCACGTCATGGAAGACCCCACGAGAACACCTGATGAAGATCCCGACCCTTGTCCTGGCATTGCTGCTGGCCGGTACGGCTTTGGCGCAGCCGCACCCCGAACAGAAGATGGACACCACCCTGCTGCAGCGCCAGGACATGGCCTATCGCTTCAGCCACCTCGACCTGGACTCGCGGGATGGCCAGCGCCATTACCGTCTGTGGATCGGCAAGCCCCAGCGCCCGGTACCCGCCAGCGGCTACCCGGTGCTATGGATGCTCGATGGCAACGCCGCGATCAGCGCCTTGGCACCGCAACAGCTGCAGGCGCTCGCCAACGGCCAGGCACCGCTGCTGGTCGCCATCGGCTACCAGACCGACCAACGCATCGAGCGTTCCGCCCGTACCTATGACTACACACCAGTCGTACCTGGGCTGGCCGAGCAGCGCGATCCGCTGACAGGCCAGGCCAGTGGCGGCGTCGATGCGTTCCTCGACCTGCTGGAGCAGCGCATGCGCCCGATGGTCGCCGCTGTGGCGCCCATCGACCCGCGACGACAGATGCTCTGGGGCCACTCCTATGGCGGGCTGGCGGTGCTGCACACACTGTTCACCCGCCCATGGCTGTTCAGCGACTATGCAGCGGCCAGCCCATCGTTGTGGTGGAACGATGGGGCGATTCTCAAAGAGGCGCATTTCCTTCGCGGGCGCTTGTCCGACCGGCATCCACGGCTACTGTTGATGCGTGGGAGCGCAGAGCCGCTCAAGCCAAACGGCCCACCTCAAGCGGATACGCTAAATCCCGTGCGTGAACTGACACGGGACCTGGAACGCACGACCGGAATGGAGGTATGTCTCGTGCCGTTCGAAGGCGTCACCCATGGCGCGATGCTTCCAGCATCACTGCAACGCGTCGTGGATGAGATGGTCAGCCCACAAAGGACGCCGGCCTGCATTCGCTGACACCCCTTCAAGGTGCATGTGCTGCAGCACGAGCGGCGAGTTCGTTGATACGACAGGGCCGCTTGATGAATCGATAATCCTCAGTTCCATTGGGTACAGCAACGACAGCCAGTCTAAAGCGAACCTGTACCAGCTTCGCGCTCGCTGGCACCTGATCCTCCAGACCGCACGCCTCAGGGGGAAGATGAAACGAGCTGAACACCAATGCCTGTTTGAGCTTCTGGCTCGCGTAGCTCGTCGAAACCAGGCGCGAAGTCGTTTGCTGCATGCCGGCCGTAGTGAAGCTCAACGCAATCAGGACAGAAATCCTCCTGGCGGTCGCCAAGCGCAAACGCCGGCTTTCGAGCAAGCGCTGGCGCGGACTCAGGTACATGAGCCGCGCGCGCATCACCTTGCGTTTAACTGCCCATAGATGCCCTGCCCCGAGCAACCAGGACACCAGCGCTCCCAGAGGCAACAAGCCTAGCGGCCAGACAACCACGGACATGATCAGCACGAACAGGTTCTGGCCACGCACAAATGCATTAGCTTCCATCCCCGTGAATCGGCTGATCGTCGCATCTGCCAGTGGCCCCGCCAGATAAGGAATCGCCGCACTAGTAAGGCCGATCGCGACCATCAACAAGGCCCGGTACTTCTTCAGCTCAGCCCAGATTTCCTTCTCTACCCGGCACAGGACCAACATTGCCAGGACCATCGTGAGCAGCAAGGCATACGCCATCCAGAGCACGGGGTTGTAGTGCAGGTATTGGACAATAAGCGTAAGCACCATGAAGACCAGGAAGTTCACGAAGATCAGTAATGCCATCCAGTCACTGACCGTGGCGACCTCACGTAGAGTACTCAGCTCGGATTTCATCCGCTGCGCCACACCCGCCCCCTTAGCCCCTCGAATGCCCCACTGCACGACAAACGAGACAGGCAACGTCAGCACAAACACGGTATTGACCAAAACAAATGCAATGCTCACAAGTTTCATGCTCTTGACTCAACCTTTGACACACACTATCTGACGCAGCGTGTGCACCACTTCGACCAACTCACGCTGGGCCTGCATCACCGCATCGATATCCTTGTAGGCCATCGGGATCTCGTCGATCACATCCTTGTCCTTGCGACACTCCACATGGGCAGTGGCGCGCTGCTGGTCTTCGACCGTAAAGCGGCTCTTGGCCTTGGTGCGGCTCATCACCCGGCCCGCACCATGGCTGCACGAGCAGAACGATTCCTCGTTGCCCAACCCACGCACGATGAAACTCTTCGCGCCCATGGAGCCGGGGATGATGCCCAGCTGGCCCTTCTGCGCCGACACCGCGCCCTTGCGGGTCACCAGTACCTCGCGGCCGAAGTGCTGCTCCTTCTGCACATAGTTGTGGTGGCAGTTCACTGCCTCGAGGCTGGCTTCGAACGCTTTGCCCAGCACCTTGCGGGTGGCGGCGACCACCGCCTGCATCATCAATTCGCGGTTGTGCCGGGCGAAGTCCTGCGCCCACTCCACCGCCTCGACATAGTCGGCGAAGTGCCGGCTGCCTTCCTCGAAATAGGCAAGGTCGCGGTCCGGCAGGTTGACCATGTGCTGGCGCATGTCGGCCTGGGCCAGTTCGATGAACAGGTTGCCGATGGCGTTGCCGACGCCACGCGAGCCGCTGTGCAGCATGAACCAGACGCGATCGGCCTCGTCCAGGCAGACCTCGATGAAGTGGTTGCCGCCGCCCAGTGTCCCCAGGTGCTGGCGGTTGTTGGTCTTCTCCAGGCGCGGATGCTTGTCGGTGATTGCCTTGAAGCGCCCGGCCAGGCCGCTCCAGACCTGGTCGGCGTGGTTCGGCACGTTGTCCCAGGCACCCTGGTCGCGACGGCCGAAGGTCTTGCCATGGGGCACGGCCTTCTCGATGGCTGTACGCAGGCCGTGCAGGTTGTCCGGCAGATCGCGGGCATGCAGCGAGGTGCGTGCGGCGATCATGCCGCAGCCGATGTCCACGCCCACCGCCGCCGGGATGATCGCGCCCACGGTGGGGATCACGCTGCCGATGGTCGAGCCCTTGCCCAAGTGCACGTCCGGCATCACCGCCAGGTGCTTGAAGATGAACGGCATCTTCGCCGTGTTCATCAGTTGCTTGCGGGCGTCGTCCTCGACCGGCACACCGTCGGTCCACAGTTTGATCGGCTTGCCGCCCGCCACTTCGAGTATGTTCATTGCCTTGTTCCTTGTTGCGCTACGTCGTGTCGCAAAGGGTCAACCCGCCTTGAGGCTGACCATGCCATTCAATACCTGATCCAGACCACCGAACACCGAAATCCGGTCGATGCGCTCGGCCACCCGCTCCAGGGTTTCCAGCTCCTTCAGGCGCAGGGCCGTCGGGTTGCCTTCCATCACCTTGGCGGTGTTGAGCAGCGAGCGGGTCGCCTGGGTTTCCTCGCGGCGCCGGATCACGTTGGCCTGGGCGGCCTTCTCTGCCTCCACTACCTGCGCCAGCAGGGTTTTCATCTCGCCCGGCAGGATGATGTCGCGCACTCCCAGGCTGCTCACCTCCAGGCCACTGCCTTGCAGATGCGCCAGCAGGTGCTCGGTGACGCTACCGTCGATGGACTGCTTGTCTTCCAGCAGCTCGTCGAGGGTGCGGGTACCTACTGCGGCACGCAAACCGAACTGCAGTTCGCGGTACAGGTGCTCCACCGGTTTGCTCATCTGCCCGTGGGCGCCGAGTACATCGGTGTAGCGCCAGTTGGCCACCAGGCTCAGGCGCAGGCTGACCTTGTCGCGGGTGAGGATCTCCTGGCCGTTGACCTCCAGCGCCTGCAAGCGGGTGTCGACCATCTCCACCGCTACCTGGCTGCCGCAGCGCCAGTAGCCATGGCGGCCTGGCTCGAGCAACCCGGCTACCACGCCGTCGATCTTCAGCACACCGACATGGAATGCCGGCACCAGCGCCAGCAGCACCAGGTCCGTGCCGGCCACGCCGGGTCGGTTCAGGCGGATCACCAGTTCATCGTCCAGGCGCCGGCCCTGATTCAGATCGATGCGTTGCAAGCCATGCTCGACCTGGCCTTTCCAATACAGGCGGCGACTGTCCGGTGCCAGCAACTCAACCAGGCGGCCGTCCTCGAAACGCAGGCCGGCCTCGTGCTGCGCCAGGTCCATGGCTTCGAAATGCTGCTCGACCAGAGCTGGCTCCTGCCCACGCAGGTACTGCGCCAGCGGGTGTTCGAACAGCGAGGATTGGAGGCTGAAAGTGGTCACCGTCAGCCGGTCTTGCCAGTCGAAACGCGAGTACTGGCCAGGCTCGAGAATCGACACGAAGTCGCCTTCGCTCATCAGCAGGCCACGTTCGTTTTTCTTCACCACAAAGCGTTTCAACAGTTTCATCTTGCTCATCCTTTTATCAATGTCCTTGGTTGCAGGGGTCGCCAACTCACCGAGCGCCGTGGGCGAAGCCTGGCGGAGTCCGGGGCCGGGAGCGCTTGCTCCGGCGGCCTCCATCGTTGCGCCAGGCCCGGCCGGCGGGCCGGGTGGGCCAGCGGTAGCCCAGGCGTCCTTCGCAAGAGCGGACCATCCTGGCCCTGGTTGCGTTGCCTGTGCCCCACCTGCGGGTGTTGCGTTTGTAGCTACCGTGGAGGGTAGTGCCGGGACTTGGCCCGGCGAGCGCCTCGCAAGCCTGTTCACAGGCTTGCGCCGCAATGACCGTTCGTTGCAGCGGCGGCATGCACGACACCAACACCTGAGGGTGGGTACGTGCACCGGCGGGGGTTGATATCCCCTGACCCGAGGGCCTGCCTGGCGATGCAGTCGAGAGGGATATAGCGAGCGGCGTGCCAGGTTTTCATTCGCCCTTGAAGAAATCGTATAACCAACTGATTTATAAGACTTTATTTCTTATTGAGCGTTAGCCCATACATTACAAGGTGTCTAACGGATTTCATTTTTCGTATATCCTGAGATACATATTTATCTTTTTGGATAATCACGGATGACCAAGCCTCTCGTCGCCATCGGTTTTCTCGGCACCACCCTCGACCGCAACGGCAAGGGTGCGGCGCGCTGGAACAGGTGGCGGCCAACCATCGGCCTGTGCCAGCAACCCGACCTGCCCCTGGACCGCCTGGAACTTATCCACGGCCCCGGCGCACGCGACCTCGGCCTGGCCGAGCGAATCCGCGCCGACATCCAGCAGGTCTCGCCCGGCACCGAGGTGCGCCTGCACCCGCTGGCGCTGCGCAACCCGTGGGATTTCGAGGAGGTCTACGGCGCCCTGCACGACTTCGCCAGCGGCTACAGCTTCGACACCGAGCACGAGGACTACCTGGTGCATATCACCACCGGCACCCACGTCGCGCAGATCTGCTGGTTCCTGCTCACCGAGGCGCGCTACCTGCCAGCGCGCCTGGTGCAGACCTCACCCTCGCGCAAGCACGACGAAAACAGCGACCCGGCCGGCATCGCCACGCTGATCGACCTCGACCTGTCGCGCTACGACCCGATCGCCTCGCGCTTTCGCCGCGAACAGGTCGAGGGGCAGTCGCTGCTCAAGTCAGGCATCGCCACGCGCAACCCGGGCTTCAACCGCACCATCGAGCAGATCGAACGGGTCGCCCTGCGCTCCAAGGCGCCGATGCTGCTGGTCGGCCCGACCGGCGCCGGCAAGTCGTTCCTGGCACGCCGCGTCCATGAGCTCAAGCGCGGTCGTCACCAGTTGGGCGGTCGCTTCATCGAGGTGAACTGCGCCACCCTGCGCGGCGACGGCGCCATGTCGACCCTGTTCGGCCACGCCAAAGGCGCCTTCACCGGCGCGCAGAACGCCCGCGACGGCCTGCTGCGCGCCGCCGACGGCGGCATGCTGTTCCTCGACGAAATCGGTGAGCTGGGCGCCGACGAACAGGCCATGCTGCTCAAGGCCATCGAAGAAAAGCGATTCTTCCCGCTGGGCGCCGACCGTGAGGTGGAAAGCGACTTCCAACTGATCGCCGGCACCCACCGCGACCTGCGCGCCAAGGTCGCCGACGGCTCGTTCCGCGAAGACCTGTTCGCCCGCATCAACCTGTGGACCTTCGCCCTGCCGGGCCTGGCCGAGCGGCGCGAGGACATCGAGCCGAACCTGGATTTCGAGCTGCAGCGCCACGCCCGTGAGCAAGGCCGCCAGGTGCGCTTCAACCTCGAAGCCAAGCGCCGTTACCTGGCCTTCGCCCACGCCAGCGAAGCACGCTGGGCCGGCAACTTCCGCGAGCTGTCGGCATCGATCACGCGCATGGCGACCCTGGCCGACAGCGGGCGCATCGACGAGGCACTGGTCGAGGAAGAGATCGAACGGCTGCGCTATGCCTGGGGCCTGGAGTCGGCAACCGAGCCGCTGCTGGACGGCCGCGAGCTGGACCTGTTCGACCAGGTGCAACTGCAGGCGGTGATCGATGTGTGCCGCCGCGCCTCGAGCCTGTCCGAGGCCGGGCGTCAGCTGTTCGCGGTGTCGCGCCAGGAGAAGGCCAACCCCAACGACGCCGACCGCCTGCGCAAGTACCTGGCGCGGTTCGGACTCGACTGGCAGCAACTAAAGTCGTAGGGCTTGCCAGCATACCGCCACTGTGGGGTATGCTTGCCCGGTCTTCAGGGCGGGGTGAAAGTCCCCACCGGCGGTAAATCGAAAGATGAGCCCGCGAGCGCCCCGGCCATGCCGGGGGTCAGCAGATCTGGTGAGATTCCAGGGCCGACGGTCATAGTCCGGATGAAAGAAGGCGTTTGGCAGGGGCCGTCCAGGCGCCCTTGCGCGCGCATTTTGTTCGCCCCGAGACGTTCATCGATCATTCACGAGGAGCGTTTCATGTCCACCACGCTTAACAAGCAATTCCCCAACGTCAGCGCCGCCATCGCCGCCTTCCAGGCCGGGCGCCCCGTGCTGCTGCTCGACGACGACGACCGCGAGGACGAAGCCGACATCGTCGCCGCCGCCGAGAACCTGTCGCTGCAGACCATGGCCATGATGATCCGCGACTGCAGTGGCATCGTCTGCCTGTGCCTGGACGAAGCCACCGTCGACGCCCTGCAGCTGGCGCCGATGGTGCAGAACAACCAGGCCCGCCACGGCACCGGCTTCACCGTCACCATCGAAGCCGCCGAGGGCGTCAGCACCGGCGTATCGGCGCAGGACCGCATCACCACCATCGAGGCCGCGCTGCGCTCCACCGCGCAACAACGCCACATCGTCAGCCCCGGCCATGTATTCCCGCTGCGCGCCCGTGACGGCGGCGTGCTGACCCGTCGCGGCCACACCGAAGGCTCGGTGGACCTGGCTCGCCTGGCCGGCCTACGCCCGGCGGCGGTGCTGTGCGAACTGATGAACCCCGATGGCAGCATGGCCCGCGGCGAACAGGTGGCGGTGTATGCGCGGCAGTACAACCTGCCAGTGCTGACCATCGAGGAGCTGGCGCGCTATCGCGAGGCGATGGTGGAACTCGAGGCCGAGCCGGCCTGATACCTGGGCAAGCCCGCTCCCGATCAGCGTGGGAGCGGGCTTACCCCGCCCTCAACGCAACCCCAACGGCCCCTTCAGAAACTCATACAAGCCCGCCGCACTCTTGCGATAGCCATCGGCTGTCAGATGGACAAGATCAGGCCGCGCCAGCCCCTGCGCCTGCCAGCCGGCGATCGAGCACGGCCCGCCCATGAACCCCTGCCAATCCCAGAACAGCGCCTTGTGCTTGCGCGCCATCTGCTTCTGGATACGAATGACCGAGGCCAGCGGTTGCGGCTGGCGCGCCGCGCAACTGCGCGCCTTGCGCTGCTTGATCGAGTCCGGCGGGCCGACCAGCAGGATCGCCGTCTGCGGCAGGTCCTTGCGCAAGCCCGTGAGGGTCGCCTCGAGCTGCGCCTGGTACAGCGCCAGGTCGAGCTTGTCGTCGAACGCCTCATTGGTGCCGTAGGCCAGGATCACCAGGTCCGGCCGCACGGCCTTGAGGCTGTCGCGCCAACCCACCTGCCACTTGTCCACCACCTCCAGGCGCGCGCCATTGATGCCCAGCGTCGAATAGGTCACCCCGGCATTCTTCTGCCCCTGCAGATACCAGCCACCCAAAGCGACGCCACGGCCACCTTCCACCGTCAGTTGCACCGGCAGGCCGACATTGGCGAACGCCGGGCTGAAGCGCCACTGGCCATTGCTGGCCGGCAACACCCGACGCTGGCCGCCATTGACCAGCAGGCTGGCAGTCCCGCTGGACTGGTACAGCGCCGAGACCTTGTAGCGCTGGCGGTCCTCGTCACGCGCCTGCAGCATCACGCTGGAGCGGTTGGCCTGCGGCAGCGACAGGTAGCCACCCAGGGGAAACTGCTGGCTCTGCTGGTTGCGCGCCGACACCAGCTCCCACTGGCGCTTCTCGCTCTTGATGATCACCCGGTCGTTGCGGATCCCCGGCACTGGCGAGGCCGGCACCAGACCGATGCCGCCATCGCCGTAGCGCGCCTGTAACAACTTGCGCAGTTCGCCGCTGAACAGGTCGGCGGCGGTATGCGAGTCACCCAGCTGGACGATGCCGACCGGGGCACGCCCGGCATTGCGCAGCTTGCTCGCGAGCAGGGCGACGTTACCGTCCTGGCGAGTGATGGGCGCGGCGGCAGGCCGCGCCGCGGGCTGGGCGCTCACGCTATTGGCGCCGGTACTGCAACCCGGCGCGGCGCTGATCAGCAGGGCCAGGCCCAGCAGGTGATGCCATTGGCGCATCTCAATGTCCTGTTACGGTCAGGCCAGGGAAGCTGATCAGCGACAGTACCTGTTCGGCGATCATCTTCTGGCCTGTGATGGTGAAATGAATGCCGTCATCGACCCGCACCTTGACCCGCTTGCCCTGCGCGGTCTGCACCGTGTACGAGAAGCTGGCGTCGGCATAGCCGAGGATCGGGTTGGCCGACACGTAGTGCTGGCCGTACAGCGCGGTCTGCTCCTGATATAGCCCGCTGAGGTAGCCCATGGCGGTGGACAGCCGCGCCTTCTCCATGTTCGGCGGCCCGACCCAGATAACCTGCACGTTATGCGAGCGGGCCTGCTCGAGGATCGAATCGATCTGCGCGCGATAGGCCACCTCCCATTCCGGCGACTTGAAGCGCAGAAACGGCTTGCCTTTGCCCTGGGGCATGTCCCACGGGTCGTTGGGGCCGAGGAACACCACCATCAGGCGCACGTTCGGTTCGTGGTCGAGGGTCTCGGCCACGGTCTTCGGCCAGTTGAAGAAGCCCGGGTAGGCAAGGCCGGTGCTCTGCTTGCTGAGGTTGACGGTGCGGATCTGGTAGCGCTTGCGCAAGCTGTTGGCCAGGTGCGGGGCAACGCCCTGCATCAGCGAATCGCCGACCAGGAACACCTCGTCACCGGCGGCCAGGGAGGCCACGGTGCCCGGTTGCAGCAATGCCGGCGCCGGGACTGGCGCCGGAGGTGCCGCTGGCATTGGCGCTGCCGCCGGCACTGCCGCGACGGGCTGGGTTACAGCGACGGGCGCGGGCACGTGAACAGGCGCCGGCGTGTGCGCCGCACCGTGCGGCAGCGGCTTGGCCAGTGCCGCCGGGGTCTGCAGGTCGACCGTGACCACCGGTATCGGCGCGGGCAGCACCTCGGGCAGCGGCGCTTCGACCACCTGCGGCGCTGGCTGCAGGCGCTCGAGCAGGTCGTCGCGGCGCGCCTCGAGCAGTGCCGTCAGTTGCGCGCCCGTGCGCCAGGCCGGCATCTGGCCCAGCAGCGGGACTTCGCAGCTCTGGTGGTACTTCTGCTGGCAGTAGAGCTTGATCGAGTCCTGGTTCAGCCAGAACAACAGCGCGGTGGTGACCACAATCGCGTACAGGCCACGGGCGGCGCCCATCTGCACCTGGAACAGCTGTTTGCTATCAGAAGCTTGCATAGATGAACCCCGGCACGCCCGACTGCGAAGCGAAAATCACCAACGACACGCCGACTCCGAGCGGGATCGGGTACAGCTGCCACGGCAGGCGCTGGAAGGCCGTGCCGCTCTGGCGCAGCAGCGCCAGCCATTGTGGATAACTGGCCACGAACAGCACGCAGGCCAGCAGCATCAGGCCCGTGGCACTGTTCAGGCCCGCCAGGCTCAGTTGGGCGATGTCGCCGAGCATCTCCAGCGCGCCCTCCAGCGTCGGGCTGCGGAAGAAGATCCAGGCGAAGGCCACGTAGTGGAAGGTCATCAATCGCGCCAGCAAGTCCGATCCCGGCAGGCGGGCGAACCCCGGGCACCACTGGCTGAACAGCTTGGAGATGGCCAGGCCCACGCCGTGCAGCGCGCCCCAGATGATGAAGTTCACGCTCGCCCCGTGCCATAGCCCGGACACCAGCATCGCCAGCAGCATGTTCAGGTTGCCGCGCCATACGCCCTGGCGGTTTCCGCCCAGGGGGATATAGACGTAGTCGCGGATGAAGCGCGACAGGCTGATATGCCAGCGCCCCCAGAATTCCTTGAGGTTGTGCGCGGCATATGGCGCGTCGAAGTTGTCCGGCAGGCGGAACCCCAGCAACAGGGCGATGCCGGTGACCAGGTTGGTGTAGCCGCTGAAGTTGAAGTAGATCAGCAGGCTGTAGCCATACACGCTCAGCAGCACCTGCTCGGGGGTGGCGCTGCCCGGGGTGTCGAATACCGGGTCCACCCACTCGCTGCCCAGCCAGGCACTGAGGAAGAACAGCTTGACCACCGCCATCGCGATCAACCCCAGTGCCCGCTGCGGCTCCAGCACCTGGCGCATGGCTGGCGGGCGGATCTGCGGCAGCATGTGCAGGGCGCGGTTGACCGGCCCGGCCACCAGGCTGGGGAAGAACGCCAGGTACAAGGCCAGGTCCAGCGGCGCCGACGGCGTCAGCTCGCGCCGGTTGATCGACACCAGGTAGCTGACCGAATGGAAGGTGTAGAACGACAGCCCGATCGGCACCAGCACTTCCAGCAGCGGCAGCGCCACGTCGAACCCGGCGGTGGCCAGCGCGGCCTGCGCGCCTTCGACGAAGAACGCCTGGTACTTGAACAGGTAGAAACAGCCCAGCACCAGCGTCAACAGCAGCACGCGGCTGAACCAGCGCCCAGGGTAGCGCCCCGCCAGCAGGCCGAGCAGGTATACCAGCACGCTGTAGCCCAGCAGGATGTAAAGCGACTGCAGGCTGAAACTGGCCACCAGGCCATAGCTGGCCGTCAGCAGCAACAGGTTCTGCAGCCGGACACTCCAGCACAGGCTCCAATAAAGCAGGAAGAACAGCGTGAAACAGAGGCCGAATTCGATCGAGAGGAAGCTCACAACGTAGTCCATTACATGACGTCGGGGAGGGAAGCCGCTGGCCCGCGGGCCAGAGCGCGCGGATTATGGCAGAGGGCCGCCACCCCCACAATTCGATTGCTCCGCAGATTGCAAGACGGGCCGCTGGGGACAAGTGCAACAAAATGCGACGAACTCCCCCTGCAATTTGCTCCCCCTGCCCCGCTCTGCTAGTGTCGCGCCGTTCTGGACACCACCGAGACTGTCGCCATGGCCCGCAAAAAAGCCTCCATCGATTTCGAACAATCCCTCGCCGACCTGCAAGCCCTGGTCGAGCGCCTGGAGAACGGCGAACTGTCGCTGGAAGAGTCGCTGGCTGCCTTCGAGCAAGGCATCGCCCTGACCCGCGATTGCCAGGGCGCCCTGGCCCAGGCCGAGCAGAAGGTGCAGATCCTGCTGGAGCGTGACGGCGAGCTGGCCGCGCAACCGTTCGACGCGGAGCCCGAGGCATGATCGCCCAGTACCAGGCAAGCGCCCAGGCCCGGGTCGACGCGGCCCTGGAACCCTTGTTCCAAGCCCCCTCCAAGGAGCTCGAGCGCCTCTACGCGGCCATGCGCTACAGCGTGATGAACGGCGGCAAGCGCGTGCGCCCGCTGCTGGCCTACGCCGCCTGCGAGGCCTTCGGTGTGCCGGCGGAGCAGGCCAACGGCGCTGCCTGCGCAGTGGAGCTGATCCACGCCTATTCGCTGGTGCACGACGACCTGCCGGCCATGGACGACGACGACCTGCGCCGCGGCCAGCCGACCACCCACAAGGCCTTCGACGAAGCCTGCGCGATCCTCGCCGGCGACGGCTTGCAAAGCCTGGCCTTCAACGCCTTGCTCGACCCGCGCCTGAGCCCGCAGCCAGACGCCATCCGCCTGCAGATGGTCCAGGCCCTGGCCAAGGCGGCCGGCCCCGCGGGCATGGTCGGCGGCCAGGCCATCGATCTCGGCTCGGTGGGCCTGAAGCTCGACCAGAAAGCCCTGGAGTACATGCACCGGCACAAGACCGGCGCACTGATCGAAGCCAGCGTGCGTCTCGG
The DNA here is from genome assembly GCF_057809275.1 of Pseudomonas sp. FG36. Taxonomy (NCBI): domain Bacteria; kingdom Pseudomonadati; phylum Pseudomonadota; class Gammaproteobacteria; order Pseudomonadales; family Pseudomonadaceae; genus Pseudomonas; species Pseudomonas sp. FG36. Next base: position 129,450 of record NZ_JBMDJQ010000015.1, read on the forward strand.
CGCCCTGGCCAGCGCCCGCGCCGGGCAGGTCCAGCTCGATGCGCTGCAGACTTATGCACAGGCCATCGGCCTGGCGTTCCAGGTGCAGGACGATATCCTCGACGTGGAGAGCGACACCGCCACCCTGGGCAAGCGCCAGGGCGCCGATATCGCCCGCGACAAGCCGACCTACCCGGCGCTACTCGGGCTGGAGACGGCCAAGGCCTATGCCCTGGAGCTGCGCGACCAGGCGCTGGCCGCGCTGGCAGGCTTTGGCGACAATGCCGAGCCACTGCGGGCGCTGGCCCGCTACATCGTCGAGCGCCGCCACTGAGGCACTCGTGGGAGCATTGGCGCACCGCCGCTCCCACGTTGATCAACGACACCTTGGCCACACCCGACTGAATGGGCAGCTTTTCCTACAATGGGGTAAACTGCCGCGTCTTCACACCTATAACGACTCGCCTGATGCCCACGACGTTTCAAGAGATCCCCCGCGAACGCCCGGTCACGCCGTTGCTGGACCGCGCCGACACGCCCGCCGGCCTGCGCCGGCTGGCCGAAGCCGACCTGGAGACCCTGGCCGACGAGCTGCGCCAGGACCTGCTCTACACCGTCGGGCAGACCGGTGGGCATTTTGGTGCGGGCCTGGGCGTCATCGAGCTGACGATCGCCCTGCACTACGTCTTCGACACCCCGGATGACCGGCTGGTGTGGGACGTCGGCCACCAGGCCTACCCGCACAAGATCCTCACCGGCCGGCGCGAGCGCATGCTCAGCCTGCGCCAGAAGGACGGCATCGCCGCCTTCCCGCGCCGCAGCGAGAGCGAGTACGACACCTTCGGCGTCGGCCACTCCAGCACCTCGATCAGCGCCGCGCTGGGCATGGCCATCGCCGCTCGCCTGCAGAACGACCCGCGCAAGTCGATCGCTGTGATCGGCGACGGCGCGCTGACCGCCGGCATGGCCTTCGAGGCGCTGAACCACGCCCAGGAAGTCAACGCCGACATGCTGGTGATCCTCAACGACAACGACATGTCGATTTCGCGCAATGTCGGCGGCCTGTCCAACTACCTGGCCAAGATCCTCTCCAGCCGCACCTACGCGAGCATGCGCGAAGGCAGCAAGAAAGTGCTGTCGCGCCTGCCCGGTGCCTGGGAAATCGCCCGCCGCACCGAAGAGTACGCCAAGGGCATGCTGGTGCCGGGCACGCTGTTCGAGGAGCTGGGCTGGAACTACATCGGCCCGATCGACGGCCACGACCTGCCGACCCTGATCGCCACCCTGCGCAACATGCGCGACCTCAAGGGCCCGCAGTTCCTCCACGTGGTGACCAAGAAGGGCAAGGGCTTCGCCCCGGCCGAGGTCGACCCGATCGGCTACCACGCCATCACCAAGCTGGAGCCGGCCGACAAGCCGGTCGCGCCGAAGAAAGCCAGCGGCCCGAAATACGCCTCGGTGTTCGGCCAGTGGCTGTGCGACATGGCCGCCGCCGACAATCGCCTGGTGGGCATCACCCCGGCGATGAAGGAAGGCTCGGACCTGATCGACTTCAGCGAACGCTACCCGGAGCGCTACTTCGACGTCGCCATCGCCGAGCAGCATGCGGTCACCCTGGCCGCGGGCATGGCCTGCGAGGGTGCCAAGCCGGTGGTGGCGATCTACTCGACCTTCCTGCAACGCGCCTATGACCAGCTGATCCACGACGTGGCGGTGCAGGACCTCGATGTGCTGTTCGCCATCGACCGCGCCGGCCTGGTCGGCGAGGACGGCCCGACCCACGCCGGTGCCTACGACCTGTCCTACCTGCGCTGCATCCCCGGCATGCTGGTGATGACCCCGAGCGACGAGAACGAGCTGCGCAAGATGCTCAGCACCGGCCACCACTACAAGGGCCCGGCCGCCGTGCGTTATCCACGCGGCACCGGCCCCAACGCGCCGATCAGCGGCGACCTGGAGCCGCTGGAAATCGGCAAGGGCGTGGTCCGCCGCCAGGGTGGCAAGGTCGCCCTGCTGGTGTTCGGCGTACAGCTGGCAGAAGCCCTGCAGGTGGCCGAGCAGATCGATGCCACCGTGGTCGACATGCGTTTCGTCAAGCCTCTGGACGAGGCGCTGGTGCTGGAAATGGCCGCCAACCATGAGTTGCTGGTGACCATCGAAGAGAATGCCATCATGGGTGGCGCCGGCGCAGCGGTGGGCGAGTTCCTCGCCCGCGAAGCGGTGGTCAAGCCGCTGCTGCACCTGGGGCTGCCGGATATCTATGTCGAGCATGCCAAGCCTGCGCAGATGCTGGCCGAGTGCGGGCTGGATGTGGCTGGGATCGAAGCCTCCGTCAAAGCCCGAATGGCCAAGCTCGGCCTGTAAGGCCATATCGCGGGGCAAGTCGCGGCGGTGCGCCGATGCGACTTGCCCCGTGATCGCAATGGAACTGCCCCATGAAGATCCGCGCCCTCCCCCTGCTCTGCCTCCCCGCCGCCGCCCTGGCCGCCGAACCCTCTCGCGATGACGCCCTGAAGCTCCCCGACGTGCTGATCAGCGCCAGTCGCCAGGTCGAGTCGCGTACCGCCACCAGTGCGGCCAATACCGTGTTCACCCGTGCCGACATCGACCGCCTGCAACCCAGCAGCGTCACCGATCTGCTCGCCCGCGTGCCCGGCGTGCAGGTCGCGCCCACCGGCGGTCGCGGCAGCCTGCCGGGCATCTTCGTGCGCGGCACCAAGGCCGCCCAGACCCTGGTGCTGGTTGATGGCGTGCGCATCGCCAACGCCACCTCCGGCGACAGCGGCCTGCAGTTTCTCGGCATCGACCAGATCGAACGCGTGGAAGTGCTGCGCGGCTCGCGCTCGGCGGTATACGGCAGCGACGCCATCGGCGGGGTGATCCAGATCTTCACCCGGCGTGGCGAGGGCCAGGGCCTGCAACCGCGCCTGCGCCTGGCGGCCGGCAGCAACCAGACCTGGCAGCGCAGCCTGGGCCTGTCCGGTGGCGATGGCGCCACCCGCTTCAACCTCGGCGCCAGCCTGGACGAGACGGCCGGCATTGATTCGACCGGGCCGTCGTATGCCAGCGATGGCGACCATGATGTTTATCGCAACCGCTCGCTGAACCTGAGCTTGAGCCACACCTTCAACGAGCGCTTCGAAGCGGGCCTGAACCTGCTCGACAGCCGTGGGCGTCGTGAGTTCGACGAACCTCGTGGTAGCAACCCGCAAGTGCCCTACTCGAACTTCGCCGTCAGCAGCCTGGGCAGTTACTTCGATGCCCAACTTACCGATCTGTGGCATTCCCGACTGGAGATGGCCCACAGCGAGAACCGCGACGACAGCCGCGACAAGCTCACTCACCAAAGCTCGCCGTTCAACACCTACCGCGACCAAGTCACCTGGCAGAACGATCTGACCATCGATGACGACAACAGCGTGCTACTGGGTGGCGAGTGGTACGAGGACCGGGTGCATTCGAGTACCGATTTCAATGAGGACAGCCGCTGGAACCGCGCAGTGTTCGCCCAGCATCGCTTCCACAACGAGCACTTCTCGGCCGAACTGGGCGTACGCCACGACGAGAACCAGCAGTTCGGCGGCCAGACCACCTGGAGCGGCAGCCTGACCCTGCCATTGAACGCCCGTAATGACTTGCTGTTTTCCTACAGCGAGGGGTTCCGCGCCCCCACGTTCAACGACCTGTACTACCCCGGCTTCAGCAACCCCGATCTCAAGCCGGAGCACTCGAAATCCTATGAGGTGCAATGGCGCAGCCAACTGACCGACAGCAGCCGCCTGGAAACCTCGCTCTATCGCACCGACTTGCGAGACGCCATCAGCTACGACGCAGATGCCAATACCATGGGCAACGTTGCCCAGGCCCGTATCAACGGCTTCGAGATGGCGCTGGACCAGCAATGGGGGGCCTGGACATCGACGTTGGGCCTGGCATTGATCGACCCGCGTGACCGGAAGAGTGGCCACACGCTGTCCCGGCGCGCGCGGCGTACGCTGAGCCTGGATGTCGACCGTCAATTCGACAGCTTCAATGTTGGCGCCAGCTGGCAGGCCGTGAGCAGCAGCTACAACGACGAAACCAACAACGCCCCCATCGGCGGTTACGGGCTGCTGGGCGTTCGCGGTGGCTGGGCTGCCACTCGCGAGCTGAGGCTTGACTTGAAGCTCGACAACCTGCTGGACAAGCGTTACAGCCGCAACCTCTACAACTACCAGGGCAATGACTACGGTTACCGCGAAGAAGGCCGCACCTGGCTGTTGAGCCTTACCTGGACACCGGCGCTCTAGCATCGAGCAACGCACACAGTCGAGCAGTTGCCTCGATCATCTGCCCGCTGGGCCGCTCCAGGCCTTTGTCCGGCACCACCAGCAAACGCTCGCCCTTCACCGCGCTCAGCCGCGGCCAGTTGCGCCAACTGGCCAGTTGCGCCTCATCGCCCGCCAGGATCACCTCGGGGTCGCGCAGCAGCACCGACTCCACGCTGACCTGCGGGGCGGGCTGGGCCAGGTCGTCGAACACATTGCGCGCCCCGCACACGCGCAAGGCGTCGCTGACCACCTGGCGGCCACCCAAGGTGTACAGCGGCTTGTCCCAGACCTGGTAGAACACCCGTAGCGGCGCCTCACGCCGGTAGCGGTCGCGCAGCCCCTGCAACCGCCCACGCAGGCTGGCGGCATAGGCGCGGCCTTGCCGGTCACGGCCAATACGTTGGGCGATGGCTTCGATCTGGTCGATCAACTGGTCGAGGTTGCCAGGCTCGCCGCTGAACGTGGCGATGCCCAGGCGCCTGAGCTGGTCGCGCTGGGCCGGAGGCACGCTGCCGGGCCACAGCAGCAAGAGGTCGGGCTCGAGGCTTAACAGACGCTCCATGTCGAGCTGGCCATGGCGGCCGACGGAAGGCAACCGGGCCAGCGCCGGCGGGCGCTCGCCACCATCGAGCACACCGACCAGCAACTCGCCGGCGTCCAGTTCCAGAACGATCTCGGTCATCGATGGCGCCAGGCTGACCACCCGCTGCTGTGCCTCGGCCAAA
>NZ_JBMDJQ010000016.1:0-125365 GCF_057809275.1 Pseudomonas sp. FG36
GCTTAGCGCTGAACCTGTGGGAGCCGGCTTGCCGGCGATGGGGCGCGCAGCGGCCCCACCCGATCAGACGTCCTGGTAGCTCTCGATCGACGGGCAGGCGCAGACCAGGTTGCGGTCGCCGAACACGTTGTCGACCCGGCCGACCGGTGGCCAGTACTTGCCTTCCACCAGGCTCGGCAGCGGGTACACCGCCTGCTCGCGGCTGTAGCCGTGGGTCCACTCGCCGGCCAGCTCCGCCGCGGTGTGCGGGGCGTTCTTCAGCGGGTTGTCGTCCTTGTCCAGGCTGCCGTTCTCGACCGCGCGAATCTCTTCGCGGATCTGGATCATGGCGTTGCAGAAGCGATCCAGTTCCTCTTTCGACTCGCTTTCGGTCGGTTCGATCATCAGCGTGCCGGCCACCGGGAAGGACATGGTCGGGGCGTGGAAGCCGAAGTCGATCAGGCGCTTGGCGACGTCGTCGACGCTGATGCCGCTGGTGTCCTTGAGTGGGCGCAGGTCGAGGATGCACTCGTGCGCCACCAAGCCGTTGCCGCCGGTGTACAGCACAGGATAGTGCTCTTCCAGGCGACGGGCGATGTAGTTGGCGTTGAGGATCGCCATCTGCGAGGCACGCTTGAGGCCCGCGCCACCCATCATGCGAATGTACATCCAGGTGATCGGCAGAATGCTGGCACTGCCGAACGGTGCCGCGCATACCGCGCCCTGGGTGTTTTCCAGCTGGGCATGGCCCGGCAGGAATGGCGCCAGGTGCGACTTGACGCCGATCGGGCCGACGCCCGGGCCGCCGCCGCCGTGGGGGATGCAGAAGGTCTTGTGCAGGTTCAGGTGCGAGACGTCGCCGCCGAATTTGCCCGGGGCGCACAGGCCGACCATGGCGTTCATGTTGGCGCCGTCGATGTACACCTGGCCGCCGTTGTCGTGGATGATCGCGCAGATCTCGCCGATGGCTTCCTCGAACACGCCGTGGGTGGACGGGTAGGTGATCATGATCGCCGCCAGGCGCTCGCGGTGCTCGATGGCCTTGGCGCGCAGGTCGTCGATGTCGACGTTGCCGCGCGCGTCGCAGGCGGTCACCACCACGCGCATGCCGGCCATGTGCGCGGTGGCCGGGTTGGTACCGTGGGCCGAGGACGGGATCAGGCAGATGTCACGGTGGCTGTCGCCACGGCTGCGGTGGTAGGCGCGGATCGCCAGCAGGCCTGCGTACTCGCCTTGGGAACCGGCGTTGGGCTGCAGCGACACGGCGTCATAGCCGGTGGCGGCGCAGAGCATGGCTTCCAGCTCGCTGGTCATCTGCAGGTAGCCCTGGCTTTGCGCGGCCGGGGCGAACGGGTGCAGGTTGCCGAACTCGGCCCAGGTCACCGGGATCATTTCACTGGCGGCGTTGAGCTTCATGGTGCACGAGCCCAGCGGGATCATGGTGCGGTCCAGGGCCAGGTCCTTGTCGGCCAGGCGGCGCAGGTAGCGCATCAGCTCGGTTTCGCTGTGGTAGCGGTTGAACACCGGGTGCTCGAGGATGGCCGACTGGCGCAGCAGGCCAGCCGGCAGGCGCACGGCGACGGTGTTGGCCAGGGCAGCGAAGTCAGGGCTGGCCTGGCCGTCGGCGAACAGCTGCCACAGGGCCTCGACATCGGCCTGGGTGCTGGTTTCGTCCAGCGACAGGCCCAGCTGGGCGGCGTCGACCTGGCGCAGGTTGATGCCCTGGGCGCGGGCCTTGTCGTGCAGCGCGCCGGTGCTGGCACCGGTGGCCAGGGTCAGGGTGTCGAAGAAATCGCCGGTGACCACCTTGATGCCCAGCTTGGTCAGGCCGGTAGCGAGGATCGCGGTCAGCGCATGGGTGCGCTCGGCAATGCGCTTGAGGCCGGCAGGGCCGTGGTACACGGCGTACATACTGGCGATGTTGGCCAGCAGCACCTGGGCGGTGCAGATGTTGCTGGTGGCCTTCTCGCGGCGGATGTGCTGCTCGCGGGTCTGCATGGCCAGGCGCAGGGCCGGCTTGCCGAAGCGGTCGATCGATACCCCGACCAGGCGGCCCGGCATGTCGCGCTTGAAGGCGTCGCGGGTGGCGAAGTAGGCCGCGTGCGGGCCGCCGAAGCCCAGCGGCACGCCGAAGCGCTGGGCGCTGCCGATGGCTACGTCGGCGTCGAACTCACCGGGTGGGGTGAGCAGGGTCAGGGCCAGCAGGTCGGCGGCCACGGCCACCAGGGCGCCTGCGCCGTGGAAGCGCTGCACCACCTCGCGGTAGTCGAACACGTCACCGTTGCTGGCCGGGTACTGCAGCAGGGCGCCAAAGAAGGCGCTGACGTCGCCCAGTTCGCGCTCGTCGCCCACCACCACCTCGATGCCCAGCGGTTCGGCGCGGGTGCGCAGCACGTCGAGGGTCTGCGGGTGGCAGTGCACGGAGGCGAAGAAGGCATGGCTGGCCTTGTTCTTCGACAGGCGCTTGCAGAAGGTCATGGCTTCTGCGGCGGCGGTGGCCTCGTCGAGCAGGGAGGCGTTGGCGATCGGCAGGCCGGTGAGGTCGCTGATCAGGGTCTGGAAGTTCAGCAGCGCTTCCAGGCGGCCCTGGGAAATCTCCGGCTGGTACGGGGTGTAGGCGGTGTACCAGGCCGGGTTCTCCAGCAGGTTGCGCAGGATCGGCGCCGGGGTGTGGGTGTTGTAGTAGCCCTGGCCGATGTAGCTCTTGAACAGCTGGTTCTTGCCGGCGATGGCTTTCAATGCGGCGAGGGCATCGGCCTCGCTCTGCCCGTCGTGGCTGCCGAGCACGCTGGTGCCCTTGATGCTGTCGGGGATGACGGCGGCAGTCATCGCGTCCAGCGAGTCGAAGCCCAGGGTCGTGAGCATGGCCTGCTCGTCAGCGGCGCGTGGGCCGATGTGGCGGGCGATGAATTCGTTGGCGGTGCCGAGGTTGATGGTCATGGTGATTCCTCAGGCGTCGTCGTTGGCTTTGAGCAGGCGATCGTAGGCATCCTGGTCGAGCAGGGCATGCACTTCGCTCATGTCGGCAGGCTTGAAGCGGAAGAACCAGCCTTCGCCCAGCGGGTCTTCGTTGACCAGCTCTGGGCTGTCGTTGAGATCTTCGTTGACCGCGACCACTTCACCGGTCAGTGGCATGTACACGCCGCTGGCGGCCTTGACCGACTCCACGGTGGAGGCTTCGGCGCCCTTGTCGTACTGCTGCAGCTCCGGCAGTTGCACATAGACCACATCACCCAAGGCGTTCTGGGCGTAGGCGGTGATGCCCACGGTGACGCTGCCATCGGCTTCGACGCGCAGCCATTCGTGATCTTCGGTGAAACGCAACTCGCTCATGGGAATTCCTCGGGAAGCAGGGGCGTTGGGCGCGGTAGGCTCCGCGCTCTTAAGGTTGGAATTCCCTTAGCAATAATGCGGCCAGCCATTAAAACTTCTTAAAAATCATATAGTTAAAGTTTAAATATGATTTCTTGAATGTCTGGTTGGAATGATATCGATACAGGAGGGGAGGTATTCAAAAGCGTTGTGGGATCAAACCCTTGCGCAGACGCACCCAAACAGATGTGTAACAAAATCGATACGATGTATTGAATTCGCTACGACAATGCTGAAGGGGTGCATCCCTGAGCGGTTCATGGGCCTTTGGACGGATGGGTGTGCCAACCGGGGTTCACCGCCCCAGGCCCGAAAGGCTGGCGACGGTGAAAGCCTCCAGAAACCGGTGGATGCTGCGAAGCCCGAGTGAGCAGCGTCACACCGCTAAGGCCATGCCTTGCCCCTCTTTAGCCCAAGGGGGCAGACTTGATCTGATCGTCTATCCAAGGCTTGATCTGCTGGTTAACGTCATCCTCGACGTCCTCCCACATCGACTTCAACATCTGCAAGCGATAGGACACTACGCTGCAGGTGAAGGAGTCGTAGTGGTTGCTGACAAACAGTGAACGCCAGTTGTTTTCGGTGTGGTTCATGTACACGAAAGCATAGGCATAGGCGACGTTGCCATTGACATCGCCGATGGCTGGGCTGTTGGTCAGTTCGCTCTTGCTTTCGTTGGTGCATTTCTGGGCCCAGAAGAACGTCCCGACGCTGTTGACATCCGTGCCGCCGCTGCCATCGCTGAATGTTTTGCTAAGCGCGGTGACCTGTGCCGCAGCCTCTGAGCCCGCGACCACGCTCATGACATTGGCGATGATTTGCGCCATGTTGATCTCACCGCTGTGGGTCTGGTTGTGACAGGTGTCATTGATGACCAAGTCGATGTTGATCCACGGGCAGTGGTTCTGCACGACATAGGCAATCACATTCCACCATTCCTTGGTGTTCCTGACATCCGGATTGGCAACCTTCTCATCGGACCAGCCGAGTTCCTTCTTGGCGTGGCCGATGGCTGCATGGTTGATGAACAGAATGCTCCGGGCGAACATTTTCTGCTGCTTCTTGGTGAGTTTGCTGGAACTCACGTAATGATCGTTTATCGCTGTTACTGTATCGGGCGTGTCTTGATCGGCCGCTACTGCAGCCGCCGCTGCAGGTGCAATGGTTGCCCTGGACTGCAAGTTGCTGCGCGCGGCATTCATTTTTTTGAAATCTTTCTTAAGACTGTCTGGCAGAATCAACCCACCATTGGCAATGTATTCGGGAACCCAAATTCCATTTTTCATGTGTGCATGCTCCTGACTGTAGATTGGGCAATAGATGTCGCCCGCGACAGAGTGTAGCAGTAGAAGTGAGAAGGCGAGTTCTTGCGCGGCATGCCGGAAAAAGTCGGTCTACGCTAGCGAAACAGGTTTACGCAAAGGAGTGCGTTCATGAGCAGTACATTGTTTACCGGGAGTACTGTATTTACCTACACTTCTACTTCAGCATTAAGCCCTCAGGAACTTGAGGTTCTTTCAGTGTTTCTCTCGGGTGTCTCAAAGCTTGAAAAGGCGGCGGCACCGATTTTTGTGCAGCTGAGCCCGGATCTTCCGCCGGAAATCGCCTGGGAATACAGCTATTCGTTCGCGCTCGAGTCCTGCTTCAGAGGGGGGGATACCTCTGTCATTCCCCAGCAACAATACCTGGCCGACTGCTCGGGCGTACAGCTGATCTTCAGCAGTGACAATATTTACGAGAAGGCACTTGAAATTGTCGGCCGCTTGGCCTTTGATTTTGCCGGCGAACAGCTCATGCAAATCAACGATTATGCAAACAGGGACACGGTGGTGAGTAGCCTGTTCGATATACTCAGTTTGTGGGAGAACAATTGGCTGGCACCGGTTCAGGGGATGAAACTGTTCAGTATGGGGCCATCAGGGCGGCGAATGATTTCTTCCTCCAGTTACGGTATGTGGAATAGCCAGATTGCTACGGCGTTGACACTTTTCTCATTTCAGACGGGTGTGGTCGTCCGAGCATTGGATGTCTTCAGACCTTTACAACTTGAAGCGGTCATGGCGTTAAGCTACAGGACGGTGGAGTTCTTGAGCCCCGTTCTGGAGTTTGGTTGGAGTATCCAGACACCTAGCGCCTCTTATTACATGGAAAATTTCAAACAAGCATTTGGCTGTGACCCGGAACAAGAGATCAACAGTGCACCGCTTGCTTGAGGCGCGGTGGAACAGATGCTTGATCGTGAAGTGCGACAGGCGGTCTCACTGGTGGTAGCGGTTTTCTTGGCGCGGTAGTCGGCAAAGCGAGACGGAAGGATCCCCTCCAAGGTCAGGCCTTGCCGGGGATCCCGTATTTGCGCAGTCTCTGGGCGATCGCCGTGTGCGAAGTCTGCAAACGGCCGGCCAGCTGCCGGGTCGAAGGGTAGCTGGCATACAGTCGCTGCAGTAGCTCGCGCTCGAAATCCCCCACTGCCTGTTCCAGGCTGGCCACTTCGCCATCCTGCCCCCGCGCCACCGAGGTGCCGGCGATGTCCAGGTCGCCGATATCCACCACGTTACTTTCGCAAATGGCCGCGGCGCGGAAGATAACGTTCTGCAACTGACGCACGTTGCCCGGCCAGGGGTTGGCCAGCAGCGCCGGGTGGGTGGCCGGTGCGAGCCGGCAGGGCGGGCGCTGGATCTGGGTACAGGCCTGCTGCATGAAAAAATGCGCCAGCGACAGGATGTCCTGGCCGCGCTCGCGCAGGGGCGGCACCTGCAGATTGAGCACGTTGAGGCGGTAGAACAGGTCTTCACGGAAAGTGCCCTCGGCGACCATGCGCTCGAGGTCGCGGTGGGTGGCGCTGATGATGCGCACATCCACCTTCACCTCGCGGTCGCCGCCGACGCGGCGGAAGCTGCCGTCGCTGAGGAAACGCAGCAGTTTGGCCTGCAGGTACGGCGACATCTCGCCGATCTCGTCGAGGAACACCGTGCCCTGGTTGGCCAGCTCCATCAGCCCGGGCTTGCCGCCGCGCTGCGCGCCGGTGAAGGCGCCCGGGGCGTAGCCGAACAGCTCGCTCTCGGCCAGGCTCTCGGGCAGTGCTGCGCAGTTGAGGGCGAGGAACGGCGCGGCATGGCGGCTGCTGATGGCGTGGCAGGCGCGGGCCACCAGCTCTTTGCCGGTGCCGGTTTCGCCATGCACCAGCAGCGGCGCGTCAAGGGCCGCCACGCGCAGGGCGCGGGCCTTGAGGGTGCGAATCGCCGGGGAATCGCCGAGCATGGCGTCGAAGCCTTCGGCGTGGTCGTGGTGCAGGGCCGACAGGCGCTCGCCCATGCGGTTCGGCGGGTACAGCGTCAGCAGGCCGCCGGCATGGGTGATCGGCGTGGCGTCGAGCAGCAGGCTCTGGCCGTTCAACTGCATTTCGCGCATGGGCAGGTGGAAGTTATTGTCCAGCAGGGCCTGCAGCAGGTCGGGGTCGCCGAACAGCTCGCCCACCGAACGCCCGGCGGACTCACGCCCGCACAGGGCGATCAGCGCCGGGTTGGCCAGCAGCACCTTGCCCGCGCTGTCCACCGCCAGCACCGGGTCGCTCATGGCGGCGAGCAGGGCGTCGAGCTGCAGGTGCCGGCGTTGGCCGGGGAGGATGTCGACCACTTCCACCGATTGCACGCCGCGTACCTCGAACAGCGCGTCGTGCAGCTCTTCGAGCACGGCGGGGCTCAGGGTCGGGGCGTCGATGTAGACGTTCGGCGGGACCATCTCCACGGCATCGAGGTTGAGGTTGCGGGCGCCGAGCAGGGCCAGGACTTCCTGGGTGATGCCGACGCGGTCGATGAAGCTGACGTGGATGCGCATGGGGAGATCGGGGCAGTGGCCAAGCGAGTGCGCCAGTATGCCTTGCCAGGCGGGTTAAACCCAATCGCGGGGCAAGCCCGCTGCCACGAAGCCCCGCGATTGCACTCAGCCCAGATGCTCAGGCTTGATCGAATCGCCCGATTTCACATCGAGCTTCTGGCGAATGTCTTCGAACATGTAGTCGTAGAGCTTGTGCGGCGAACCGAGACTCTCGAATTTCTTCGGCGCTGGCAGGTACGACTGGGCCTTGCGGCTCAACTGCATCAGAAAGCTGGGCAGCACCTGGTCCTTGGCCAGGAAGAACTTCTCATCGACGGCCTTGCCCTCGATGTGGCCATGCATGCGGAACTGGATGCCGCGGCCTTCGCTGGGATCCGACACGGCCTCGTAGTCGATGCACAGGTCGTAGCTGTGGTCGTTGGTGTTCAGCGCAGTGCGCTCGATATGCACGTGACCGGGTTGATACTGGGCCATGGCGAGGTCCTCCGGAAGGTTGAAAACGGCCGGTGCCAGGCACCGGCCAACTGCGTTCAACGGTAGCTGATTCCCGGCTTGGCGGTGGAAACGCGGGTACCGGCGGTGCCTTTGACGATGTCCTCGATGTTTTCCAGCGAGCTGATTACCGCGACCTTGCCGGTATGCCGGGCGAAATCGCAGGCGGCCTGCACCTTCGGCCCCATGGAGCCGGCGGCAAAGCCCAGCTTCTCGAGCTCGTCGGGGTGCGCCTGGGCGATGGCTTTTTGTGTCGGCTTGCCGAAATCGATGTACGCAGCGTCGACGTCGGTGGCGATGATCAGCAGGTCGGCATCCAGCTGTTCGGCCAGCAGCGCCGAGCACAGGTCCTTGTCGATCACCGCCTCGATACCCTTGAGCTTGCGGTTTTCGTCGTACATGGTAGGGATGCCGCCGCCGCCGGCGCAGATCACGATGCTGCTTTTTTCCAGCAGCCATTTGATCGGGCGGATCTCGAAGATGCGCTTGGGTTTCGGGCTGGCCACGACCCGGCGGTACTTGTCGCCGTCTGGCTTGACCACCCAGCCTTTTTCCTTGGCCAGGCGCTCGGCTTCGTCCTTGGCGTACACGGGGCCGATGAACTTGGTCGGGTCCTTGAACGCCGGGTCGTTGGCGTCCACTTCAACCTGGGTGAGCAGCGTGGCGAACGGCACCTCGAAGTCCAGCAGATTGCCCAGTTCCTGTTCGATCATGTAGCCGATCATGCCTTCGGTTTCAGCGCCAAGCACGTCCAGCGGATAGGCTTCATCTGGCTTGTACGACAGCCCCTGCAGCGACAGCAGGCCGACCTGCGGCCCATTGCCGTGGGCGATGACCAGTTCGTTGCCGGGATGGATTTTGGCGATCTGTTCGGTGGCGGTGCGGATATTGGCGCGCTGGTTGTCGGCGGTCATCGGCTCGCCGCGGCGCAGCAGGGCGTTGCCGCCCAATGCAACAACGATACGCATGGGGAATGTCCTTCAGAAAGACTATGGGGCGGACCCGTGGGAGCGGCGCACCGCCGCTCCCACAAAAGCCCTTGGTCGGGGGTTACAGATCAGCCAGGGTCGACACCAGGATCGCCTTGATCGTGTGCATGCGGTTTTCCGCCTGCTCGAAGGCGATGCATGCCGGCGACTCGAACACGTCATCGGTCACTTCGATGCCGTTGGCCAGGTGCGGGTACTGTTCGGCGATCTGCTTGCCGACCTTGGTGTCGGAGTTGTGGAACGCCGGCAGGCAGTGCATGAACTTGGTGCGCGGGTTGCCGGTGGACTTCATCAGCTCCTTGTTCACCTGGTAAGGCAGCAGTTGCTGGATACGCTCGCCCCAGGCCTCGACCGGCTCACCCATCGATACCCAGACGTCGGTGTGGACGAAGTCCACGCCCTTGACCGCGGCTTTCGGGTCTTCGGTCAGGGTGATGCGCGCGCCGCTTTCTTCTGCGTACTTCTTGCAACGCTCGACCAGGTCGTCATGCGGCCACAGCGCCTTGGGCGCGGCGATGCGCACGTCCATGCCGAGCTTGGCGCCGATCAGCAGCAGCGAGTTGCCCATGTTGTTGCGGGCATCGCCCAGGTAGGCGTAGCTGATGTCGTGCAGCGGCTTGTCGCTGTTCTCGCGCATGGTCAGCACGTCGGCGATCATCTGGGTCGGGTGGTACTCGTCGGTCAGGCCGTTGAACACCGGCACGCCGGCGAACTTGGCCAGTTCCTCGACGATCTCCTGCTTGAAGCCGCGATACTCGATGGCGTCGTACATGCGCCCGAGCACGCGGGCGGTGTCCTTCATGCTTTCCTTGTGGCCGATCTGCGAGGAGTTGGGGTCAATGTAGGTGACGTTGGCGCCCTGGTCGTAGGCGGCGACTTCGAAGGCGCAGCGGGTGCGGGTCGAGGTCTTCTCGAAGATCAGGGCGATGTTGTTGCCCTTCAGGTGCTGCTGCTCGGTGCCGGTGTACTTGGCGCGCTTGAGGTCGCGGGACAGGTCCAGCAGGTAACGCAGCTCGCGGGTGGTGTGATGTTCGAGGCTGAGCAGGTTACGGTTGTGGATGTTGAACGCCATGATGATTCTCCTTGAGTTCGGTAATCCCCCGGCCGCCGCTGGGTGAGCACGGCCGGGGTGATGGACGTTTAGTAGTCGATAGGGTCACGCACGATCGGGCAGGTCATGCAGTGACCGCCGCCGCGGCCCCGGCCCAGTTCGCCGGCGCTGATGGTGATGACTTCGACCCCGGCCTTGCGCAGCAGGGTGTTGGTGTAGGTGTTGCGGTCGTAGCCGATGACCACGCCGGGCTCCACGGCCACCACGTTGTTGCCGTCATCCCACTGTTCGCGCTCGGCGGCGAAGCTGTTGCCGCCGGTCTCGACCACGCGCAGTTTCTTGAGGTTGAGCGATTCGGCCACCACTTCGATAAACGATTTGTTCTCGCGACGCACGTCCATGCCGTAAGGCTTGCTGCTATCCGGACGGATCACGAACGGCACGATTTCCTTGACCACTTCGGGGAAGACGGTGACCAGGTCGCGGTCGCAGAAGCTGAACACGGTGTCCAGGTGCATGGCGGCGCGGGATTTCGGCAGCCCGGCGACCACCACCTTCTCTACCGCGCCCTTGGCGAACAGCGATTGCGCCAGTTGGCCGATCGCCTGGCGCGAGCTGCGCTCACCCATGCCGATCAGCACGACACCATTGCCGATCGGCATCACATCGCCACCTTCAAGGGTGGCCTTGCCATGGTCCTTGTCCGGGTCGCCGTACCAGACTTCGAAGTCGGCATTGGTGAACTCTGGGTGGAACTTGTAGATGGCGCTGGTCAGCAGCGTTTCCTGGCGTCGCGCCGGCCAGTACATCGGGTTGAGGGTGACGCCACCATAGATCCAGCAAGTGGTGTCACGGGTGAACTGGGTATTGGGCAGCGGATCGAGCAGGAAACTGGAGTGGCCGAGGTAGTCGCGG
This sequence comes from Pseudomonas sp. FG36, assembly GCF_057809275.1. Taxonomy (NCBI): domain Bacteria; kingdom Pseudomonadati; phylum Pseudomonadota; class Gammaproteobacteria; order Pseudomonadales; family Pseudomonadaceae; genus Pseudomonas; species Pseudomonas sp. FG36. The sequence continues at coordinate 10,633 of NZ_JBMDJQ010000016.1, forward strand.
TACATCTTGATCACGCTCGCGCCTTCGCTGTCTGGCAGGTCTTCGCCTGCCACGCCGCCGATCAGATACTCGGCCAGCTTGCGTGGCTCGAGGCCTTCGAGCCAGCTGCGCACTTCGTTCTTCAGGCCGATGCCAACCGTGTCGTCGGTGAGCTTGCGGTCGAGGATCCATTTGAGCGCTTCGGGGTTCTGCACGGTCTCGGTCAGCAGGTTGTGCATTTCCAGCACTTCGATTCCGCGTTCACGCATCTTGGTGACGAAGTCGAAGTGGTCACGCTTGGCCTGGTTGACCCAGATGACATCGTCGAACAGCAGCTCGTCGCAGTTGCTCGGGGTCAGCCGCTGGTGCGCCAGGCCCGGGCTGCAGACCATCACTTTGCGCAGCTTGCCGGCTTCGGAATGAACGCCGTATTTCTGTTTCTCAGTGGACATGGTGAATCCTCCTGTAATGCGAAGACATGGGTTCAGAGCGTCAGGAAGCCGTCATACAAGCCGTAGGCAGCCACCAGGGCGCCCGCGACCACGGCGGCGAAGATCAGTTTTTCCACGCTGGTGAAGATCGGCTGGCCGACCTCGCGCTTGGCCTTGGCGAATAGGATCGCGCCGGGGGCATAGAGCAGGGCCGAGAGCAGCAAGTACTTGACGCCACCGGCGTACAGCAGCCAGATCGCGTAGAGCAGGGCGATGCCGCCGATGATCAGGTCTTTCTTGCGTTCGGCCAGGGCCTGTTCGTAGGTTTCGTTGCGCCAGGCGAGCAGGAAGGCATAGGCCGCCGACCACAGGTAAGGCACCAGGATCATCGAGGTGGCGAGGTAGATCAGCGACAGGTAGGTGCTGTTGGAGAACAGGGTGATGACCAGGAAGATCTGCACCATGGCGTTGGTCAGCCACAGGGCGTTGGCCGGCACATGGTTGGCGTTCTCGCGGCGCAGGAACTCCGGCATGGTGTGGTCCTTGGCGGCGGCGAACATGATCTCGGCGCACAGCAGTACCCACGACAGCAGCGCCCCCAGCAGCGAGATGATCAGGCCGACGCTGATCAGCACCGCGCCCCAGTGGCCCACCACATGTTCAAGCACGGCGGCCATCGACGGGTTCTGCAGCTTGGCCAGCTCGGGTTGGGTCATCACGCCCAGCGACAGCACGTTGACCAGCACCAGGAACAGCAGCACGGTGACGAAGCCGATGACCGTGGCCTTGCCGACGTCGGAGCGTTTTTCCGCGCGGGACGAGAAGATACTCGCGCCCTCGATGCCGATGAACACCCACACGGTGACCAGCATCATGTTGCGCACCTGGTTCATCACGCTGCCCAGCTCTGGCGTGCCAAGGGCCCAGATATCCGCGGTGAAGATGTCGAGCCTGAAGGCGAACAGGCAGATCAGGGCGAACAGGGCCAGCGGCACGACCTTGGCCACGGTGGTGACCAGGTTGATGAACGCCGCTTCCTTGATGCCACGCAGTACCAGGAAGTGCACGGCCCAGAGCAGGACCGAGGCACCGATCACCGCCGCCGGGGTATTGCCCTCGCCGAAGATCGGGAAGAAGTATCCCAGGGTGCTGAACAGCAGCACGAAGTAGCCGACGTTGCCCAGCCAGGCACTGATCCAGTAGCCCCAGGCCGAGGAGAAGCCCATGTAGTCGCCGAAACCGGCCTTGGCATAGGCGTACACACCACCGTCAAGGTCAGGTTTGCGGTTGGCCAGGGTCTGGAACACGAAGGCGAGGGTGAGCATGCCCACCGCGGTGATGGCCCAGCCGATCAGCACGGCGCCGACACCGGCGCTGGCGGCCATGTTTTGCGGTAACGAGAAGATCCCGCCGCCGATCATCGAGCCCACTACAAGTGCAACAAGCGCACCCAGTTTTAGTTTTCCGGGAGAATCAGACATTTATCGACTCCGTACCAGGAGAAAGTTGACCTCAGAATAAATCTGACGCCTGGATCATTCGCTGACTTAGATCAGTTCATGCCCGCATGAAGGTAAGAAAAATCCTTCATGCGTCTCCTGGAGGATGCCGACAGCTTCGGCGCAGGCCTTGTGCGCTGGCACCTCCATGTCCTTCTGGAGCAAACGCTCCGTTTTGCCTGCGAACCATGAAGTTAGTCTCTTTTAGGGTTTTCGCAAATTTTTCACAGTAAATAGCGACGTATTTAGGTGAGGGGTGAGAGACTTCGCAACTGTCATTTTTATCAGTTGTGCGCTATAGACAGTCCGGTTATGAGTGCTATAGCTTTAATGGCTCGATTCAATAAGAAACTTGTAACATTTATGTTGGTTAATACGTTTACGCGCCTGCGCGCACGAGGAGCCCCATGAGCGAACCGGGACAGAAGCTGCGCCTGGGCGCATTGATCGCATTGGTGGTCGGCTCGATGATCGGCGGCGGGATCTTCTCGTTGCCGCAGAACATGGCGGCGCGAGCCGATGTCGGTGCCGTGCTGATTGGTTGGGGCATCACCGCCGTGGGCATGCTGGCGCTGGCCTTCGTGTTCCAGACCTTGGCCAACCGCAAGCCCGAGCTGGACTCGGGGGTGTATGCCTATGCCAAGGCCGGTTTCGGCGACTACATGGGCTTTTCTTCGGCCTGGGGCTACTGGATCAGTGCCTGGCTGGGCAACGTCGGCTACTTCGTGCTGCTGTTCAGTACCCTCGGCTTCTACTTCCCGGTGTTCGGCCAGGGCAACACGCCAGTGGCCATCGGCTGCGCCTCGGTGCTGCTGTGGGCGGTGCACTTCCTGGTGCTGCGCGGCATCAAGGAGGCGGCGTTCATCAACCAGGTGACCACCGTGGCCAAGGTGGTGCCGTTGCTGATGTTCATCGTCATCGCCGCGTTCGCCTTTCGCGCCGATATCTTCACCCGCGACATCTGGGGGCTGAGCAATCCGCAGTTTGGCAACGTGCTGGAGCAGGTACGCAACATGATGCTGGTGACAGTGTTCGTGTTCATCGGCATCGAGGGGGCGAGCGTCTATTCGGGGCGGGCGCTGCACCGTTCGGACGTGGGCAAGGCCACGGTGATCGGCTTTCTCGGCGTGCTGGCGCTGCTGGTGCTGGTCAACGTGTTGTCGCTGGGGGTGATGACCCAGCCGGAGCTGGCCGGCCTGCAGAATCCCTCTCTGGCCTCGGTGCTGGAGCATATCGTCGGGCCCTGGGGCGCGTTGCTGATCAGCATCGGCCTGGCAGTGTCGCTGATCGGGGCGTTGCTGTCGTGGGCGCTGTTGTGTGCCGAGATCCTCTTCGCCACCGCCCGTGACAAGACCATGCCGCGCTTCCTGGCGCGGGAAAACGCCAACCAGGTGCCGGCCAACGCGCTGTGGTTGACCAATGTGATGATCCAGGGCTTCTTGCTGATCACCCTGTTCTCGGCCGGTACCTACACCAGCCTGATCTACCTGGCGTCGTCGATGATCCTGGTGCCGTACTTCTGGTCGGCCGCCTATGCGGTGTTGCTGACAGTGCGTGGCGAGAGTTACCAGGGGCAGGCGGGGCTGCGGCGCAAGGACATGCTGGTCGCAGTGATCGCGCTGTTGTACGCGGTGTGGTTGCTGTATGCCGGTGGGCTCAAGTACATCCTGCTGTCGGCGTTGCTCTATGCGCCGGGAGTGATCCTGTTCGCCCGGGCCAAACGCGAGCAGGGGCAGGTGCTGTTCACCACATGGGAGAAGCTGATTTTCGCGGCGGTGCTGGTGGGCGCCGGGTTGGCGGCGTATGCGCTGTATTCGGGGTTGCTTAGCCTCTGACTGCTCATGTCGGGCGCGATTGAATCAATTTTGCAGTTCGACGCTGCCTTGAGGGGTGGGCCGTTCCGGGCGCGACCAGATCCACAGGTTGCCGAGCGCCATGCCGCCGATGGCGAGGAAGACGGGCCAGTGGTGCTCAAGGACGATCAGCATGAGGCTCGCGCACAACAGCATGCTGATGGTCGCGCTGACCTTGGCGCGGCGCTGGATCACCTTGCCGTTGCGCCAGTTGAACAGGATCGGGCCGAACAGCCGGTGGTTCTCAAGCCACGCGGACAGCCGCGGCGAGCTGCGGGTGGCGGCCCAGGCGGCGAGGAGGACGAACTCGGTGGTGGGCAGCCCCGGAATGACGATGGCCACCAGGCCAATCCCCAGGCTGACGTAGGCCAGGATCGCGTAGAGCAGGCGGGACAGTTTCGAGCGGGCGATTCGGGTCATGGTCTCACTGCAACGGTGCGGCCGCCCGCAGGCGGCCGGGTAAAGCGTGTCAGGCCAGCGCCGCGTCGGCGGCATAGGCATGCTTGAGCAGCTCGGTGAAGCGCTCGAAGGCGGCAACCGCGCCACGTTCGGCGGCGGCGTCTTCCTCGGGCGACAGGTCCAGGCTGTCGAGAATGCGGGTGAACTGTTTCCAGCCTTCGGCGCGACCGCCGGCCGGTTCGCCCAGGTGACGGGCACCGAAGGTTTCGGACAGTTCCAGGGCCACGGCGCGCTTGATCAGGAACGCGGCGCCCAGTTTGGAGCCTTCGGAGACGAAGATCCAGCCCAGGGCTTCGCCCAGGCTTGGCTTGCCCAGGGCGCCGGCGAAGGGCGCGGGCACTTCGGTGTCGAGGTCGGCCAGGTCGAGGCGGGCCTGCTCGGCGCGGCAGCGCTCGGCCAGGTCGGGGACGATGGCGATCAGTTGCGGGTCGGTGTACAGCGCCTGCAGCTCGGACTGGAACAGGTACTGTGCGACCACGAAGCGGGCGAAGCTCTCGCGGCTGTCGAACGGCTTGTGCGACTTGACCAGGGCGTCCAGCTCGGTGTGCGGGGCGTGGGTGACCTGGTTCAGGCGCTGGGAGCGCAGGTTGGCGCGTTCGGTGGAAGGGGCGGTCATGGGGGCATCCTTGGAAAATTGGGCGTCTAGTGACAAGACGAAACAGAAGACGCGGAACAGTAAAAAAACCTCACCTGCGAAGTGAAATCATTCGCACGGGGCTCGATGCAGCGCCGGGCAAGCCCGCTCCCACGGGCGAGATGGGGGAACGGGTTTGCCCGGCGATGGCGATCTCAACCCGTCAGATGTCCCACACCAGGTTGATGGCGAAGTTGCGGCCCGGCATGGTCAGGCGATCGAGATTGGCCGGCTGGGTCACTCCCGCTTCGCCAAGCGCGTCGTAGCCACGTACGTCATCCCACTGCCAGTACTTCTTGTCGGTCAGGTTGTAGAGGCCTGCGTTGACGGTGATGTCGTCCGTCACCTTGTAGTAGCCGGTGAGGTCCAGCACGCCGTAGCCAGGCGTGCGGAACTGCTTGCTGGCGCCATCGGGGGCGAAGAAGGTGGAGTCGTCGACGCGGTCCTTGCGCTTGACCAGGGTCCAGCTCAGCAGCCCCCCATAGTTCTGTTGCTCGTAGCCCAGGCCGAGGACCGCGGTCAGCGGGTTGACGCTGTTCAGTGGCTGACCGTTGTCATCGTTGCGACCGCGGGCATAGGCCAGCGAGCCTTGGGTGTACAGGCCCTGGGCAGCGCCGAAGTGGTCGAGGTTGAGGCGGCCCTTGAACTCCGCGCCCTTGATGGTGGCGTGCTTGATGTTGTTGGCCTGGAAGGTCGAACCCAGGTTGGCCGACTGCACGGCGTCTTCGTTGATGAAGTCGCGGTACTTGTTGTAGAACACCGCGACATCGAAGTTACCGGCCTCGAAGTTGCCGCGCAGGCCGGTTTCGTAGCTCTTGCTCTTCTCCGGCTCGAGGTCCGGGTTGGGTTGGACGCTGTAGCCCAGGGTCGGGTTGTCGAAGCGGCCGAACATGGCCTTGGCGGTCGGAGTACGGAAACCCTCGGCGTATTGGCCGTACCAGGTGTAGTTGTCGTTGAAGGCATAGGTCACGCCGAACTTCGGCGAAACGCGGTGCCACTTCTTGTCTGCGTCGTCGATGGCCCCCGGCGCCGCACCGTTGCCCTGGACCCCGCGCAGGAACTCGCTGGTCATCTTCGGTTCCATGCGGGTGTAGTCGTACCGCGCGCCCGGCAGGAAGGTCCAGTTGTTCCAGCGGATTTCGTCCTGGGCAAACAGGCTGTAGGTGTTGACCGTCGGGTCGGGGAAGTCGCTGACCCGTACCTGGCCGTCGCCGGGGCTGTTCTGGCCGATCGCCGTACAGCTGCCGCCGACGTTGAGGCAGGTGCCGGTACCGCTGCGTGAACCGGTGATCTTTTCATGCTTGAGCGTCGTGCCGTAGGTCAGCAGGTGGTCGGTGGCACCCAGGCTGAAAGCCTTGTCCAGCTGGGCATCGAATACCCACTGGCGGTCCTTGTAGGTGGTCTGGCGATCGCGGAACACCTGGCGGCCACTGGCGAAATACAGCTCGTCGGTGCGTTGGTCGGTCTTGGCGATCTGGTAGTTCAGGCTCCACTTCACGTGGTCGGCGACCAGGCTTTCGAGGCCGAACTCATGGTTGATGCCAAAGCGCTCACGGGTAACGGTGTCGTCGCCCTGGCGCATCCGATACATGTTCGAGGCGCCGCGGCCCGGAATGAAGGGGCCTCCGACAGCGCTGAGGATGTTCTGGTCGCGGTCGTCCTTGTAGTGCTCGTAGGTGAAGCCTAAGCGGGCATCGTCGGCGTAGTTCCAGCCAAGCTTGGCCAGGACGTTGGTGGTGCGCACGTCCTCCGGGTTGGCTTCGCTGCGGTTCAGGCCGGTGCCGCCGTGCTCGCCATACGATTCGGTTTCATGACCGTTGCGTTGGCTCAGGTGCAGCAGGCCATCGAAATCGCCCTGGCGACCGGCGACGGTGGCCGAGGTCAGCCAGCTTTCGTCGGCCGAGCTGTAGCCGGTCTTCAGACGGGCGCCGACATCCTTGCCCGGCTTGATGATGTCCTCGGGATCGAGGGTGTAGTAACTCACCGCGCCGCCGATGGCGTTGCTGCCGTACAGCACCGAGGCCGGGCCGCGGAGAATCTCGACGCGCTTGACGATTTCCGGGTCGACATAGTTGCGCTGGGTCTGGGCGTAGGGGCCATAGAAGAAACTGTCGGGGATCGACACGCCGTCGACCTGGGTCAGGATACGTTCACCGTCGATTCCGCGAATGTTATAGCCATTCAGGCCGCTGCGCTGGCCGACGCCACCGACTGAAACACCCGGCTCATAGCGCACCAGTTCCTTGATGTCGTTGACGTTCTGCCGGTCCAGTTGCTCGCGGGTCTGCACGCTGACGGTGCTCGGCACCTGGCTGACGTCCTGGGCGCTGCGGGTGGCGCTGACGGTCACCTGCTGCAGGGCGATGGCGTTGCCGGCAGCCTGGCGTTCCAGCACCACGTTGCCGTTGCCGATCTTGCGGTAGCCCAGGCCGGTGCCGCGTAGCAGGCGCTGCAGCGCCGCTTCCGGGGCCAGCGAGCCCTGTACGCCCGGCGAGGCCACGCCGTCGGCCAGCTCGGCACTGAAGCCGACCTGCCAGCCGGTGACCTGGCTGAAGGCATTGATGGCCTCGACCAGCGGTTGCTGGGCGATGGCGAAGCGGTAGTCGCCCATGCGCGGGCTGCTCGCCTGGGCCGGTTCCACGGCCAGCGCGGGCAGGCTGCAGGCGCCGCTGGCGAGCAGGGCCAAGGTCAACAGGGACAATTGCCCGCGGCGGCGGGAAGAAGAGGACGGGCGGGTTTGACCTGTGGGCATCGAAAGCGCTCCCTGTCGCGCGTGAGTCATAGACAGTGTTTGTTCTCGTTTTCGAACGAGAATCAATCGTATTGGCTATAACGAGACGGGCGAGGCAGGATGATCGCGTAAAAAAACTCGCAAGGTCAGTTGAGGATTACCACGGCTGGGTATTCATGCAGTTGCGCCGAGGTGATGTGGGCCAGGGCGCGCAGCGTTTCCAGCGGTTGGTCGAGGCGGTAGTTGCCGGTGACCGCGACCTGCTCCAGGTGCGTGTTGCGGTTGATTATCCAGCCCGGGTAGTAGCGGCGGACCTCGGCGAGCACCTGGCTCAGCGGGCAGTTCTCGAACACCAGGCGGCCTTCGATCCAGGCCAGGTCCTTGCTCATGTCGGGGCGCTGGCGCTGGCCGAAGCCCTTGGGGCCGACGCTGATGCTGTCGCCGGCGCTCAGGCGGATGCGCTGGTCGCTCGCGGCCTGCAGGTCGACATCGCCGCGCTGCACCCGCACCTGGGCCTCGCCATCGAGGTAGCGCACGGCGAAATCGGTGTCGCGCACGCTGGCGCGCAGTGGGCCGGCCTGGACTTCAAGCGGCGGCTGGCTGGCGTTGGACACCTGGAAATACGCCTCGCCCTGCAACAGGCGGGCAACCTTGCGGCCTTCTCGCTCGTCGCTGGCAAAGGCCGAATTGGTGTTGAGCAGCACCTTGGCGCCGTGGTCCAGCTCCAGGCGCTGGCGCTCGCCGACCACGGTCAGGTGGTCGGCCTGCAGGCGCACCGGCAGGTTGCCGAACGTGAACAGCCCGACCAGCAGCACCGCGGCGGTGGCCAGCGGTTTCCAGTGGCTGCGCAGGCGCCCGGCAAGCGAGCGCTTGCGCCTTTGCTGCAGTTGCCCGGCCACCTGGCGCAGCGATGCGCCGTTCCACATCGCCTCGGCTTCGACATAGGCTTCGGCGTTTTCCGGTTCGGCGCCCAGCCAGTGCTCGAAAGCGCGGGTGTCGTCTTCGCTGGCGCATTGCAGGCGGATCAACCAGTCCAGCGCCTCTTCGCGGGCACGGGCGCGGGCATCAGGCTCGGCGGGTGACGGGCGAGGGGTGGGGTGGTCGGTCACGGGGGATCCTTGCATCGGGCATTTTTTGCGCATGATCAGTGCAGACCTTGCCCATGGCAAGGGCTTTGCGCTGACCAGCGGCGAGCGGTCACGTCACTGGTGACGATCGGCCACGCCCATGCAGATGGCCATGATCAGTTTCAGCTCCTTCTGCACGGTGCTGGCCGAGACGCTCAACTGCTCGGCGATTTCCAGGTAGCTGGCGCCGTGCAGGCGGCTGAGGATGAAGATGCGCTGCTGGCGTTCGCTCAACTGGCCGAGGCTGACGCTCAGGTGCTTGAGCAGTTGCTCGGCGTGGGCGGCGTCCTCGCTGCTGGCGGCAGGCGCCGCGACGTTATGCAGGACTTGCTCGGGCACGTCGTCCACCAGTGTGCGCGCCTGCACCCGGCGCGTGCGCAGGTGGTCCAGGGCAAGGTTGCGGGCGGTCTGGAACACGAAAGGTTCCAGGTGCTCGATCGGGCGCTCGCCCAGGGCTCGGGTGACCCGCAGGTAGGTTTCCTGCAACAGGTCCTCGGCGGTGCTGGGATTGCCCACCATGCGCTGCAGCGTGCGCAGCAAAGTGAGACGCTGGGTGAGGAACACTGAGTTGAACCGGGACTGACTCACGGGGGAACCTGGGCGCTTTGGGGTGAATGATAATGCTTATCATCAATGGCCAAGGTCAAGCCTGGAAATGTCATGAATGAGTAAAGCTTTGTGGCCGCAGCCTTTTGTGGGATCGGGCTTGTCCCGCGAATAGTCATCGCGGGGCAAGCCCGATCCCACAAGACCCTCCTCTGACGGCCTTGCCCCTGTCTCAGCGCGCGTTGAACAACGCCAGGCAGTTGTCCAGCATGCGGTTGGAGAAGCCCCATTCGTTGTCGTACCAGGCCAATACCTTGAGCATCCGTCCGTTGGCGCGGGTGTGGTTGGCATCGAAGATCGACGACAGCGGGTTGTGGTTGAAGTCGCACGACACCAGCGGCAGGGCGTTATAGCCCAGCACTCGGGAATGGCGGCTGGCCTCGAGGAACAGCTGGTTGACTTCCTCGGCGCTGGTTTCGCGCTGCAGGTTGACGGTGAGGTCGACCAGCGACACGTTGATAACCGGCACCCGCACGGCCATGCCGGTGAGCTTGCCGGCCAGTTCCGGCAGTACCAGGCCGACGGCCTCGGCGGCGCCGGTCTTGCTCGGGATCATCGACTGGGTGGCCGAGCGGGCGCGGTACGGATCGCCGTGGTAGACGTCGGTGAGCACCTGGTCGTTGGTGTAGGCGTGGATGGTGGTCATCAGGCCTTGCTCGATGCCGAACTCGCGGTGCAGCACCTGGGCAATCGGCGCCAGGCAGTTGGTGGTGCACGAGGCGTTGGAGATGATCTGGTGCGAGGCGCGCAGCACATCGTGGTTGACCCCGTACACCACGGTGGCGTCGACACCCTTGGCCGGCGCGCTGACGATCACCTTGCCGGCCCCGGCGCTCAGGTGCGCGGCGGCCTTGGCGCGTTCGGTGAACAGCCCGGTGCATTCGAATACCACGTCGATGGCCAAGGTTTTCCAGGGCAGTTCGACAGGGTTGCGGATGGCGCTGACGGCGATGCGGTCGCCATTGACGGTGAGGCTTTCGTGGTCGGCCTCGACAGTGGCATCGAAGGTGCCGTGGACGCTGTCGTACTTGAGCAGGTGGGCATTCATCGCGCTGTCGCCCAGGTCGTTGATGGCGACGACCTGCAGGTCCTGGCGGTAGCCCTGCGTGTACAGTGCGCGCAGGACGTTGCGTCCGATACGGCCGAATCCGTTGATGGCGATGCGTAGGGTCATGGTATTACCTCTGGCAGTCGGGTGAAGCCTGTGGCACAAAGGACAGCTTCACTGAAACGGTTTTGTTGTTGGAATTACAAGATTATTCACCGAGAGATAGAAAACAAGCCTTTTTGCTGGCAGTATTTTGTTTAAACATACAACGAGTGGTTGGGTTGTCTCCTTCTCGAGCGGTGCTGGCGCCTTTTCCTAGAGACTAGGTCGCAATCGTTTGGAGGGAAAATGCCCCAGTAAGCCGCCCCACAGTTAGCCTGGAGTCCAGTACATGCATCCGCGCATCCTTGAGGTCACCGAACGGCTGATCGCCCGCAGCCGCCGTACCCGTGAACGCTACCTTGAGCTGATCCGTGGGGCGGCCAGTGACGGACCCATGCGCGCCCAGTTGCAGTGCGCCAACTTCGCCCATGGCGTGGCCGGCTGCGGTGGGGACGACAAGCAGACCCTGCGGCTGATGAACGCGGCCAACGTGGCCATCGTCTCGGCCTACAACGACATGCTCTCGGCGCACCAGCCGTACCAGCACTTCCCCGAACAGATCAAACAGGCGCTGCGCGAAGTCGGTTCGGTCGGCCAGTTCGCCGGCGGCGTGCCGGCCATGTGCGACGGCGTCACCCAGGGCGAGCCGGGCATGGAGCTGGCCATCGCCAGTCGTGAAGTGATCGCCATGTCCACCGCCATCGCCCTGTCGCACAACATGTTCGATGGCGCGCTGATGCTGGGCATCTGCGACAAGATCGTCCCCGGGCTGATGATGGGCGCCTTGCGTTTCGGCCATCTGCCGACGATCTTCGTGCCGGGCGGGCCGATGGTCTCGGGCATCTCCAACAAGGAAAAGGCCGATGTGCGCCAGCGCTACGCCGAGGGCAAGGCGACCCGCGAGCAGTTGCTCGAATCGGAAATGAAGAGCTACCACGGCCCCGGCACCTGCACTTTCTACGGCACCGCCAACACCAACCAGCTGGTGATGGAGGTCATGGGCCTGCACCTGCCGGGCGCCTCGTTCGTCAACCCCTACACGCCGCTGCGCGATGCCCTCACCGCCGAGGCCGCGCGCCAGGTCACGCGCATGACCAAGGCCAGTGGCAGCTTCATGCCCATTGGCGAGATCGTCGACGAAAAGGCGCTGGTCAACTCGATCGTCGCCCTGCACGCCACCGGCGGCTCGACCAACCACACCCTGCATATTCCGGCCATCGCCCAGGCCGCCGGCATCCAGCTGACCTGGCAGGACATGGCCGACCTGTCCGATGTGGTGCCGACGCTGTCCCACGTCTATCCCAACGGCAAGGCCGACATCAACCACTTCCAGGCCTCCGGCGGCATGGCCTTCCTCATTCGCGAGCTGCTCGACGCGGGCCTGCTGCACGAGGACGTCAACACCGTGGCCGGGCATGGCCTGCGCCGCTACACCCAGGAGCCGTTCCTCGAGGATGGCCGCCTGGTCTGGCGCGAGGGGCCGCAGCACAGCCTCGACGAAAGCATCCTGCGCCCGGTGGCGCGGCCGTTCTCCGCCGAGGGCGGTTTGCGGGTGATGGAAGGCAACCTTGGCCGTGGCGTGATGAAGGTCTCCGCCGTGGCGCCCGAGCACCGGGTGGTCGAGGCGCCTGCCCGGGTGTTTCACGACCAGCAGTCGCTGGCCGATGCGTTCAAGGCCGGCGAGCTGGAGCGGGACTTCGTCGCCGTGGTGCGTTTCCAGGGGCCGCGCTGCAACGGCATGCCCGAGCTGCACAAGCTGACGCCGTTCCTCGGCGTGCTGCAGGATCGCGGCTTCAAGGTGGCGCTGGTCACCGACGGGCGCATGTCCGGTGCTTCGGGCAAGATCCCGGCGGCCATCCACGTCTGCCCGGAGGCTTTTGATGGTGGCCCGCTGGCGCGGGTGCGCGATGGTGATATCGTGCGCGTCGATGGTGCCGAAGGCACGCTGCGGATCATGGTCTCGGCCGAGGAACTGGCCGATCGTGAACTGCCTGCGCCACCCAAGGGTAACGACCTGGGCTGCGGGCGTGAGCTGTTCGGCTTCATGCGTGTGGCGTTCAGTTCCGCCGAGCAAGGCGCGAGCGCCTTCACCTCGGCTCTGGAGAACCTCGAATGAAGGCCTTGCTGGTCGGCGACATCGGTGGCACCAACGCGCGTTTCGCCGTGTGGCGCGACAATGAACTGCAGGCGGTCCAGGTGCTGGCCACCGCCGACTACACCAGCCCCGAACAGGCCATCGAGGCCTACCTGGCCGACCAGGGTATCGCCCGTGGCGGCCTGGCGGCGGTGTGCCTGGCGGTCGCAGGCCCCGTGGACGGCGACGAATTCCGCTTTACCAACAACCACTGGCGCCTGAGCCGCAGCGCGTTCTGCCAGACGCTGCAGGTCGATCGCCTGTTGCTGATCAACGATTTTTCCGCGATGGCGCTGGGCATGACCCGCCTGCGCGCAGGCGAATTTCGTGAAGTCTGCGCAGGCCTCGCCGATCCATCGCGCCCGGCGCTGGTGATCGGGCCCGGCACTGGCCTCGGCGTGGGCAGCTTGCTGCGCCACGGTGAGCACTGGCTGGCGCTGCCGGGGGAGGGCGGGCATGTCGACCTGCCGGTGGGCAATGCCCGCGAAGCGGCGATTCATCAGGAAATCCATCGGCAGATCGGCCATGTCAGTGCCGAGACCGTGCTCAGTGGCGGTGGGCTGGTGCGCTTGTACCAGGCCATCTGTGCGCTCGATGGTGCTGCGCCGACGCACAAGACCCCGGCGCAGATCACCGACGCGGCGCTGGCCAACGAGCCACGGGCACTGGCGGTGGTCGAGCAGTTCTGCCGGTTCCTCGGCCGGGTGGCGGGCAACAATGTGCTCACCCTCGGGGCGCGGGGTGGCGTCTACATTGTCGGTGGCGTGATTCCACGTTTCGCCGAATTGTTCCTGCGCAGCGGCTTTGCCGCGAGCTTCGCCGACAAGGGCTGCATGAGCGGGTATTTCGCCGGGGTGCCGGTATGGCTGGTGACGGCGGAGTTTTCCGGGTTGTTGGGGGCCGGAGTGGCTTTGCAGCAAGCGCTGGACCTCTAATAGCCGGGGCCGCAAAGCGGTCCCCACAGCAGGCATCAAGATCTGCGTTTACAAAAGGACTGACCATTGTGACCACTGCCGGCAAATCGATCCTGATGGTCGACGACGACCAGGACATCCGCGAACTGCTGCAGACCTACCTCGCCCGCTGCGGCCTGCAGGTGCACGCCGAACCTGACGGCCAGGGCTTTCGCCGCGCCCTGGACGCCAATCCCTACGACCTGGTGATCCTCGACGTGATGCTACCCGACGAAGACGGCTTCAGCCTGTGCCGCTGGGTTCGCCAGCACCCGCGCCAGGCGCGAGTGCCGATCATCATGCTCACCGCCAGCTCCGACGAAGCCGACCGGGTCATCGGCCTGGAGCTGGGCGCCGACGACTACCTCGGCAAGCCCTTCAGCCCGCGTGAGTTGCAGGCGCGGATCAAGGCCTTGTTGCGCCGTGCCGATTTCGGCCAGGCGGTGCCGGCCAGTGCGGTTCTGGCCTTCGATGACTGGCGCCTGGACACGATCAGCCACCGTCTGTTCCACCGCGACGGCGAAGAGGTGATCCTCTCCGGCGCCGACTTCGCCCTGCTCAAACTGTTTCTCGATCACCCGCAGCAGATCCTCGACCGCGACACCATCGGCAACGCCACCCGTGGTCGCGAGCCGATGCCGCTGGACCGTATCGTCGACATGGCGGTCAGCCGCCTACGCCAGCGCCTGCGCGACACGGAAAAACCACCCCGGCTGATCCGCACCGTGCGCGGCAGCGGCTACCTGCTGGCGGCCAATGTCTGCCCGGCCTGACGAGCGTCGCTGGCGCCTGCTGCCGCGCTCGCTGCTGGGGCGCATGCTGCTGCTTACCTTGCTGGTGGTGTTGCTGGCCCAGGGCCTGTCCAGCGTGATCTGGGTCGCGCAGCTGCGCGCCAGCCAGCTGCAGGGCTTGCGCGCCAGCGCCAGCAGCCTCGCGCATTCGATGAGTGCCAGTGTCAGTTACTTCCGCTCGCTGCCGGTGGCGTACCGGCCCATGGTGCTGGACCAGTTGCGCAGCATGGGCGGCACGCGCTTCTTCGTCTCGCTCAACGTCAAGCCGCTGGAAATGCCGGTGTTGCCGATCACCCCGCGCAAACAGGCGGTGATCGACGTGTTCCAGGAGGTGCTGCACGAGCGCCTTGGCCAGCAGATGGAGATCTCCGTGGAATTCGTCAGCCCCGACGATCTGCGCATCTTCAACAGCGGCCTGAAACTCGATGAGCTGCCCCGCTCCTGGGCGCACTATTCGCTCACCCTCGAGCCGCTCAACCCGCCGGTGCTGGTGACCCAGATCCGCCTCGGCGAGGGCGAGTGGCTGTACATCGCCTCGCTGCTGCCCGAGCCCTACACCAGCCTCGAGGCCGAACGCCTGCCGCGTCAGCAGATCGGTTTCATTGCCCTGACTACCGTGCTGTTGCTGCTGTTCATCGGCCTGCTGGTGCACTGGCAAAGCCGGCCGCTCAAACGCCTGGCACGGGCTGCGCGGGAAATGTCGCTGGGCGCCGACGTGGCCCCGGTGGCCGAAGGCGGCGGTAGCGAAGTGGTCGAAGTGGGGCGGGCGTTCAACAGCATGCGCGAGCGGATCAGCCGCTACCTGACCGAGCGTTCCCAGCTGTTCAGCGCCATTTCCCATGACCTGCGCACACCGATCACGCGCCTGCGCCTGCGTGTTGAGCTGCTCGAGGACGAAAAGCTGCAGGCCAGGTTCAGCCGCGACCTCGATGAGCTGGAGTTGCTGGTCAAGGGCGCGCTGCAATGCGTGAAGGACACCGATATCCACGAGAACATCGAGCCGATCGATCTCAACCAGGTGCTGGAGATGCTGGCCGAGCCTTATCTAGGCGATGGGCGTATCACCGTGGAGGGGCAGGCATTGGCACCGTACCCTGGCAAATCGCTGGCCTTGCGCCGCTGCATCGGCAACCTGATCGACAACGCCATCAAGTACGGCGAGCGCGCGCAGCTGCGCATCATCGATACCGCCGAGAGCTTCGTGCTGCAGGTGGACGACCAGGGGCCGGGGGTGCCGGAGCAGCGCCTGGAGCAAGTGTTCGAGTCGCACTTCCGCCTGGCCGGGCAGCAGCAGGGGTATGGGCTGGGGCTGGGCATCGCGCGCAACATCGCCCATAGCCATGGCGGCGAGGTGAGCCTGTTGAACCTGCGCGAAGGTGGATTGCGGGTGACCTTGTACCTGCCGCGGACTGTCGATTGAGTGTTGTTCAAAACCAGGTAGCAGACTCGATTGGGGTGGGAGTTTCCGACGCTGGCACGATCTCTGTGGACGTGGCCTTGTTTCGCGATGAGCTGCGCTCCTCATTCAAGTTGCGGGAAACGAACACCGACGTCCGGTGGTTCTTGTGGGACGTTTCTGAAGCATTTGTAAGGCGTTGATTTTAGCTTGCTGGACCATGGTCTATGCGCCAGCGTGACGCTCCTTGGAAGTCTGTCCGGCCCATTGACTAGGTCAGTGCGGCCTGCACATGAACGAGCAAGGAGTCAGCGATGCACCGATTCAACATCATGCCCGAATCACCTTCCTGGCCGTGCGCAATTGCTGGCGCTGGTCTCGCACTGGCCGTTCAAGTCCCTTGGCGAACACTTAGAGGGCGGCCTCGAAGCGCGCCACGGCGGCGTCACCGGGCTGCTGCGCTACTACGACCTTCGCTTGTTCGGGCTGCTTTTCAGCCATGTGCTGCACCCCGAGCAGCAGCAGGCCTGATGAGCCCCGCCGTGCTCTGGAACTGGCTCGACCGCGATGGGCAGGCGTGTTTTTTGCCGGGTGCGGCCGTAGTGCCTGGTGAACCGCTGCGGTTCGAACCGGTGACGCTGAGCGACTGCCCGCTCGACATTCTGTCGTGTGCCAGTGATGTCACTCAGTCGATGAAGGCCTTGAGCGCGGCCTGTCCCGTTGGGTGGAGCGCCGAACAGCGGTTTCAGGCCAGTTACCACGCCATGCTCGAAGCAACAAACGCGGGTAGGTGGCAGGAAGCAAAACGTGTGGCCTTTGCCTTGGAGCGGCTGCGAGATGCGTGATCGATTTTATTTCCGCCGCTGTATGGGTGGCGCAATTGACCAGTGGCCTCGGTGTGCGCGTGTGGCTCTCTTGCTGGTTGGGCTGAGCGGATTGCTCGCGGTGCAGGATGGATGGGGCAGCACTATTGAGGCTGTCAACCATACGCATTGGGCCATAGATCGCTTCAGCGTGGATGGACGATCAGGGGCCGATAGCATCGGGCCGTATCAGGGGGGAGGCGGGGGGTGTTGCTTTGTCGCCCCTGAGCATTGGAATCCAGGCATGACGGTGCGTGTGGATTGGCAAACAGGGGTTGGAAGTTCAAAGGGGTTCCCGGGCTTTGGCGATTGGCAGAAGTTCCTGCTGTGGGAAAAGCAAGTCAAATCTCAGCGCCGCCAACACAGCAAAGTCGTCCCCGTAACCGACTACACCGGCCAAGACGTGTGCGGTATCACTGTGCACTTCCTCCCTTGCGACGACATCCAGGTCACCACCTCCTGCCACGCCTTCGGCAGCCCCGAATACCCGATCAAGACGCCTCTGAAATTGCCGGAGCCGCATTCATGTCCAAAATGAAAGCCCCTGTCTGGTACCCCCCGCAGTTCCCGCTGCAAGGGCGTCTGCCACAAACCGCTGCCGAGATTGGGCGCAACCAGCGGCTTCAGGAAAAACTGGAGCGTGACTATCAGGATGCCTTGAGTGTGGCCGCCGGTGCACGGCAGCAGCCACCTTGCTGCAGGACCTTGCATATCAGCCTGTTCTTCGACGGCACCGGCAATAACCTGAACAACGACTTGTATGAGTCGGCAGTTGCGCACCCGACCAATATCGCCCGGCTGTTCCGCGCCACCATCGGTGCCGGTCACGCCGGTGGCACAGGGCATCGCGGCACGGTCAGCGATCTGACCGACGCTGACGGCATTGGCTACGGCCAGTTCTACAAGTACTACATGCCAGGCGTCGGCACGCCGTTCCCCGAAGTGGGTGATCTGGACTACAGCAGTGACGGACTGGCCTTTGCCCGCCGGGGTGAAGAGCGGATCAACTGGGCGCTGTTGATGATCATCGACGCCCTGCGGCGGGCGCTGAAACTGCCGCGCCGAGACAACGCAGCGTTGCAGGCTGCCGTCGAGTCAATGGGCACCTGGCGCGGCACCGAATGGATCAAGGGCCGGATCAATCGCGCGAATGTATTGCGTAAAGAACTCAAGGCGCTCGAAGGGCCCTTGCGCATCGCCCTCAACCCGCCGCTTGGGCACTCGAAATTGCTTGGCGTGCGTCTGTGGGTGTTCGGTTTTTCGCGAGGGGCGGCCGCCGCTCGGGCCTTCGTCAACTGGCTGAATCATCTGCTGGCTCCGCAAGAATCCACGCCTACCTTGCTGGCCGGTGAAGCGAAACTGCCGATCAGCGTGGCGTATCTGGGGTTGCTGGATACGGTGGTCTCGGTCGGAGTGGCGGATATTTCACCGGGGGCCAACGGGCATATGGGCTGGGGCGATGGCAGTCAGGAGTTGCCACGCGGGAAGCTGATCGAGCGATGTCTGCATCTGGTGGCCAGTCATGAGCAGCGGTTGAGTTTTCCGCTGGACTCTATTCGGCGGGAGGATGGGACATATCCGCATAACAGCGTTGAGGTGATTTATCCGGGAATGCATAGCGATCAGGGCGGGGGGTATCCGCCGGGGGATCAGGGGAAGGGTGTAGGTCGAAACGATAGTTTGCTTCTTTCGCAAATTGCACTAAACGACTTGTACTCAGATGCATTCTCCTATGGGGCCCCTTTTAAAGTTCCTTCTGCGATTCTCTCCGTTCGGGCTCAGGATGACTCTTGGCGAACAATGTCTGCTGATGTTGTGAAAGGGTTTCTGGCTGCGCCGGAGTTGGTGGCGCGGTTTAACGCTTGGCGCCTAGTGACATTGGGATTGGCACCGGCTCACGAGCCAACTGAAATTTATGATGTTCTGCCATCAAGTTCCACTTTGGAAGATGCCCTGCGCAACCAAATGAACTGGCTAACCGCCTGGCGCATTGACCGCTATGCCTTCGGAACCCTGAAAGACACTGCGTTCTACCACCACGCGACCGACGAACACGCCACTACCGAAGCCCGACAAAAGGCCGAAGCCGAGCGCAATGCCAAACAGGCCGAAATCGAGAAACGCCGGGAACTACAAGCGTTCTTCGAACATCGCGGCGCCGAGAAAAAGCCACTGGAGCCCGGCGTCAAGGACTTCGATCCCGACAAGTCGAAAACTCAGCTGCGCGAAGCGGCCGAAGAGTTTGGCCGACACTACCGCGACGCCAACAGTGACCCTTATCTGGCCTTCGTCAAGAACATCACCCTTCTGCGTTGGGTCTCCCTCCCGGCGCTTGTTGCGCACTGGAATCTCAAAGACAAGCTCGCCGAGCACCAGCGCATGAAAGAGGGTGGGCAAGGTAAAGTCAGCCAGCTCTTCCCGCCGCCTCGCGGGCGAACCAACCACATTTCGGAAACGGAGCGCGGCCCTGTCGACGAAAGCCTCAATCAAACGCAGCCCACCGGCCTGCTGCGAGCGTTGTTTGACGATCAGGTACACGACTCCCGCGCCTGGTTCCTCCATGCGCTGCTCAATCAGCAATACGTTGGCCAGAACGTTGCCGTAGGGCGTGAACCCTGGGGCAGCTACTTCACCGAACGGATGGTGTTCTTCAGCGAGGCCAACCGTCGCGACGTGACGTTGGTACCCGTGCCTGGCGAGCACGGCGGGCCGGAAACCAAAGTTGCCGCGGCGGGTAATGGCACCACCTCACTGCCACTGACAAGCGAACAACTTCGGGCGCAGATCGCAGAACGGATGGCTGCGATCTGGAGTGCGCCTGGCGGCCAGGCTCAAGGAGAGCAGGATGCTTGATAAGCCATTTCGACTAGCGGTCAAGAAAAGCCCCCGACTTCCTGCAGTCACGCAACGGTGCGTTTGGCTTGCCGTATTGTTTGCAGTGGCCTCCCCATGGTCCGCATCTGTCGCCCAAGCCAGCACCATCGAAGGAATCAACCATACCCACTGGGCGATCAATCGCTTCAGTGTGGACGGGCGCTCAGGGATTGATGCTATTGGTGCGTACCAGGGCGGTGGTGGCGGCTGTTGCTACATTGCGCCGAAGCGCTGGATGCCGGGTATGACGGTGAGGGTAGATTGGGAAACTGGTGTATGGAGCTCCGACGACTTTCCAGGCTCCGCTGATTGGGACAAAGTCTTGCAGTGGGTAGAGAAAGTCGATTCCCAGCGCCGCCAACACAGCAAAGTCGTCCCCGTAACCGACTACACCGGCCAAGACGTGTGCGGTATCACGGTGCACTTCCTACCTTGCGACGACATCCAGGTCACCACCTCCTGCCACGCCTTCGGCAGCCCCGAATACCCGATCAAGACGCCTCTGAAATTGCCGGAGCCTCAGTCATGTCCACAGTGAGTACTAGTTGTACACACCTCACAGTTTCGTCACCAACTGGTGACAATCCAGCCAGCCTTCGTGACATCCCGCGCAGGACCGCTGGCTAGAATCGGCTGACAACAACAAGGAAGGTGCACCCATGGCCATCAGCTGGCTCGACTCCGCGACACACCATGCCTGGCTCGACGCCGAGGCCCTGCGCCTGCTCGCCTTCGCCAGGGCTTCGCGCCTGCCACAGGGGTTCGGCAACCTCGATGACGAAGGCCGCCTGCCCCGTTGCGCCCTGGCCGAAACCATGAATACCGCGCGCATGACCCACAGCTTTGCCCTGGCGCATATCCAGGGCGTTCCCGGTTGTCGCGAACTGGTCGAGCATGGCGTCGATGCCCTGCAAGGCCCGTTGCGCGACCAGGAACATGACGGCTGGTACGCGCAGCCCGAAGGTCATGGCGACACCGGCAAGGCCGCCTACTTGCACGCCTTTGTCGCCCTTGCCGCCAGCTCGGCGGTGGTGGCGGGCATCAGCCAGGCGTCGGCGTTGCTGGAGGCGGTGACCCAGGTCATCGAGCAGCGCTTCTGGTGCGAAGAGGAGGGCGCCCTGCGCGAGTCGTTCTCCCGCGACTGGCTGCACGCGGAGGCCTACCGGGGCGCCAACAGCAACATGCACGGCGTCGAAGCCTTCCTCGCCCTGGCCGACGTGACCGGCGAAACACAGTGGTTGCTGCGCGCCCAACGGATTGTCGAGCGCTTGATCCTGACCCGCGCCGCTGCCGACGGTATGCGCGTCACGGAGCATTTCGATGCGCAGTGGCAGGCGCTCCCCGACTACAACCGCGAAAACCCCGCCGATGGCTTCCGTCCCTACGGGACCACGCCCGGCCACGCCTTCGAATGGGCGCGCCTGGTGCTGCACCTGGAGGCGGCCCTGCAAAGGGCGCAACTGCCTGCGCCCGAGTCCTTGCTGCCCGCCGCCCGGGGCCTGTTCGACAGCGCCTGTCGCCACGCCTGGCAGGCAGACGGCGCGCCGGGGCTGGTCTACACCCTGGACTGGCACAACCGCCCGGTGGTGCGCGAGCGCCTGCACTGGGTGCATGCCGAGGCCTGTGCCACTGCCGCGGCGCTGTTGCGACGTACCGGTGAAGCCCAGTTCGAACACTGGTACCGCTGCTTCTGGGACTTCATCGCCAGCCACTTCATCGACCGCGCCCACGGCGGCTGGCACCACGAACTCGACCCGGCCCTGCTGCCCAGTGCGCGCATCTGGGGCGGCAAGCCCGACCTCTACCATGCCTACCAGGCCCTGCTGCTGCCACGCCTGCCGCTGGCGCCGAGCCTGGCCACGGCCCTGGCTTTGTAACCAGACGATGACATTCGCGCATCCGTTCGTTACCTGACGCCGGGCGCGACCTCCCTACACTCCATGCCATGCAAGCGACAGTCTTGCCTCGCATAACAACAAGAAAGGTAATCTCATGCATCCGACGCTTCGTCTCGCCGCCGCGATCTCCTTCGCCTCCCTGTTCTCCCTCAGTGCCCAGGCCGCCGACTCCAAAGGCAGCGTGGAAGTCGTCCATTGGTGGACCTCCGGCGGCGAGAAGGCCGCGGTCGACGTGCTCAAGGCGCAGGTCGAGAAGGACGGGTTCACGTGTAAGGACGGCGCGGTGGGTGGGGGCGGTGGCCCCACCGCCATGACCGTGCTCAAGAGCCGCGCCGTGGCTGGCAACCCGCCCGGGGTCGCGCAGATCAAGGGCCCGGATATCCAGGACTGGGCCGCCACCGGGTTGCTCGATCCCGACGTGCTCAAGGACGTGGCCAAGGACGAGAAGTGGGACGGCCTGCTCGACAAGAAGGTCGCCGACACCGTGAAGTACGACGGCGACTACGTGGCCGTGCCGGTGAACATCCACCGTATCAACTGGCTGTGGATCAACCCGGAAGTGTTCAAGAAGGCCGGTATCGACAAGGCCCCAACTACTCTCGATGAATTCTACGCCGCCGCCGACAAGCTCAAGGCTGCTGGCTTCATCCCACTGGCCCACGGTGGCCAGCCGTGGCAGGACAGCACCGTGTTCGAGAATGTGGTGCTCTCGGTGATGGGCGTCGAGGGCTACAAGAAGGCCCTGGTCGAGCTGGACGAAAAGGCCCTGACCGGCCCCGAGATGGTCAAGGCGCTCACCGAGCTTAAGAAGGTAGCCACCTACATGGACCCGGACGGCAAGGGCCAGGACTGGAACCTTGAAGCGGCCAAGGTCATCAACGGCAAGGCCGGCATGCAGATCATGGGCGACTGGGCCAAGAGCGAATGGACCCTGGCGAAGAAGACCGCCGGCGAGGACTACCAGTGCGTGGCCTTCCCGGGCACCGACCAGGCGTTCCTCTACAACATCGACTCGCTGGTGGTGTTCAAGCAGAAGGACAAGGGTACCGCGGCAGGCCAGCAGGACATCGCCCGCAAGGTTCTGGGCGAGGACTTCCAGAAGGTCTTCAGCATCAACAAGGGCTCGATCCCGGTGCGTAACGACATGCTCGCCGACATGGGCAAGTACGGCTTCGACAGTTGTGCCCAGACGGCAGCCAAAGACTTCCTGGCCGACGCCAAGTCCGGCGGCCTGCAACCGAGCATGGCGCACAACATGGCCACCACCCTGGCGGTACAGGGGGCGTTCTTCGATGTGGTGACCAACTACATCAACGATCCCAAGGCCGATCCGGCCGATGCGGCGAAGAAGCTGGCCGCAGCCGTCAACGCCGCCAAGTAAGGCTCTGACGGCCCTATCACCGGCAAGCCGGCTCCCACAGGTACAGCGATCAGCCTGAGCACACCTACCTGTGGGAGCTGGCTTGCCAGCGATGAGGCCCATGCAGGCAATCTCGCATCGGGAACCCAGATCATGACTACAGCAACCGCCCGCCTGCGGGCCTCACCCCTGGACGCGCTGCAGCGCTGGCTGCCGAAACTGGTGCTGGCGCCGAGCATGTTCATCGTCCTGGTGGGCTTCTACGGCTACATCCTGTGGACCTTCGTCCTCTCGTTCACCACCTCGACTTTCCTGCCCACCTACAAGTGGGCAGGCCTGGCGCAGTACGCCCGGCTGTTCGACAACGACCGCTGGTGGGTGGCGAGCAAGAACCTGCTGCTGTTCGGCGGGCTGTTCATCGGCATCACCCTGGCCATCGGCGTGTTCCTTGCGGTGCTGCTCGACCAGCGCATCCGCCGCGAAGGCTTCATCCGCACCATCTACCTGTACCCCATGGCGCTTTCGATGATCGTTACCGGTACCGCCTGGAAGTGGCTGCTCAACCCCGGCATGGGCCTGGACAAGCTGCTGCGTGACTGGGGCTGGGAAGGCTTTCGCCTGGACTGGCTGATCGACCCCGACCGGGTGGTCTATTGCCTGGTGATCGCGGCTGTGTGGCAGGCCTCGGGCTTCATCATGGCGATGTTCCTCGCCGGCCTGCGCGGCGTCGACCAGTCGATCATCCGCGCCGCCCAGCTCGATGGCGCCAGCCTGCCGCGCATCTACTGGACCGTGGTCCTGCCCAGCCTGCGCCCGGTGTTCTTCAGCTCGCTGATGATCCTCGCGCACATCGCGATCAAGAGCTTCGACCTGGTGGCGGCGATGACTGCGGGCGGGCCGGGCTACTCCTCGGACCTGCCGGCGATGTTCATGTATTCGTTCACCTTCAGCCGTGGCCAGATGGGCATGGGCTCGGCCAGCGCCATCCTCATGCTGGGCGCGATCCTGGCGATTATCGTCCCCTACCTGTACTCCGAACTGCGGGGCAAACGCCATGACTAGTCCTGTCGACAAACCCGCGCTGAACCTCAGCCGCATCGCCATCCACGCGGTGCTGCTGCTGGCGGTGCTGCTGTACCTGGTGCCGCTGGTGGTCATGCTGCTGACCAGCTTCAAGACCCCCGAGGACATCGGCAGCGGCAACCTGCTGAGCTGGCCGGCGGCGTTCACCGGCATTGGCTGGGCCAAGGCCTGGGCCACGGTCAACGGCTACTTCCTCAACTCGATCCTGATCACCGTGCCGGCGGTGCTGATCTCCACGGCCATCGGCGCGCTCAACGGCTATGTGCTGTCGATGTGGCGCTTCCGTGGCTCGCAACTGTTCTTCGGCCTGCTGCTGTTCGGCTGCTTCCTGCCGTTCCAGACCGTGCTGCTGCCGGCCTCGTTCACCCTTGGCAAGCTGGGCCTGGCCAGCACCACCAGCGGCCTGGTGCTGGTGCATGTGGTGTACGGCCTGGCCTTCACCACATTGTTCTTCCGCAACTACTACGTGAGCATCCCCGAGGCGCTGGTCAAGGCCGCGCGCCTGGACGGCGCCGGGTTCTTCACCATCTTCGGGCGGATCATCCTGCCGATGTCGACACCGATCATCATGGTCTGCCTGATCTGGCAGTTCACCCAGATCTGGAACGACTTCCTGTTCGGCGTGGTGTTCTCCAGCGGCGACTCGCAACCGATCACCGTGGCCCTGAACAACCTGGTCAACACCAGCACCGGGGCCAAGGAATACAACGTCGACATGGCCGCGGCGATGATCGCCGGGCTGCCGACGCTGCTGGTCTACGTGATTGCGGGCAAGTATTTCGTGCGCGGGCTGACCGCCGGCGCGGTCAAGGGGTAAGTCATGGCAACACTCGAACTACGCAATGTGCACAAGACCTATGGCGCGGGCCTGCCGGACACGCTCAAGGACATCCAGCTGGCGATCAAGGACGGCGAGTTCCTGATCCTGGTCGGGCCCTCGGGCTGCGGCAAGTCGACGCTGATGAACTGCATCGCCGGCCTGGAAAGCATCAGCGGCGGGGCGATCCTCATCGACGACGAGGATGTCAGCGGCATGAGCCCCAAGGATCGCGACATCGCCATGGTGTTCCAGTCCTACGCGCTGTACCCGACCATGAACGTGCGCGACAACATCGCCTTTGGCCTGAAGATCCGCAAGATGTCCCAGGCCGCCATCGACGAGGAGGTGGCGCGGGTCGCCAAGCTGCTGCAGATCGAGCACCTGCTGGGGCGCAAGCCCGGGCAGCTGTCCGGCGGCCAGCAGCAGCGCGTGGCCATGGGCCGGGCGCTGGCGCGGCGGCCGAAGATCTACCTGTTCGATGAACCGCTGTCGAACCTCGACGCCAAGCTGCGGGTGGAGATGCG
This sequence comes from Pseudomonas sp. FG36, assembly GCF_057809275.1. Taxonomy (NCBI): domain Bacteria; kingdom Pseudomonadati; phylum Pseudomonadota; class Gammaproteobacteria; order Pseudomonadales; family Pseudomonadaceae; genus Pseudomonas; species Pseudomonas sp. FG36. The sequence continues at coordinate 35,798 of NZ_JBMDJQ010000016.1, forward strand.
CACCGAGATCAAGTTGATGCACCAGCGCCTGAAGACCACCACGGTGTATGTCACCCATGACCAGATCGAGGCCATGACCCTGGGCGACAAGGTGGCGGTGATGAAGGACGGCATCATCCAGCAGTTCGGCACCCCGCAGCAGATCTACAACGACCCGGCCAACCTGTTCGTCGCCAGCTTCATCGGCTCGCCGCCGATGAACTTCATCCCTGTGCGCCTGATGAAGCAGGACGGGCGGGTGCTGGCGCTGCTCGACAGTGGCCAGGCGCGCTGCGAGCTGCCGCTGGGCGTGGCGGCGGATGAGTTGGAAGGGCGCGAGATCATTCTCGGCGTGCGCCCTGAACAAATCTCGCTGGGCGCCGCGGAGGGCAACGGCATGCCTGCGATCCGCGCCGAAGTGCAGGTTACCGAGCCCACTGGCCCGGACCTGCTGGTGTTCGTCACCCTCAACCAGACCAAGGTCTGCTGCCGCCTGGCGCCGGATGTGGCGTGCCGGGTCGGCGACAGCCTCAACCTGCAGTTCGACCCGGCGCGGGTGCTGCTGTTCGACGCCGGCAGCGGCGAACGCCTCGACCTCGCCGCCAGTGGCACTGCCATCAAGGACAACGTGACTCGCTTCAAGGGCCGTTGAATCGTCTAGAACAATGCATAACAAGAAAAGAGGACGCAAAGGGATGGAACATCGCAAACGCATCAAGACCCTGGGATCGCTCGCCTTGCTGGCGCTGGTCGGCAGCAGCGGGGCTCAGGCCGCCGAGGCTTTCTCGTCGGAATCGAAATGGATGACCGGCGACTGGGGCGGCACCCGCACCGAGCTGCTGGAGAAGGGCTACGACTTCACCCTCGACTACGTTGGCGAAGTGGCCGGCAACCTGCACGGTGGCTACAACGACGACAAGACCGCGCGCTACAGCGACCAGTTCGCCCTGGGCGCGCACCTGGACCTGGAGAAGATCTTCGGCTGGAAGGACACCGAGTTCAAGCTGGCGATCACCGAGCGTAGTGGCCGCAACCTGTCCAACGACCGCATCAGCGACCCGCGTGCCGGGCAGTTCAGTTCGGTGCAGGAGGTCTGGGGGCGCGGCCAGACCTGGCGCCTGACGCAGATGTGGGTCAAGCAGAAGTACTTCGACGGCGCCCTGGACGTGAAATTCGGCCGCTTCGGCGAGGGCGAGGACTTCAACAGCTTCCCCTGCGACTTCCAGAACCTGGCCTTCTGCGGCTCGCAGGTGGGCAACTGGGTCGGCGGCATCTGGTACAACTGGCCGGTCAGCCAGTGGGCGCTGCGGGTCAAGTACAACATCACCCCGGAATTCTTCGTCCAGGTCGGCGCCTACGAGCAGAACCCGTCGAACCTGGAGACCGGCAACGGCTTCAAGCTCAGCGGCAGCGGCACCAAGGGCGCGATCCTGCCAGTGGAAGCGGTATGGTCGCCGAAGGTCAACGGCCTGCCGGGCGAGTATCGCCTGGGCTACTACTACAGCACCGCCAAGGCCGACGACGTGTACGACGACATCAACGGCAACCCGCAGGCGCTGACGGGCGCGGCGTTCAAGTCGCACTCCAGCAAGCACGGCTGGTGGGTGGTGGCGCAGCAGCAGGTCACCGCCCATGCCGGTGACGTCAACCGCGGCCTGAGCCTGTTCGCCAACTTCACCGTGCACGACAAGGCCACCAACGTGGTCGACAACTACCAGCAAGTCGGCCTGGTCTACAAGGGCGCCTTCGATGCCCGGCCCAAGGATGACATCGGCTTCGGCATCGCCCGCATCCACGTCAATGACGATGTGAAGAAGCGCGCCGAGCTGCTCAATGCCCAGTCCGGCATCAACGACTACGACAACCCGGGCTTCGCGCCGCTGCAGCGCACCGAGTACAACGCCGAGCTCTACTACGGCTTCCACGTCACCAACTGGCTGACCGTGCGGCCCAACCTGCAGTACATCAAGAGCCCGGGTGGTGTGGACGAAGTGGACAACGCGCTGGTCGCGGGGTTGAAGATTCAGTCGTCATTCTGAGAAAAATTGTTGTAAATTTACGCCATCCATCTCGACCTCCCGCTAACCACTGGCCAGCAGTGGTTAGCGGGCACGGGGCGAGACAGCGCTATCTCGAACAACAAAAGAGCTCGGAACCATGCCTGAACATCCGCTACATCGCTTCTTCACCTCGCAACGGCCGAGGCCGACCTTCGAGTGGGAGCGTTACCAGCAGCGCGATGTGCTGATCATCGACCACCCTCGCTGCCAGGCGGTGTTCAGCCGCCAGGGCGGGCAGCTCCTGCACTTTCAACCCGCTGGTGAGAAACCCTGGTTGTGGTGCGCCGAGCAGTGGCCGCAGGTGGGGGCCATCCGCGGAGGCGTGCCGGTGTGCTGGCCCTGGTATGGCCGCCATCCCAGCGAGGACCTGTGGCCGGCCCATGGCTGGGCGCGCCTGCTGGACTGGAAGCTGGTGGACAGCCGCGAGGACGAGGAGGGGGTGACCCTGAAATGGCGCCTGGACCTGTGCGACTGGCAGGTCGACCTGCATGCCCGGCTCGGGGCGAGCATGGAACTGAGCCTGAGCACCGAGCACCAGGACAGCGAACCGTGCCAGCTGAGCCATGCGCTGCTGGCCTACTGGCGGATCAGCGACGTGTCGAAGATAGCGCTATCCGGGCTGGAGGACATCGATGGCTACGATCGCCTCAATCGCCAGGCCTGCCGCGAAGACGGCGCGCTGACCCTCAAGGGCGGTTGCCAGCGGGTCTACCCCGGCACGCCGCGGGTGCAGCTGCAGGACCCGGCATGGCAGCGCGAACTGTGCATCGACACCGGCGACAGTGACGACACCGTGGTCTGGCACCCTGGCAACCGGCCGTTGATGGGCGTGAGCGGGCGCGAGTGCCAAGGCTTCGTCTGCGTGGAGGCGGCCAGCGGCAGTGGCGAGGGCCTGAGCCTGGCGCCGGGCGAGCGGGCGCACCTGCGCTTGCAGGCGCACCGGCTCAGTTGAGGTCGTCGTCCTCGATCGGGTAGCGGCTGGCGTTGAGGCTTTCCTTGATCTTGCGCAGGTGCGGCTGGAAGTCCACGCCACGGCGCAGGGTCATGCCGGTGGCGAGCACGTCGAGCACGGTGAGCTGGATGATCCGCGAGGTCATCGGCATGTAGATGTCGGTGTCCTCCGGCAACGGGATATGCAGGCTCAGGCTGCAGGCCTGGGCCAGGGGCGAGCCGGCGGCGGTGAGGCCGAGCACCGAGGCGCCGTTTTCCCGGGCCAGGCGCGCCACCTCGACCAGCTCGCGGGTGCGCCCGGTGTAGGAAATGATCACGAACAGGTCGCCGGTGTGGGCCACCGAAGCCAGCATGCGCTGCATCAGCACATCGGCGTGGGCCGACACGGCGAGGTTGAAACGGAAAAACTTGTGCTGCGCATCGAGGGCCACAGGGGCCGAGGCGCCGAGGCCGAAGAAGTGGATCTGCCGGGCCTGGATCATCATGTCCACGGCGCGGCTGACCTGCTGCGGGTCGAGCGCCTGGCAGGCACTGTCGAGCGAGGCAATGGCACTGCCGAAGATCTTCTGGGTGTAGGCGGCCGGATCGTCGTCGGCCTCCACCGCGCGGCTGACATAGGCGGCGCCGCTGGCCAGGCTCTGCGCCAGTTGCAGCTTGAGCTCGGGGTAGCCGCTGACGCCGAACGAGCGGCAGAAGCGGTTGACCGTCGGTTCGCTGACACTGGCCGCCTGGGCCAGGGCGGCGATGCTGAAGCGGGTGGCTTGTTGCGGGTTGAGCAGGATGACTTCGGCGACCTTGCGTTCGGCCTTGTTCAGCTCGTCGAGGCGGCCCTGGATCTGTTCCAGGAGGTTTCGCACGCGGTCCATGGTGTGTCCTTGGGTCGGGAAGCAGGCTTTTTGCGCTGGTGTGTATCCTACTGTCGGTAAGATTGTCACACCACTTGTCTGTAATGGCTGTATTGGATGTTGTGGTTTTTACTACATTAACCCTTGAAAAGCAGGGTTGAAACCGGTATTCCTAGTCCAACATTTATAAAAGAACCAACATCATGGCCGCGATCAGTGTCGAACCCTGCACCTTCGCCCTCTTTGGCGCCCTCGGCGACCTGGCATTGCGCAAGCTGTTCCCCGCGCTCTACCAGCTCGACCGCGCCGACCTCCTGCACCCCGACACGCGCCTGTTGGCCCTGGCCCGCGAGCCGGGCAGCGTGCAGGAACACCTGAACAACATCGAAGCCCATCTGCGCCGCCACGTGCCTGAGGCCGAGATCGATGCCGCTTCCCTGGGGCGCTTCCTGGCGCGCCTGAATTACCTGCACCTGGACTTCGTCGAGCCCGAGGGCTACCAGGCCTTGGCCGAACAGGCACCGAGCGGGCAGCCGCTGATCGCCTACTTCGCCACGGCGGCGGCGGTCTACGGCGCGATCTGCGAGAACCTCGACAAGGCCGGCCTGGCGTCGCGTACCCGGGTGGTGCTGGAAAAGCCCATCGGCCACGACCTGGAGTCGTCGCGCCGGGTCAACGACGCCGTGGCGCGGTTCTTCCCCGAGAGCCGGGTCTACCGTATCGACCACTACCTGGGCAAGGAGACGGTGCAGAACCTGATCGCCCTGCGCTTCGCCAACAGCCTGTTCGAAACCCAGTGGAACCAGAATTCCATCTCCCATGTGGAGATCACCGTCGCGGAGAAAGTCGGCATCGAGGGCCGCTGGGGCTACTTCGACAAGGCCGGCCAGCTGCGCGACATGATCCAGAACCACCTGTTGCAGCTGCTTTGCCTGATCGCCATGGATCCGCCCAGCGACCTCTCGGCCGACAGCATCCGCGACGAGAAGGTCAAGGTACTCAAGGCCCTGGCACCGATCACCGGAGAAGGTCTGAGCACCCATGTGGTGCGTGGCCAGTACATCGCCGGTTTCAGTGACGGCAAGCCAGTGCCGGGTTACCTCGAAGAGGACAACGCCAACGCCCAGAGCGACACCGAGACCTTCGTCGCCCTGCGCGCCGATATCCGTAACTGGCGCTGGTCGGGCGTGCCGTTCTACCTGCGCACCGGCAAGCGCATGCCGCAGAAGCTGTCGCAGATCGTCATCCATTTCAAGGAAACCCCGCACTACATCTTCGCTCCGGAACAGCGTTTGCAGATCGGCAACAAGCTGATCATTCGCCTGCAGCCGGACGAGGGTATTTCGCTGCGGGTGATGACCAAGGAGCAGGGCCTGGACAAGGGCATGCAACTGCGCAGCGGCCCGCTGCAGCTGAATTTCTCCGACACCTGGCGCAGCGCGCGGATCCCGGATGCCTACGAGCGGTTGCTGCTGGAAGTGATGCGCGGCAACCAGAACCTGTTCGTGCGCAAGGACGAGATCGAATACGCCTGGAAATGGTGCGACCAGCTGATTGCCGGCTGGAAGCACACCGGCGACGCGCCCAAGCCCTATGCGGCCGGTTCCTGGGGGCCGATGAGCTCGATTGCATTGATTACACGTGATGGGAGGGCCTGGTATGGCGATATCTGAACTGCAACTGCCGGCGACCGTGAAGGTTCATCAGCTGGCCGATCCGAAAACCCTGGCGGCAACCCAGGCCCATGATGTGGCCGAGCGCCTGCGCCAGGCGATCGCCAGCAAGGGGCAGGCCTGCCTGGTGCTGTCTGGCGGGCGTAGCCCGGTGCCGTTTCTCGAGAAGCTGGCCGGCGAGGCGCTGGACTGGTCCCGGGTCACCGTGAGCCTGGCCGACGAGCGCTGGGTGCCGGTGGCGCACGACGACAGCAATGCCGGCCTGCTGGCCCGCCATCTGTTCAAGGGGCCGGCGGCCAAGGCCCGTTTCATCGGGCTCTACCAACCCGCCGCCAGCCTCGAAGCCGCTGCCGAGCAGACCGACCAGGTGCTGGCCGACCTGCCACCGATCGATGTGCTGGTGCTGGGCATGGGCGACGATGGCCATACAGCCTCGCTGTTCCCGGCCAGCCCCAACCTGCGCCAGGGCCTGGCCAAGGTCGGTGAGCGCCGCTGCCTGCCGATGCTGGCGCCCAGCGTGCCGCACCAGCGCCTGAGCATGACCCGCGCACTGCTGGCCACTGCCGGCCTGACCCTGTTGTCGGTACAGGGCGCGGGCAAGCTCGCCACCCTGCGCACCGCGCTGGCGGCAGAAGACCCAACCGAAATGCCGATTCGCGCCTTTCTTCACGACCCCCTGGACATCTACTGGTGCCCATGAGCCAAGGATCCATTGTCATGACCACCCTCGAACGCCCACAGCCTTTGCTCTCGATGGCCGACAAAGCCGCGCGGATCGACGCGATCTGCAACAAGGCGCGCATCCTGCCGGTAATCACCATCGCCCGTGAGGAAGACATCCTGCCCCTGGCCGATGCCCTGGCCGCCGGCGGCATCCGCACCCTGGAAGTGACCCTGCGCTCGCAGCACGGCCTGAAGGCCATCCAGGTGCTGCGCGAGCAGCGTCCGGAGCTGTGCGTCGGCGCCGGCACCGTGCTCGACCGCGGCATGTTCGCGGCCGTCGAGGCGGCGGGCGCGCAGTTCGTCGTTACCCCGGGCATCACCCAGGACATTCTCGAAGCGGGCGTGGACAGTGATATTCCGCTGTTGCCGGGCATCAGCACGCCGTCGGAAATCATGATGGGCTACGCCCTGGGCTACCGCCGCTTCAAGTTATTCCCGGCCGAGATCAGTGGCGGCGTGGCGGCGATCAAGGCATTCGGCGGCCCGTTCGGCGACATTCGCTTCTGCCCTACCGGCGGGGTCAACCCGGCCAACGTGCGCAACTACATGGCCCTGCCCAATGTGATGTGCGTGGGCGGCACCTGGATGCTCGACAGCAGCTGGATCAAGAACGGTGACTGGGCGCGGATCGAGGCGTGCAGCGCCGAGGCGATGGCGTTGCTGGACTGACAGATTTCGTTGTGTGCTACACGGCTTGTGGGGCGCTTGGTCGGCGCCCCTTTTTTTTGCCTGAGTCATTTAGGCCGATAATTGTCAGCCGCTGCCAGGCCGGCTGGGGTCGTTCAGTGTCCGTGCGCTGGTAAGCAGGGTCTTGATCGCCTGCAGGTCCATCTCGCCTCGCTGGTAGGCCTCGATGAACTGCCTGATCGGACGAGGGATGATGTAGCGGCTGTTGCGATCTTGGTAAAAGTCGTTGCGCAAGGCGCGATCCAGTGCCAGCGCGCGCTCATGGTCGAAGCTCGTGCGGTCACGCACCTGCAGCAGCCTGGTGCTGGCCTCCTGCTGTGCAAGCAGGCGTGGGTGCAAGTCCTGTAGCTCACTCACCAACGCGTCATCGGCCCCATCCGGTGTGGCGGCGGCATGCTGCATGAGTTGCGCAAGCGGGCGGGTCTTGAGTTTCGCAGTGAGCTGCTCGCGGATACGTTGCAGGTTGCGATCCAGCCCCTGGCTGAAGACGCTCAACTGCAGGTGCCAGGCATCGACTTCGGCCTTCGCCTCGGACAGTTCGTGGTCGAGAGCATCGTCCTGTGCCCAGAGCGCCGGCAAGCCCAGCCTATGGTACGCCTCGTCCAGAAGCGCCTGGTGTTCACGTCCCATTTGCTCCCTGTCGCGCATGCGCTGTTCCCTTTGTGCTTCATTGCGGTCGAGCATTGCCTGGAGCATCTGTTCGTTGGCCTGGTTTACCTGGAAATTCACCTTGCGGGCGAGGAAGTCATCGAGCCAGGTACGCAGCAAGCGAGGTCTGTAGCGCTCGGTTGCGTAGTCGCGTAATACCAGAGCGCGGAATATCGGGTTGTTCCAGTACGCTACCAGCTTTGCCCTGCACTCGTCGCGGATCTCCACATAAGCCAGTTCGGCCTGCGGCTCGTTGTCCAGCGATCGGCGAATGTGCGCAGTCAGGCTCAGGTATGCCGGGTCTTTCTCAAGTTGAGTACGTGCCTGGGTTTCAAGTGTGCCGATGCGTGTCTGTAGGTGGCGCTGAATCTCGAGGCGCGCCTCGATCAGCCGTTGCAGGCGATCGATGTGGTCGTGCAGCTCGGCTTGTGCGCTTTCGCGTTCGGCCAGCAGTTGTCGGGTCTCAGGATCAAGCTCTGGGCCGTGTTCCAGTTGGAAACTGGCAAGTTCATTGAGTTTCTCGGCCATCAGGCACTCAAGCCTGACCTCGCGAGCAATTGCCTCACGCAAGTCTTCTTCGGCTTCACGCTGCGCCAGCAGGGTGCTACGGGTGTAGCTGTCGATCGCGATGAACAGGGTATCGGGTGTCATGGCTTGGTCATATCCAACCAGCAAGCAGTGCCCAGCTCAGGGCGCCGACAGCCAGTACGGCCGCAGTTGGCGGGATCAGCAGCGAAGGCGACAGGGCCAGGCGCACCAGCAAGCGCTCCCACCTGCTCAACGGCGGCACTTCGAAGACCAGGCGTTGGGCGAAGAATGCCCGTACGCCCTGTTCGATGTGCGCCTGTTCATGATGGATACCGTTGCGCTGGTAATAGCTGCGTATGCGTTCGCTTACTTCGCTGCGCTGCTTCGGCAGATCCAGGTGCTCCTGCAGTGCGAGTTCCTGGTGGCGCAATTCGTCGACCAGGGCCATGGCCCCCATCTGTTCGGAAAGTGAGACGGTCATTGGTGGGTCATCAGAAGCTGGCGGAAACGATGGACTGGTTGGTGTCGGCCGGATTGTCGAAGCTGCTACCGGCGAAGACGCGATTGTCGAAGTGCCGGCTCAGGTTGTAGGCATCCTTGCGGCCGATGACCGGGTAATCGACGCGGCCCTTGGCCTGCTTGGCCTGCTGGGCTTTCAGGTACTGCGCGTGGGTGACCTGCACACCGAGGAAGTCGGCGAGGGCGATCGCGCCGGTGTGGCCGTTGGCGAGCGGCATCGTCACCACCTTGCCCTGCGGGTCGCGTGCCTGAAACACCAGGAACCATGCCTTGCCGTCCTCGCTGCCTGGCTGGCACGCCGAGGTCTTGCGGCAGCGTTCGTAACCGGATATCTGTCCGGCGCCGTCGGGGATGCGCAGTTGCAGCTGCGCTTCGGTGTAGTCGGTGTACACCTGCAACTCGCGCAAGGCCTGAATAGCCTTGGCCGGCCCATGGTTGGCCACCAGCGCGCCGGTGGACCGGGCGAACGGCAGCAGCTTGGCGCGCACGTCTTCCGGTAGCGGCATGCCGTCCAAGCGGGCCATCAACTGAGTGTACTGGTCCAGGCGTGCCTGGTGCGCCGCTCGGTCCGCTTCCCTTGTCCAGGCTGGCGCCGGCACGCCCAGGCCCTTGTTGGCGGGGGCGCTGACCTCGGTCGGTCGGGTGGGCGCTACAGGTTGGCGCAGATTCGCCGTCAGCAAGGCACCGCCCAGCAAGGCGACCGACGCCAGCCCGCCCCAGGCCAGCAGCCTGCGACGCAGGAGCATCCCGGCCAGCAACCTGTGGGGCCAGGGTAGTTGCGGCGCCTCGAACACCAGGCGGCGGGCGAAGAACGCGCGTACCCCTTGCTCGATCAGGCTGTCATCGCAAGCGATGCCTTGGCGCTGGTAGTAGCCACGAATGCGTTCGACGATTTCCGCGCGCCGCCGTGGCAGGTCGAGATGCTCCTGCACCTGGCGCTGCTGCAGGCGCAGCTCGTCGACGAGGGCCATGGCCCCCATCTGTTCGCTGAGCGAGCCTTTGCTCATTGAGCGGCTTTGCTCAGCAAGGCGGCGAAGGCGCGCTTGGCGTCTTCGACTGCGGTGGAGATTTCCAGCGCGGCCTTGCTCGACTCGGCACGGTAGGTTTCGGTGAGGCCTTTCATGTCATTCTGGAAATCCAGGGTGGCCTGGGCCAGGGCGCGCACCGATTCGACGCGCAGGGTCGAGCCATAGCTGGCTTTCATCGCCGCCCCCAGTTGCTGGTTGCCCAGCTCGCCCAGGGCTTCCAGACCCTTGTTGATACCGGAGGTGGTGGCGTTGAGGGTATGGGTGGCCTCGGCCATGCCCTGGTTGGCTGTGAACGAAACCGCAAGGCTGGTGAGCACGATTTCGTTGGTGGCGAAGAACGACACCATTCGCTGGTACTGACGCTCCTTGACCACATGCACCTGGCTGATGCGGGCGAAAACCATCTCGGCGGTGTTGTAGCCAACCCGTAGGTCGTCAGCGATATCCTTGACGATCTGGTAGCTTTTGTCTTCGTTCTGCAGGGCTCGCACCGCTTCGTCACGCACCAGCTCCAGTGCCGCGATGCGGGCGGGCGCTTCGCTTGCGGCCGCAGCCACGGTAGCGTTGGCGGTGTCCAGGGCACTGCTGCACTCTTGCAGGGACTGCCCTGCGATGATCAGTACTTGCTGAGCATCGACCTCGGCAGTCTTCATGGCCAGGCGGAAGTCCATGTACGCTTCCAGGATCAGGCTTTCGCGAGTGATCTGATCGCTCGCGGCCGCGCAAACGTCCAGGTAGTGCTTGCGGATGTCCTCGAAGCGGCTCGGGATCGAGCCCCGCAGCATGCGCATCCAGGCCAGTTTGAGGCGTTCGAGGGTATCCAGGCGACCATCGTCCATCCATGTGGCCATGGCAGCCGCATCTTCACGAATTGACGTGAAGCTGTCGGTGATATCCATGTAGCGGTGAGAGATATCCATCCCGGCGATCTGCTCGCGTACGGTCTGGTTGAACAGCGACGCCTGCTGCAGTACCGCGGCGATGCCGGTGACACGCAGGTTGTCGTAGTGCGCGACCTTGTCCAACAGGGTCAGTACTGGCGCTGGCTGGGGCGCCTGGCCGAAGGCGATGCCGATTTTGCGCAGGCCGTCAAGGGCGCGTTCGAGGTATTGGCTCATGGTGATCCTTGCCTGAGTGGATATCTGCAATTGAGTTGCGCTATTCAGAAACTGTTGGTGGTGCGGAACCCACCACCGCCGGAACTGCTGGAGGTGCTGAAACCGCTTCCACCGAAACTGCCTGACGTGGAGAAGCTGCTGCCATGGGAGCTGGTCGAGTTGCTCCGGTCGTCATCCGGAAGCTGTGGCGACACGAACTGCCGACCTTCATCAAGCAAGCGCTGCACGTCGGACTGTTCCAGCTGGCCTCGCATGTAGTCGCCGAGTATTTGTTCGATGGGCTGCTGCAGCTGGTACACATGGCTTTGATCGCGGTAATGGGCATCGCGCAGCGCGTACTCCAGAGTTTTGGCCCGGTCATAGCGTTGGCGCTGGTTGTCACTCTGGTCGCGCAGGCTCCTCAGAGGTTGCTGAATCTCCCGTAGCCGCGCGTGCAGCAACTGCAGGTCGCCTACCAGGATGTCGTCGTCCGGGCTAGGTGTCCTGGCTGCCTCGATGATCAGCTCGGCCAAGGGGCGTGCCCTGAGCCTGTCGGTGATGCTCTGGCGAATCTGCAACAGATGGGGATCGCGTTGCTGATTGAAGTCGGCCAGTTGAGCATGCAGCGAGCTGGCGTCGGCCTTGGCCTCGCTCAACAACACTTCCAGCTCCTGTTCCTCGGCCTGCAAGGCCTGCATACCAGCTGCTTCTCGGGCTTTTTCCAGATGCTGCTGGTGTTGCGCCTGCAATTGCTGCCGCGCCTGGGCGAGGCTCTGGCGCTGGGTCTCGTTGCGCGTGTACATGGCCAGCAAGGTCTGTTCGTTGGCGTAGTTGACGTTAAAGTCGACCTTACGCGCCAGGTAGTCGTCCAGTGCACGCTGGAAGGGGTAAGGCCGGTATTGTTCGGTCCCATAGCTACACGCCTTGAGAAAACGGTAGAGCGGGTTGCTCTTGTAACCCTCCAGTTTGTTGGCGCACTCGTTGCGGATTTCCTCGTAATCCGTATCGGACTGCTGTTCGGCTTGCCGGGCCGCATTCAGTTGTTCCAGCAATTGGGCGAAAGCAGGATCCTCGTCGAGCAGACGCTGGGCCTGGGCATCGAGTTGGCCGAGATCACTGCGCACTTGCTGACGTTTATCCAGTTGGGCGGCTATCAACTGCTCGACTCGTTCGAGCGCCTGGATAAGGTTGGCTCGGGCGTACTCGCGCTGTTCGAACAACAGCCGCGTATGCACGTCTTGATCGGGGTCGATATTCAGCTGCAGGGTGGCAATTTGGCCTAGCTTCGAGGTGATCTGGTCTTCCAGCCGGGCTTCTTGGTCAAGCTGGGTATACAGCGCTTGCTCAGCTTCACGTCTGCTCTGTTCGGCTTGGCGCGAGTTGTGTTCGAGCGCATTGACAAGGGCGATCGGTGTCATGGCATTACCATTCCAGAATCATGTCAGGGGTAGCGTTGGTGCTCTGGCTGAAGTGTATGCTCAGGCTGTTCACCGGTTTTCTGCCGATCAGGCGTTGGCTAATATGGCCATCTTCGAGCTTGTCCTGCCGGACCCGCAGATATTCGTCGTAACTGACGCGGACACCGAAACGATTGGCCCAACGGGTCTTGCCGGTCTCCACGCTGGTCACCGGCGCCCACGTCTGCTTACCGGCAGCGTCGAAGGGTTCGACGATCAGATACCAGCTTTTGCCTCGGGTGCTGTTCGGGCTGCAGCCGGCGTTTTCGTAGCAGCGCTCCACGCCCGATTTGATGTCGGGGCGATCGATCAGCTCGATGGTCAGGGGTTCTGCGGCGTAAATCAGGTAGTCCTTCACTGCTTCGAGGGTGGAGTCGGCCTTTTCCAGTTGCAGCTTGGAGATGTTTTCACCGGCACGATTGAGCCAGTCAGCCAGCTGCTCATGATCGGCCTTGGGCAGCGGCATGGCATTCAGGCGATCCTGCAGTTGCTGCTGCCGGTCGAGGCTGATGTAGACGTGCTCCACGCGGTTGAGTCGTTTTCTGGCCTTTGCCAGGTTGTTTTGCGCGCCGGCCAATACGAAGTACGCTTGTTCGATTCGAGCATTGAAGGGGGCGCGGTTGTCGCGGGTGATCGGATCGGGTCGTACGACATTCAATGTTTGGCTGGGGCTGGGCAGCAGACGCTCGACCTTGACGAGCAGATCCGCCACCACTGGAACCGGTTGGCGTGCCTGACGCGCCTTCGATTGCTCCAAACGCTGGCGCTGCGCAGCTAAATCCATCTGCAACAGCTGGGCGTCGATGGCCAATTGGTCGGCGCTCAGGCCCGCTCGAATGTTGAGTCCACTTTCCACTAGAAACAGTGTGCCCAGGCCCAAGGCTATCAGCAGCACGCTGTAGGCCACGCCTTTTAGCAGCGGTCGGTAGGCCATGGCCAGACGAGTCAGCAGGCGTTGTGTAAAGCCCAGTGCAGGGGCTTGGAATTCAAGGCGTCGTGCGAAGAATTGACGTACGCCTTCCTCGACCGTTGTTTCGTCGAAGGCGATGCCATGGCTCTGATAGTAAGTGCGAATGCCTTCGGCCACTTCGGCCCGGCGCCGAGGCAAGTCAAGGTGCTCCTGGATGGCCATTTCGCGATGACGCAGTTGGTCAACCAGCCCCATGGCGCCAATCCGTTCACTCATTGGGATGCTCATCGATTGCATTCCAGCGGGCGGTGGCGTCGTACGCGCGCCAGGCAATAGCTCATGGTGCTCCTTGCATGAGTGGGGGAGGGCTCGCGCAGTATACCCATGAATGAAGGCTAAATGATGGCCTGCTTTCTGCAGCCTCTTGATCTCATCCAGCGCGCACAAAAAAGCCCGCATCTCTGCGGGCTCTTCTGGTCGATCAGCGCATCAAGCCGCTTTGGCCTGCTGCTGGCTCAGCGAGCGGTTCAGTGCGCTGAACAGCGCCTTGAAGCTGGCGGTGGTGATGTTCTCGTCGATGCCCACGCCGTGCACCGGACGCCCGCCGGCCACGCGCAGCTCGATGTAGGCCGCGGCCTTGGCATTGGTGCCGGCGCCTATGGCGTGTTCGTTGTAATCCATGATCTCCACGGCGATCGGCAGGCCGGCCACCAGTGCTTCGAGGGCGCCGTTGCCCTTTCCGTGCCAGTGCAGGGTGGTTTCGCCTTCACCGGAGACTTCCACTTGCACGTGGCTGCTGCCGTTCTCTTCCTGCAGACGGTGGCTGACCAGGGCATATGGCGCGTTGGCCTGGAGGTACTCCTTCTGCAGCAGCTTGTAGATCTGCTCGGCGGTCATTTCCAGGCCGAGACGGTCGGTCTCGCCCTGTACCACCTGGCTGAACTCTATCTGCATGCGGCGCGGCAGGCTGATGCCATATTCCTGCTCGAGCAGGTAGGTGATGCCGCCCTTGCCCGACTGACTGTTGACGCGGATCACCGCCTCGTAGCTGCGGCCGATGTCGGCCGGATCGATCGGCAGGTATGGCACTTCCCACAGCTCGCCGTCCTGCTGCTTGGCGAAGCCCTTGCGAATGGCGTCCTGGTGCGAGCCGGAGAAGGCGGTGTGCACCAGGTCGCCGACGTACGGGTGACGTGGGTGCACCGGCAGCTGGTTGCACTCCTCGACGACCTTGCGCACGCCGTCGATATCGGAGAAGTCCAGCTGCGGGTCGATGCCCTGGGTGTAGAGGTTCAGTGCCAGGGTCACCAGGTCGACGTTGCCGGTACGCTCGCCGTTGCCGAACAGGCAGCCTTCGGCACGGTCGGCGCCAGCCATCAGGCCCAGCTCGGTGGCGGCGATGCCGGTGCCACGGTCGTTGTGGGTGTGCAGGCTGATGATCACGCTGTCACGGCGGTTGACGTTACGGCAGAACCACTCGATCTGGTCGGCGTAGACGTTCGGCGTGGCGACTTCGACGGTGGCCGGCAGGTTGAGGATGATCTTGTGCTCGGGGGTCGGGTTCCACACCTCGATCACCGCGTCGCACACCTCTTTGGCGAACTCCAGTTCGGTGGCGCTGAAGGTCTCGGGCGAGTACTGGAAGGTCCACTGGGTTCCCGGCTGCTGCGCCGCGTACTTGACGAACAGCTTGGCGGCATTGACCGCGATGTCCTTGACGCCCTGCTTGTCCTGGTTGAAGACGATGCGGCGGAACGACGGGCAGGTGGCGTTGTACAGGTGAACGATGGCCTTCTTGGCGCCGCGCAGGGATTCGAAGGTGCGCGCGATCAGGTCTTCACGGGCCTGGGTGAGCACCTGGATGGTGGTGTCGTCCGGGATGTGGCCGTCTTCGATCAGGGTGCGCACGAAGTCGAAGTCGGTCTGCGATGCGGACGGGAACGACGCTTCGATTTCCTTCACGCCTACTTGCACCAGGGTCTTCCAGAAGCGCAGCTTCTTCTCGGCATCCATCGGCTCGATCAGCGACTGGTTGCCATCACGCAGGTCGGAACTGCACCAGATCGGCGCCTGGGTGATGGTCTTCGACGGCCAGGTACGGTCAGGCAGGTCGATGGTCGGGAAGGCGCGGTACTTCTTCGATGGATCTTTGAGCATGGTCATGGAAGCAATCCTTTTATGTGCGGCCGTGATCGGGCCTGCCGAACGTGTACGAGATGAAAAGGCGAGGCGACGCGATTCACCCTGGTAGTCGGGCGCTGACCAGGCAGAGGCTGCGGTGTTGTTGGAGGAGGGTGCTGAAGATGTTCATATGCTCAACCCTAACCAGTGGGTTTGGGTATGGCAAGCATTGCGGGAAAATTGAGATAAATGCTTAAAAAAACGAATTTACTGAGTTTTTATGGCTTTTAATTTTGGCTTGTTGAGATTTTATTGCTTTAAGTTTTTTCATTGCGCAAATCGCGGGGCCAGTGTTGGCTGCGTGGGGGCGGGCTTGCCCCGCGATTGCTATTTCAGGGCTGGAACGCGCCGATGAAGATCGCCGGATCCACCCGCGCATCGTTGAGGCTGACGTTCCAGTGCATGTGCGGCCCGGTGGCCCGGCCAGTCGAACCTACGCGGCCCACCACCTCGCCACGGCGCAGCGCCTGGCCCGGCTTCACGTCGATCTTCGACATGTGGCAGAACATGCTGATGAAGCCTTGCCCATGGTCGACGAATACCGTGCGGCCATTGAAGAAGTAGTCGCCCACCAGGATCACCTTGCCATTGGCCGGGGTCTTGATCGGCGTGCCGGCGGGCACGGCGAAGTCCAGGCCGGCATGCGGGTTGCGCTCCTCGCCATTGAAGAAGCGGCGCACGCCGAACTTGCTCGACAGCGGGCCGTTGACCGGCTTGTCGAGGATCAGGTTGCTCGGAAGCACAGGGCTGAAACTGCGGTAGGCCTTGATCTGCTCGGCCAGTTCGCGGTCGATGCGCTTGAGGTCCTGCGGCTCAGGGTTGACCTGGCGCTTGTTCTTCAAGGTGATGTGCTGCTCGGGGTACTTCTTGCTGCCGACACTGAAAGGAATGTTGCGCCCACCCTGGGTCAGCACGGCGCTGCCGGGCTTCTGCGTCAGCGGAATGCCGACGATGGCCAGCCAGTTGTCCTGCTCCCTGACCACCAATACCGGTTTGCCATCGAAGCGCGCGGTCGGGGCGCTGGCGCCCGGGCCCAGGTCGACCACCGCCACGCCGCCGGGCACGGGCTTGTTGAGGGCGCGGGTGATGTAGCTGGCGTGGGCGGCCGTGACCGGCAGCAGCAGGGCGAGGGCAAGCAGGGGCGCGAACAGGCGTGGCATGTGTCAGTCCAGTAGCGAGAGGGTGACCGGGGTCTGGTGGTTGTCCTCGACCCGTACCTTGAGCTCGCCTTCGTTGAGGCGGGCGGTCAGGCGTTGGCCGTTGTGGGTTTGCGCGGCGCTGCGGATGGCCTGGCCGCGCTCATCCAGGAGGATGCTGTAGCCGCGGGCGAGGGTAGCCAGCGGGCTGACCACTTGCAGGGTCTGCAGCTGTGCCTGGAAGCGCTGGCGGCGGTCCTTGAGCACGTCGCGCATGGCCCGCGGCAGGCGCTCGGCGAGGCTGTCCAGGCGCTGCTTGAGCAGTTTCAGGTTGCGTCCCGGATGTTGCGCGGCCAGGCGCGTGTCGAGGCGGCCGAGGCGTTGCTGGCGCTGGTTCATGTCGAGCATGAAGGCGCGGCGCAGGCGCATGTCCAGGTCGTCCAGGCGCTGGGCCTGCTGGCGCAGGCGCTCGCCGGGGTGGCGCAGGCGTCGGGCCAGCCCGTCGAGGCGCAGGCGGTCGTGGGCCAGGCGGTTCTGCATGCGCAGCAGCAGGCGCCGTTGCAGACCGTCGAGGCGCTGCTGCAGGCCGCTGCTGTCGGGAGCGAGCAGCTCGGCGGCGGCGGACGGCGTGGGGGCGCGCACATCGGCGACGAAATCGCTGATCGACACGTCGGTCTCATGGCCCACGGCGCTGACGATGGGCGTGACGCAGGCGGCCACGGCGCGGGCCACGGCCTC
Organism: Pseudomonas sp. FG36; assembly: GCF_057809275.1. Taxonomy (NCBI): domain Bacteria; kingdom Pseudomonadati; phylum Pseudomonadota; class Gammaproteobacteria; order Pseudomonadales; family Pseudomonadaceae; genus Pseudomonas; species Pseudomonas sp. FG36. The sequence continues at coordinate 52,958 of NZ_JBMDJQ010000016.1, forward strand.
TTCGTTGAAGCACCAGAGGTCTTCCAGCGAGCCACCGCCACGGGCCAGGATCAGCGCGTCGAAGCCTTGCCGATCGGCCATCTGCAGGGCGCGGACGATCTGGTTGATCGCCTCGCGGCCCTGCACCGCGGTGGGGATCAGGTTCAACTCGACCTGCGGCGCACGACGGCCGAACACACTGATGATGTCGCGGATCACCGCGCCGGTGGGCGAGGTGATGATGCCGATGCGTTGCGGGTGCGCTGGCAGCGGCTTCTTGCGTTCGGTGCTGAACAGCCCCTCGGCGCCGAGCTTTTCCTTCAGCGCCTCGAACGCCAGGCGCAGAGCACCGTCGCCGGCCGGCTCGACCGTATCGAGGATCAGCTGGTAGTCGCCACGCCCTTCGAACAGCGAGACCTTGCCGCGCACCCGTACCGCCAGGCCGTCGCGCAGGGCCTGGCGCACCCGGGCCGCGTTCTGCCGGAACAGCGCGCAGCGGATCTGCGCGCCGCTGTCCTTGAGGGTGAAGTACATGTGGCCGGAGGCCGGGCGGGCGAGGTTGGAAATCTCGCCTTCCACCCAGACGCTGCGGAACACGTCCTCGAGCAGCACGCGGGCGCGGCCGTTGAGCTGGCTGACGGTGAGGACCTCGCGGTCCAGGCCGAGTCGTTCGAAAGGGTCTCTGATCATGGCGGGCATCATAAATGAGCGAAGGCCTGGTTGTCTGTGCCGGCCTCTATCGCGGGCTTGCCCCGCGATGAGGCCTTCAGCCTTGCATGATCGCCACGAACTGGCGCACCAGTTCCCCGGCATCCCGCCGGCAAGCCAGCGCCACGGTACTTTGGCACGCCTCGTCCAGCGGCACGAAATGCACCGCCGGCGGGGCGATCTCGCGCATGCTCGCCGGCAACAACGCCACCCCGAACCCGGCCTGGATCAGTTGCAGTTGCGTGGTCTTGCGCGATACCACCTGTGCTGCCTGCGGAAAGAACCCCGCATTCATGCACAGCGACGCCGACAGGTAGCTCAGGCCGCCACGCTGGCGATGGGGGATGGAAATGAAGCGTTCCTCGCGCAGTTGGTCCAGTCGAACACTGCTTGCCGTGGCCAGTGGGTGGCCCGTCGCCACTGCCAGCAGCAGGGGTTCGTCGAACAGCGCATGCAGCTCCACGCCTTCATGCTGGCGTAGCACCGGCAGACGTAGCAGGCCGACTTCCAGGCGGCCTTCGGCGATGTCCTCCAGTTGCGCCTCCGACGATTGCTGAGCGATCTCCAGGGAAACGCCGGGGTTGTCCTCGAGGTAGCCGCCGAGGCGCTGCAGCAAATGGCCGGTCAGCGGCACGGTACTGGAGTGGTTCAGTCGCAGGCTGCCGCGCAGGCCCTGGCCGATTTCCCGGGCCAGGCGCTCGGCCTTGTCCAGATCGGCCAGCAGGTGGCGGGCGCGCTCGAGAAAGGCCAGCCCGGCGACGGTCAGCCGTGGCTGGCGGGCAGTGCGTTCGAACAGGACGGTGCCCAGGTGAAGCTCAAGCTCCTTGATCTGCCGGCTGAGGGCCGACTGGGCAATGTACAGCCGCTCGGCGGCGGCACTGAAACTGCCGGCCTCGGCGATTTCGACGAAGTAGCGCAGCTGGCGGATCGAAGTCATGTCATGCCTTTTCGAGATGGCTAATGGCAAAAAGGCATATTAGTCGGCATGGCTCGTCACTGGCTAACCTTCAGTTGTCTTCAAGGGAACTGCCGCGATGCTCGCTCAACTGTCGTTTTCCACGTTCGACTGGCTGCCCATCCTGCTGGGAGTGGGGGTGGCCTATATCGTCTTCGGTATTGCCGGTTTCGGCACCGCGCTGGTCGCCGGCCCCGTGCTGATCCATTTCATGCCGTTGTCACGGATCATTCCGCTGCTGGTGCTGCTGGATTTCGTCGCAGCCTTCGGCAACCTGCTGCCGTCGCGACGCGATGTGGTGCGCGGCGAGTTGCTGCGCCTGCTGCCGTTCATGGCCGTGGGTTGCACCCTCGGCGTGGTGTTCCTGCTGCGGCTCAAGTCCGATGTATTGCTGTTGCTGATGGGCATCTTCGTGACCGCCTATGCGGTCTATGGCCTGGCGGTCAAGGTACGCCCGGCTAGCCTGTCGGGCGCCTGGGCGGTGCCCATGGGCACGGTGGGCGGATTGTTCGGCGCCTTGTTCGGCAGTGGTGGATTCCTCTACGCGATCTACCTCAGTGCCCGTCTGGAGGCCAAGGAACAGGTGCGCGCGACCCAGGTCGCGCTGATCAGCTGCAGCACGGTAGTGCGCCTGTCGCTGTTCCTGATCGCCGGGGTGTATGCCGATACCAGCCTGCTGCTGCTCGCCGCCTGCCTGCTGCCGGTGATGTTCGTCGGCACCTGGCTGGGGCGACGGCTGACCTTGAAACTGTCCCGCGAGGCCTTCATACGCCTGGTCACCTGGTTGGTCCTGGCCAGCGGCCTGGCGCTGATCGGCCGCTACCTGAGCGCCTGAGCAGGCGCTAGAATTGCGCCATTACCGCAGTCCGCAGGCCCGCCTCACCCATGAATACCCAGAGCATCATCGTCCCCAAACTGTCCACCGTGCCCGTCCATGAGGCCCGCTCTCGTGCCATCCTGCGCTGGTTGGTGCGCGAAAAAATCGTTGAGGAACAGTTGAGCACCTGTGGGCGCACCGGCAACCGCATGGGCCATGCCCTGGCGGAGGGGGCGCGCAAGGTGGCCCTGCATCCCGAGAAGTTGCCGTTCGGCGAGCAGGTCAACGGCCTGGAGGTGATGCTCAAGCGCTGCATCTACACCCCCACCGACGATTTTCTCGAAGAAGCCGGTTGCCCGGAGTGCCGGCGCGAGGTCGGCGAGCCGCTGTTCGAGAGCCTGGAGGAGTGGATGCCGGGGGTGAGTGACAACTTCACCTGCCCGCTGTGCGGCTTCGAAGACGATATCAATGGCTTTCTCTATTTGCAGCCGTGTGCCTTTTCCAACCTGGGGTTCATCTTCAATAACTGGGGCGAGGCCGGGTTTACCCATGCCTTCCTCGACAGCTTCGCCGACTGGCTGGACCAGCCGGTGGCGGTGGTGCAGGTAAAACTGCCGCAAGGCTGACCGAAGGCCCTTATTTTGCATTGAGCGGCGCGCCATGGATGGGTATAATGGCGCGCTTCCATTTTTCCCTCCCGGGAGCCCCCGCGATGCTGCGTATCAGCCAAGAAGCCCTGACCTTCGACGATATCCTCCTTGTACCTGGCTACTCCGAGGTACTGCCCAATGAAGTCAGTCTCAAGACCCGTTTGACTCGTGGCATCGAGCTGAACATTCCCCTGGTCTCCGCCGCCATGGATACCGTGACCGAAGCGCGCCTGGCCATCGCCATGGCCCAGGAAGGCGGCATCGGCATCATCCACAAGAACATGACCATCGAGCAGCAGGCCGGCGAAGTACGCAAGGTCAAGAAGTTCGAGGCTGGCGTGGTCAAGGACCCGATCACCATCGACGCCGACGCCACTGTGCGCGACCTGTTCGACCTGACCCGCCTGAACAACATCTCCGGTGTTCCGGTGCTGGAAAACGGTGATCTGGTCGGCATCGTCACCTCCCGCGACGTGCGCTTCGAAACCCGCCTGGACGCCAAGGTCCGCGACGTGATGACCCCCAAAGAGCGTCTGGTCACCGTCCGCGAAGGCGCCGACAAGAACGAAGTCCGCGAGCTGCTGCACAAGCACCGCCTGGAAAAAGTCCTGATCGTCGACGACAAGTTCGCCCTCAAGGGCATGATGACCGTCAAGGACATCGAGAAAGCCAAGGCCTACCCGCTGGCCAGCAAGGACGACCAGGGTCGTCTGCGCGTCGGCGCCGCGGTCGGCACCGGCAAGGACACCGGCGAGCGTGTTGCCGCCCTGGTAGCCGCCGGCGTTGACGTGGTTGTCGTCGACACCGCCCACGGTCACTCCAAAGGCGTGATCGACCGCGTTCGCTGGGTCAAAGAGACCTACCCGCAAGTGCAGGTGATCGGCGGCAATATCGCTACTGGCGCTGCCGCCAAGGCCCTGGCCGAAGCTGGCGCCGACGCGGTCAAGGTCGGTATCGGCCCAGGCTCGATCTGCACCACCCGTATCGTCGCCGGTGTCGGCGTGCCGCAGATCAGCGCCATCGCCAACGTCGCCGCCGCACTGGAAGGCACTGGCGTGCCACTGATCGCCGACGGCGGCATCCGTTTCTCGGGTGACCTGTCCAAGGCCATCGTCGCCGGTGCTTCCTGCGTGATGATGGGTTCGATGTTCGCCGGTACCGAAGAAGCGCCGGGCGAAGTCGAACTGTTCCAGGGCCGCTCCTACAAGGCCTACCGCGGCATGGGCTCGCTGGGTGCCATGGCACAGGCGCAAGGCTCGTCCGACCGTTACTTCCAGGACTCCTCGGCCGGCGCCGAGAAGCTGGTGCCGGAAGGTATCGAAGGCCGCGTGCCGTACAAAGGCGCCCTGGCCGCGATCATCCACCAGCTGATGGGCGGCCTGCGTTCGTCCATGGGCTACACCGGCAGCGCGACCATCGAAGAGATGCGTACCAAGCCGGAGTTCGTGCGCATCACCGGTGCCGGCATGGCCGAGTCCCACGTGCATGACGTGCAGATCACCAAAGAAGCCCCTAACTACCGCGTAGGCTGAGGCTTCCAGCAATTACCGAACGGGGCTGTCATACACAGCCCCGCGTCGTTTCCGATTTCCACTGACGAGATTGAGTCATGGCCCTCGACATTCACGCTCACCGTATCCTGATCCTCGATTTCGGTTCCCAGTACACCCAGCTGATCGCCCGCCGCGTGCGCGAGATCGGTGTGTATTGCGAGCTGCACCCGTTCGACATGGACGATGAAGCGATCCGCGAATTCAACCCGCGCGGCATCATCCTGGCCGGTGGCCCCGAGTCGGTCCACGAAGCCAACAGCCCGCGCGCGCCGCAGGCCGTGTTCGACCTGAAGGTCCCGGTGCTGGGCATCTGCTACGGCATGCAGACCATGGCCGAGCAGATGGGCGGCAAGGTCGAAGGTTCCGACCTGCGCGAGTTCGGCTACGCTCGCGTCGACGTGGTCGGCAAGAGCCGCCTGCTCGACGGCATCGAAGACCATGTCGACGATGACGGCGTGCTGGGCCTGGACGTGTGGATGAGCCACGGCGACAAGGTCACCCAGATGCCAGGCAACTTCAGCGTGCTGGCCAGCACCCCGAGCTGCCCGATCGCCGGCATGTACGACGATGCCCTGGGCTACTACGGCGTGCAGTTCCACCCGGAAGTGACCCACACCAAGCAAGGCGGTCGCATCCTGTCGCGCTTCGTCCAGGACATCTGCGGCTGTGAAGCCCTGTGGACCGCCTCGAACATCGTCGAGGACGCCATCGCCCAGGTACGTGCTCAGGTCGGTTCGGCCAACGTCCTGCTGGGCCTGTCCGGCGGCGTCGACTCGTCCGTGGTTGCCGCGCTGCTGCACCGCGCCATCGGCGACCAGCTGACCTGCGTGTTCGTCGACAACGGCCTGCTGCGCCTGCACGAAGGCGACCAGGTGATGGCCATGTTCAAGGAGAACATGGGCGTCAAGGTGATCCGTGCCGATGCCGAGAAGCAGTTCCTCGACAACCTGGAAGGCGAAGCGGACCCTGAGAAGAAGCGCAAGATCATCGGCCGCACCTTCATCGACGTGTTCGATGCCGAGGCCAGCAAGCTGGAGAACATCCAGTTCCTCGCCCAGGGCACCATCTACCCCGACGTGATCGAGTCGGCCGGCGCCAAGAGCGGCAAGGCCCACGTGATCAAGTCGCACCACAACGTCGGCGGCCTGCCGGAGGAAATGAACCTCAAGCTGGTCGAGCCACTGCGTGAACTGTTCAAGGACGAAGTGCGCAAGATCGGCCTGGAGCTGGGCCTGCCGTACGACATGGTCTACCGCCACCCGTTCCCGGGCCCGGGCCTGGGCGTGCGCATCCTCGGTGAAGTGAAGAAGGAATACGCCGACATCCTGCGTCGCGCCGACCACATCTTCATCGAAGAACTGCGCAAGGCCGACTGGTACCACAAGACCAGCCAGGCGTTCGTGGTGTTCCAGCCGGTCAAGTCGGTCGGCGTCGTTGGCGACGGCCGTCGCTACGCCTGGGTCGTGGCCCTGCGTGCCGTCGAGACCGTGGACTTCATGACCGCGCGCTGGGCGCACCTGCCGTACGAGCTGCTGGAAACCGTCAGCGGCCGTATCATCAACGAAATCGACGGCATCTCTCGCGTCACCTACGACGTGTCGAGCAAGCCGCCGGCCACTATCGAGTGGGAATGATCCCGCGTCCGGCGTAGACCGGAAGCGAGTGGCAGGAAACACCCCAAAAGCCCGCGTAACTGCGGGCTTTTGGCATTCAGTCGGGCAGGTGAAATAGCCAGGCGCTTGTGGGCTTCACCCTCGGTCCCAAACAACAAAACCCGCCAATGCGGGTTTTGTTGTTTGGAGCGCAGGCGTTGGTCAGAAGTCGTAACGCACGTTGGCAGTGAAGGTGTCGGCGTTGAAACCACTGCTGGCCAGGTAGTTGTACATCCCTCCCACGCTCCAGGCGCCTACCCGGTAGTTGGCACCCAGTCCCAGCTCGTAGCTGTCGCGCGCGGGGGTGGCGCCTTGGGTGGTGAAGGGGGTACCGCCGAGCACGAAGGTCGAGGTGGTGCTGGCCTTGTCGCCGATGAAATCGTGCCAGGCCATCAGCTTGGCTTCCGGCTCCAGGCTGCCCACGCCGACGTCAAAAGCGGCCGCCAGACGGGCGCCCAGGCCCATTTCGCCGATTTCATAGCGCTGGCTGCCAACGTTGAGGGCGGCTGAGCTGCCTTTTTCACGGTACGAATCAATCGAGACCTTGGCATAACGCGCACCGACCTGTGGCTCCAGCAGCCAATGCTTGTCTAGCCGGAACGTGTAGCCTGCAAGTGCTTTGACGCCGAAGATTGCACTGTCGTAATCGGCCTTGGCGCGGGTACCGGCGATGTAGCGTCTGGACTCGTTGTCGTTCCAGCCGTAGGTCAGCGAGGTGTCGACAAAGAAGTTGTCGCGGGCCCAGTTGCCGTACAGCGTCAGTGCATGGCCGTTGACGTCGGTCTTGTTGCCAAGGTCCGACTTGACGTCGCTGGTCAGGTAGCTGTACGCCAGGCCCACGGTGGTATTGGGGTTGAGCTTGCCGTCGGCACCCAAGGCGATGCCTTGGGTGTTGGCGTCAAAGCCGCCGATACCGTGGCGACTATCCTGGTTGGCATCGCTGGACAGCGCTTGCAGCCATACCCCTTGTTCTGCCAGGACGTCGCCCGACGACAGGCCGCTGCGTGCTTTGCTGGCGCGGTGCTCGATGGCACCTGCGACCAGGTTTTGGCTGTTGGTGGCGGCGTTGATGACCCCACGGCTGACGTCCGGGGCCAAGGTTTCGGCCAGTTTCGCCAGATCTTCGGGGTTGCCGGCGTTGGCAAAGTGCTGGAATACCGGGTCGCTTTCGTCCATCTGGCCCAGGACTGTGTTCTTGAGCGGCTGGATGGCGTTCACCGCATTGCGCGAACCATGGGCGCCCAGCAGGTCTTGCGTTACTGCCTCATCACTGCGGGTCGCAACCGTTGCTTTTACATCCTGGCCTTCAATGCCAAAGCTTTTCACTTCAAGCAGCGCCGAGGATGAAACCACGGAGAGGTTCTGTGGATCTTCCCACGTGCCGGAGTTGATGAGGGTGTAGCGGTTGCCCTGGGCCGAGGTGCGGAAATCGTCGGAGCGAGCCTGCAATTCGACCTGGCTGCCTGGAGAGAAGTAGGTATCGCCGGTGACTGTCAGGATCGGCGTGTTGGGCAGTGTGTTGTTATCCAGCAGCAGGCGCAAGCGAGCAGTTTCGCTATCCAGGTCGAGGTTGCCGACGATCGTGGTCTGTGGGCGAAGCAGCGTCAGGCGACCACCGTCGATATCGACGTAACCGGCACGAATGGTCGAGCCGTCGAATTGTGCATCCCCTTGCACCAGTACCCCACTCAAGCCCAGCAGGTCACCCTTGACCTGGCCACCCTCCCAGTAGAAATAAGAAGGGGAGGCATGGTCATCCGCCAGAATTGCCGCGGTGCCGCCTTCGATCAGGCCACCGGTCTGCCTGATGGAGAAGATGCTGAAGCCGGCGGAGGGGTCGAGGTTGACCAAGTGGATACCGACGCCCTCGGCGGAGATAGTCCCGCTGTTGTTGATATCACTCTTGAAAGGGTCGCCTGTATTTTTACCGGTGAAACTGGCGTTTTCTATCTCGATACCTGCAGAGCCGACGCCGCTGGCAGTGATGGTGCCCGAGTTATTGATGCGAGCCTGGGCCGAGGTGATCATCATGCCATTGGCATCTTCGCCTGTTACCCTGATGTTGCCGTTGTTGTTGACTTCACCGGCGATTTTCGCCAGATACAGGTCCAGCCCCATCGCAGTGGTGCCGCTCACCGTAATGTCACCCTGGTTGACCAGACTGCCAGCGACGGTGGAGTTGAGGGTCATCGAGATGCCGGATGGGACGTCACTGGGGGTTGCGGCCGTCAGGTTGATCTTGCCCTGATTGATCAAGCTGCCCGCCAGCGTCACATTGGTCAGCGTCACACCTGCGTTTTGCGACGTTCCGGTAAAGGTGGCGTTATTGAAACCACCGCCGGAGCTGATGTATGCCCCTGTGCCCAGGTCGTGGTTGAGGTCGGGTGCGGCATGGACTGTGGCAGCCGTGACGGACAGCGCCAACAACGAGCGGCGCAGGTGGGAGATGTTCAAGACCGTATCCTTACAGGGTAGAAACTGACAGGGGGCAACGCGCGCGTCAGCGTCTGTTTTCGGCATCCCTGTCAGCTTGTCAGTGAAGTGCTGTTTCAAGCGCGCCGAATCTACACGATGCGGGTAAGGATATTCATCATGAAAACAACTAATGGCGAAAAAAAACATAAATGCGCCGTTTCAGTTGTTTTCCCAAGCCGTGGCCGTCCTGGTTCAAGGATGTTCATGCGCCAATGGAGTCTTGACCCATCGGCTCCATGCCGCTTCCCAGCCACTATCGTGGCTCGCTTCAGGGACATGAATACACTGGGATAATGGTGAGCCAAGTGCCTGTTGATACCGGGCAGCCAAATCACCCGGAATGATCGAGTCAGCGTCTCCAATGAAATGACGCTGAGGTAACAAGGCGAGTCGATCACGGTAGTCCAGCGGTTCCAAGGATCCGTGGAGTGGCGACAGTCCTTTCATCGTCGCCCACATGCGCGGGCTGAGATTGCCGGCCAGGGTTTGCACCTGGGTAATATCATTGCGCTGCGCCGCTAACAATAATGCCAGCGCGGCGCCACCCGAATACCCCACGAGTTCGAATTCACTGTTGCCATATCGTTGTTTTAGTTGGTCTAGCGCCTGGTTGAGGCGGTCGATCACTTCCTGAGCGTAGCGTCGATGGGTCCAGAGTGCGGTCTGACACGCTGCAGCCATGACGAACTGGCAGGGGCGTGCGAGATACGCGTTCGGCGTAGGATCGTTGACCGCCAGCCGTGGCACCAGCAGATTGTGCGGGCTCGGATCCAGGCTGGGTTGAGTGGCCGTCGACCAGGAATGCCCATCGCCTTCCAGGTAGACACGCAGGCGAGTCATTTTTTCTGCGGTGCGCGGCGCAAGGATGAGGAGAGGGAAGTCTTGTCCCGACAGGACCTCCCATTGTCGGTCGTGTTCTTGAGCCAGTTGTTGCAGTGCCTCGCGCGGCGATTGGCAGGCGATGAGAAGTGCGCTGATCATCAGCACACACGCCATAGGGAAGCGGGCCACTGTCCGACGACTGGAGAAATCTCTACTCAAGATATGTTGCAACAAGCTTTGGCAGTGGCGGTATCGACAGGTTGTTTAGCCGTCATGGTACTTCCATGAAGTTGGATGATTTTGTTTATGTTGCGGCCAATGTTTGATGGGTAAAACTGTCTGGCCGATAACAAAGGAGGAGTGAACTGAGCCACAAGAGCGCCGCAAGACGCCCTTGTCGTATCCGGAGGGCTCAGGCCTCGCGCTGGATAACCGCTTCGCAACGAACCGGGAAGTTCACCGAGTTGGCGATGAAGCATTCGTGATGGGCTTCTTCATGCAGATGCATGGCCAGTCGCGTGTCCGACTCGCGGGCAACGACGACCTGCGGACGCAACAAGACCTCAATGAAACGCCCCTTGTGCTCGGCGTTGCCCTCGACCATGCGCCCCTCGGGGTGGTCGATGTACGCCAGGACCTGCACGTTGTTCACCGCGCACAGGTGCAGGTACCAGAGCTTGTGGCAGGCTGATAGGGAGGCCAGCAGCATGTCCTCGGGGTTCCAGCGCCCGGGATCGCCACGGAAGGCCGGGTCGGCCGAACCGTGCAGCGCCGGTTTGCCCGGTGCCTGGACATCGAAGTCGCGTTGGTAGGCGGTGTAGCTGGAGGTGCCGGAGCCGGTGTTGCCAGTCCAGTTCACGGTGACGGCGTACTTATGTTCCTTCATGTGTTCCCCGTTCGGTTGTCTGGCTGGCGTGAATGCACCAGCCAGTGGACTGTCCCTGTTCCAGGTTCCAACTGCAATAGCGCTCTATGCAGAGATTGGGCGTGATATAGCGCAGCTGTGGGGATTCACTCGCGAAGCAGGCGTACCGCCCCGTCGCTACGGCAGCGAACAGCCCTGCGACAAGACTTCACTTAATATTTCGCAAATGCAGGTGTATCGTATTCGCCCTTCATCGCCAGCCCCGCTGGCAGCTTGATCGCGCAGAAACGAGGTACCCGCACCGATGTCCTTCACCCGTCGACAAATGCTCAAGGGCCTGACCGGCCTTGTAGTGGTAGGCCTGGGCGCCGGTGGCGCGGCGCGTTACTGGCTGGGCAAGGTCGAGGACGACAACGCCGGGCACGACTACGAGCTGATCGCCGCACCGCTGGATGTCGAGCTGGTGCCGGGCTTCAAGACCGAGGCCTGGGCCTTCGGCCCGTCGGCGCCGGGCACTGAGTTGCGGGTGCGCCAGGGTACCTGGTTGCGGGTGCGTTTCATCAACCGCCTGCCGGTGGAAACCACCATCCACTGGCATGGCATCCGCCTGCCGCTGGAAATGGACGGCGTGCCGTACGTGTCGCAATTGCCGGTCAAGCCCGGCGAATATTTCGACTACAAGTTCCGTGTGCCGGATGCCGGTAGCTATTGGTACCACCCCCACGTGAGCAGCTCCGAGGAACTGGGGCGCGGGCTGGTTGGCCCGCTGATCGTAGAAGAGCGCGAACCGACCGGGTTCAAGCACGAACGCACGCTGAGCCTGAAGAACTGGCACGTGGACGAGCAGGGCGCCTGGCTGCCGTTCAGCATCCCCCGCGAGGCGGCGCGCAACGGCACTGCCGGGCGGCTGATCACCATCAATGGCCAGGCCGAGTCGGTCACCGAGCTGCCGGCCGGGCAGGTGGTACGGGTGCGTCTGTTGAACCTGGACAATACCTGGACCTACCGCCTGAACCTCAAGGGCAACTGCGAGGCGATGATCTACGCCCTCGATGGCAACCCGATCACCCCGCGCCCGCTGGACGAGGAGTACTGGCTTGGCCCCGGCATGCGCATCTGCCTGGCGATCCGCATACCCGAGGCGGGCGAGGAGGTCTCGTTGCGTGACGGCTTCGTGCGCCTGGGCACCTTGCGCTCGGTGGCCAGCAGCGACGCTCCCGGCGACTGGCCCAAGGCGCTGCCGCCGAACCCGGTTGCCGAGCCGGACCTGGAGAATGCCGAGAAGCTCAACTTCAATTTCGAATGGGTCGGCAAGGTTTCGGTGAATACCGAGAACGGCAAGCCGCCGAGTCTGTGGCAGATCAACGGCCAGGCCTGGGACATCACCGACAAGACTTGCGCCGACCGGCCCATCGCCACGCTGCAGAAGGGCAAGAGCTATATCCTCGAGCTGAAGAACATGACCCAGTACCAGCACCCGATCCACTTGCACGGCATGAGTTTCAAGGTGATCGCCTCCAATCGGCGCAAGATCGTCGAGCCGTGGTTCACCGACACTTACCTGCTGGGCAAGAACGAGCGGGCGCAGGTGGCGCTGGTGGCGGATAACCCAGGCACCTGGATGTTCCATTGCCATGTCATCGACCACATGGAAACCGGCCTGATGGCCGCGATCGCGGTGGTCTGATGCGCCCGCAGATCATCGATCGCAGCCGCGATCAGGAATTCATGCGCCTGGCCCTGGAACTGGCGGCCCAGGGCGCGGCCTTGGGCGAGGTGCCGGTGGGCGCGGTGCTGGTGCAGCACGGCCAGGTGCTCGGCCAGGGCTTCAACCGGCCGATCCTCGACAGCGACCCCAGCGCCCATGCCGAGATGGTGGCGATCCGCGCTGCGGCCAAGTCCGCCAGCAACTACCGCCTGCCGGGCAGCACCCTGTACGTGACGCTGGAGCCGTGCAGCATGTGCGCGGGGCTGATCGTCCATTCGCGGGTGGCACGGGTGGTCTACGGCGCGCTGGAGCCCAAGGCGGGGATCGTGCAGAGCCAGGGGCAGTTCTTCACCCAGGGCTTTCTCAACCATCGGGTGATGTACGAGGGGGGAGTGCTGGCCGAGGAATGCGGCGCGATCCTCAGCGAGTTTTTCAAGGCTCGGCGGGCCAAAGGTTAACCTGCAGCCACATTATCGCGGGGCAAGCCCGCTCCCACGCTTTGGCAGCGGATGCCATCACATCGGCGCCGCTTGCTCCGCTGGCTTGTCCTTGTTCACCGCAGGCACATGCAGGTTGCCCTCGGCCACCTGGCCTTCGAGCTGCGGTTGCGTGACCCAGGTGAGGATGTCGTAGTAGCGGCGGATGTTGGCGACGAAATGCACCGGCTCACCGCCCCGGGCATAACCGTACTTGGTCTTGCTGTACCACTGCTTCTGCGACAGGCGCGGCAGCATCTTCTTCACGTCCAGCCACTTGTTCGGGTTCAGGCCTTCGCGCTTGGCCAGGGTGCGGGCGTCTTCCAGGTGGCCGCTGCCGACGTTGTAGGCCGCCAGGGCGAACCAGGTGCGGTCCGGCTCCTTGATGCTGTCGTCGAGCTGGTCCTTGACCAGCATGAAGTACTTGGCGCCGCCCTGGATGCTCTGCCTGGGGTCCAGGCGGTTGGACACGCCCATGGCCTGGGCGGTGCGCTGGGTCAGCATCATCAGGCCGCGCACACCGGTCTTGGAGGTGACTTCCGGCTGCCACATAGATTCCTGGTAGCCGATCGCGGCCAGCAGCCGCCAGTCCACCTGTTCGACCTTGGAGCTGGTCTTGAAGTGTTTCTCGTACTTGGGCAGGCGTTGCTGCAGGTGCTGGGCGAAGGTGTAGGCACCGACGTAGCCCAGCACATCGACATGGCCGTAGTAACGGTCCTTCAGGCGTTGAAGCGTGCCGTTCTTCTGCGACTTGTCGAGAAACTCGTTGATCTCGTTGAGCAGGCTGTTGTCTTCGCCGGCGGCCACCGCCCAGCGCTGGTCACGGGTGTCGCCCAGGTCGAAGGCCACGCGCACGTTGGGGAAGTAGACCTGGTTCATGGCCAGCTCGTTGGAGTCGACCAGGGTTAGGTCGATCTGGCCTTCGTCGACCATGCGCAGCAGGTCGACCACTTCGACGGCGTCGGATTCTTCGTATTCCAGCCCCGGATTCTGCTTTTTCAGCTCGGCCAGCTGGTCGGCGTGGCTGCTGCCCTTGAGCACCATGATCTTTTTGCCCACCAGGCCCTTGGCATTGGTCGGGCGCGAGCGGCCGTTGCGGTAGATGACCTGCGGGGTCACCTCGAGATACGGGTGGGAGAACTTCGCCTGGCTGGCGCGGCGCTCGCTGCTGACCAGGCCGGCGGCGGCCAGTACCGGGCCGGAGGGTTTGCCCAGTTGGTCGAACAATTGGTCGAGGTTGTCGGCGGTCTCGATCTCGAGCTTCACCCCCAGGTCGTCGGCGAAGCGCTTGACCAGTTCGTACTCGAAACCGGTTTCGCCGTTGCGGTCCTGGAAGTAGGTGGCCGGGCTGTTGCGGGTAATCACGCGCAATACGCCATCCTCCTTGACGCGCTCGAGGGTGCTGGGTTTTTCAACGCAGGCACCGAGCATCAGGAAGAGTCCGGTTGCGAAGAGCCATTTGGCGCAACGCTGGCGCAAAGCAGTGTGGGCGAACATAGGGTGCAGTATACGCAAAGGACTGCCGGCGCCATATCTCGACAATAGGTGGCTTGTCTGGTAGCAGGCGCTGTGACGGGCGTGGCGCAACGGGCGATTTTTTGACCCCGGAGTCCGGTTCCACCGCCCGGCAGCATTGGCTTAGAGCGGGTGCCGAAAGCCTGCGAATTAGGCTAGAATGCACGGCCTCTAAGCACACCCCTTCCTGAGGCTGTCCCGACGATGTTGATCCTGCGCGGCGCTCCTGCCCTTTCTGCCTTTCGCCACGGTAAATTACTCGAGCAACTGAGCCAGAAAGTCCCCGCTGTTACTGGTTTGTATGCCGAATTCGCCCACTTCGCCGACGTCGACGGCGAGCTGACCGCCGACCAGCAGCAGGTGCTGGGCCGTCTGCTCAAGTACGGCCCGAGCGTGCCGGTACAGGAGCCGAGCGGCCGCCTGTTCCTGGTCGTGCCGCGCCTGGGCACCATCTCGCCCTGGGCATCCAAGGCCAGCGACATCGCCCACAACTGCGGCCTGCAGTCGATCCAGCGCCTGGAGCGCGGCATCGCCTACTACGTCGCCGGCAACATCAATGACGCCGACGCCCAGGCCATCGCCGCCGAGCTGCACGACCGCATGACCCAGCGCGTGCTGGGCAAGCTGGAAGACGCCGCCGACCTGTTCAGCCACGCCCAGCCCAAGCCGATGACCTCGGTCGACATCCTGGCCGGTGGCCGCGCCGCCCTGGCCCAGGCCAACATCGACCTGGGCCTGGCCCTGGCCGAAGACGAGATCGACTACCTGGTCGCCGCCTTCCAGAACCTTGCGCGCAACCCGAACGACATCGAACTGATGATGTTCGCCCAGGCCAACTCCGAGCACTGCCGCCACAAGATCTTCAACGCCAGCTGGGACATCGACGGCCAGGCGCAAGAGAAGAGCCTGTTCGGCATGATCAAGAACACCTACCAGATGCACAGCGAAGGCGTGCTGTCGGCCTACAAGGACAACGCCTCGGTGATCGTCGGTTCGGTGGCCGGGCGCTTCTTCCCGAACCCTGAGACCCGCCAGTACGGCGCGGTGCAGGAGCCGGTACACATCCTGATGAAGGTCGAGACGCACAACCACCCGACCGCCATCGCCCCGTTCTCCGGCGCCTCCACCGGCTCCGGCGGCGAAATCCGCGACGAAGGCGCCACCGGCCGTGGTGCCAAGCCCAAGGCCGGCCTGACCGGTTTCACCGTTTCCAACCTGCGCATCCCCGGTTTCGAGCAGCCTTGGGAAAAGCCGTACGGCAAGCCCGAGCGCATCGTCGACGCCCTCGACATCATGATCGAAGGCCCGCTGGGCGGCGCCGCGTTCAACAACGAATTCGGTCGCCCGGCCCTGACCGGCTACTTCCGTACCTTCGAGCAGGGCATCAACACCCCGCACGGCGAGGAAGTCCGTGGCTACCACAAGCCGATCATGCTGGCCGGCGGCATGGGCAACATCCGTGAAGACCACGTGCAGAAGGGCGAGATCACCGTCGGCGCCAAGCTGATCGTGCTTGGCGGCCCGGCCATGCTGATCGGCCTGGGCGGCGGCGCCGCTTCGTCGGTTGCCACCGGCGCCAGCTCCGCCGACCTGGACTTCGCCTCGGTGCAGCGCGAGAACCCGGAAATGGAACGCCGTTGCCAGGAAGTCATCGACCGCTGCTGGCAGCTGGGTGACAAGAACCCCATCGCCTTCATCCACGACGTCGGCGCTGGCGGCATTTCCAACGCCTTCCCCGAGCTGGTCAACGACGGTGGCCGTGGTGGCCGCTTCGAACTGCGCAACGTGCCCAACGACGAGCCGGGCATGGCCCCGCACGAGATCTGGAGCAACGAGTCGCAGGAGCGCTACGTGCTGGCGGTCAGCGCCGAGGACTTCGAGCGCTTCCAGGCCATCTGCGAGCGCGAGCGTTGCCCGTTCGCGGTGGTCGGCGAGGCCACCGAAGAGCCGCACCTGACCGTCACCGACAGCCACTTCGACAACACCCCGGTGGACATGCCGCTGGACGTGCTGCTGGGCAAGCCGCCGCGCATGCACCGTTCGGTCACTCGCGAAGCGGAGCTGGGCGATGAGTTCGACCCGAGCACGCTGGACCTCACCGACTCGGTCGAGCGCGTGCTGCGTCACCCGGCCGTGGCCAGCAAGAGCTTCCTGATCACCATCGGCGACCGCACCATCACCGGCCTCGTGGCCCGCGACCAGATGGTCGGCCCGTGGCAGGTTCCGGTGGCCGACTGCGCCGTTACCGCCACCAGCTTCGACGTCTACACCGGCGAAGCCATGGCCATGGGTGAACGTACCCCGCTGGCCCTGCTCGACGCCCCGGCGTCCGGGCGCATGGCGATCGGTGAGACCCTGACCAACCTGGCCGCCTCGCGCATCGAGAAGCTGTCCGACATCAAGCTGTCGGCCAACTGGATGTCCGCCGCCGGCCACCCGGGCGAAGACGCCCGCCTGTACGACACCGTCAAGGCCGTCGGCATGGAGCTGTGCCCGGAGCTGGGCATCACCATCCCGGTGGGTAAAGACTCGATGTCGATGAAGACCCAGTGGAGCGAAGCCGGCGAGCAGAAGAGCGTCACCTCGCCGATGTCGCTGATCATCACCGGCTTCGCCCCGGTCACCGACATCCGCAAGACCCTGACCCCGCAACTGCGCATGGACAAGGGCGAGACCGACCTGATCCTGATCGACCTGGGCCGTGGCAAGAACCGCATGGGCGCCTCGATCCTGGCGCAGACCCACGGCAAGCTGGCCGCCCAGGCGCCGGACGTCGACGACGCCGAAGACCTCAAGGCGTTCTTCGCCGTTATCCAGGGCCTGAACGAAGACGGCCACCTGCTGGCCTACCACGACCGTTCCGACGGTGGCCTGCTGACCACCGTGCTGGAAATGGCCTTCGCCGGCCACTGTGGCCTGGAGCTGGAACTGGGCAACCTGACCAGCAAACGCGAGAAAGTCGCGGCCATCCTCTTCAACGAAGAGCTGGGCGCGGTGATCCAGGTCCGTCAGGACGCCACGCCGGATGTGCTGGCGCAGTTCAGCGCCGCAGGCCTGGGCGAGGATTGCGTCGCGGTGATCGGCCAGCCGATCAACAACGGTGAAGTGCTGATCAAGTTCGAAGGCGAAGAGCTGTTCAAGGGCGACCGTCGCCTGCTGCAGCGCCAGTGGGCCGAGACCAGCTACCAGGTCCAGCGCCTGCGTGACAACGCCGACTGCGCCGACCAGGAGTTCGACGCGCTGCTCGAGGAAGACAACCCAGGCCTGTCGGTCAAGCTCGGCTACGACGTCAACGAAGACATCGCCGCGCCGTACATCAAGAAAGGCGTGCGCCCGCAAGTGGCGATCCTGCGCGAGCAGGGCGTCAACGGCCAGGTCGAGATGGCCGCGGCCTTCGACCGCGCCGGCTTTGCCGCCGTCGACGTGCACATGAGCGACATCCTGTCTGGTCGTGTCGATTTCGAAGCCTTCAAGGGCCTGGTGGCCTGCGGCGGCTTCTCCTACGGCGACGTGCTCGGTGCCGGTGAGGGCTGGGCCAAGTCTGCACTGTTCAACGCCCGTGCCCGCGATGCCTTCCAGGCCTTCTTCGAGCGTGCCGACAGCTTCGCCCTGGGCGTGTGCAACGGTTGCCAGATGATGTCCAACCTGCACGAGCTGATCCCGGGCACCGAGTACTGGCCGCACTTCGTGCGCAACCGCTCGGAGCAGTTCGAAGCCCGTGTGGCCATGGTCGAGGTGCAGAAGTCCAACTCGATCTTCCTGCAGGGCATGGCCGGTTCGCGCATGCCGATCGCCATCGCCCACGGCGAAGGCCATGCCGAATTCGCCAGCGAAGAGGCACTGCTGGAAGCCGACCTGTCCGGTTGCGTGGCCCTGCGCTACGTCGACAACCACGGCAAGGTCACCGAAGCCTACCCGGCCAACCCGAACGGCTCGCCGCGCGGGATCACCGGCCTGACCAGCCGCGACGGCCGCGTGACCATCATGATGCCGCACCCGGAGCGTATGTTCCGCGCCGTGCAGAACTCCTGGCGCCCGGATGAGTGGCAGGAAGACGCAGCCCTGATGCGCATGTTCCGCAACGCGCGGGTCTGGGTGAACTAAGGCGTGTACAAGCTCGCCTTCTTTGTCCCCGACAGCCATGTCGAAGTGGTCAAGGCCGCCGTGTTCGCCGCTGGAGGCGGGCGCATTGGCGACTATGACCACTGCGCCTGGCAGACCCTCGGCCAGGGCCAGTTCCGCCCGTTGCACGGCAGCCAGCCGTACCTCGGGCAGACCGGTCAGGTCGAGGTGGTCGAGGAATGGAAGGTGGAGCTGGTGGTGGCTGATGCGCTGATCGCCCAGGTGGTCGCTGCGCTCAAGCAGAGCCACCCGTATGAAACACCGGCCTATGAGGTCTGGCCGCTGGCCGATTTCTAAGGCAGCATCGAATTACATCGCGGGGCAAGTCGCATCAGCGCACCGCCGCACTCACGAAGCAAATTCGTGGGAGCGGCGGTGCGCTGATGCGACTTGCCCCGCGATGCTTTTCAGCCTTGCAAGGCGGCGCCCAGCGCAGGCGCCTTGCCACCCACCAGCAGATGCCACACGCCGCCCGCCTGCGGACTCACTCCCAGGCATCCCAAGGCGGCCAGGTGATCCTGTTCTACCTTGCTCTCATCCCTGACTTGCACCCGCACCCGGCTCGAGGCCACGCACTGCGCTTCCAGCAGATTGTCGCGCCCGCCCAGGGCCTGCAGCCATTCATCCACGACGACCGTCTCGGTGACCACGGCGGCCTTCTCGGCCACCGGTGCCGTCACCCGCGCATGGGGTAGCTCACCACGGATCTCATCGGCCAGCGCATCGGCCATCGGCCCCACCACCACTTGGAGGCTGCCGCCGCTGCCAGGCCGTACCACCGCCATGGCGCCGAGGGCTTTCAAGGCCTGGTCCTGGGCCAGGCCGCGATCGGCCAGTACCAGGCGCAGGCGCGTGGTGCAGGCGTCCACCCCTTGCAGGTTGGCCGCGCCGCCCAGTGCGTCGATATAGCGCCGGGCCCTGGGCACCTCCGCCCCGGCCGCCGCTTCGTTGCCGGGCTGCTCCTCGCGCCCTGGTGTCTTGAGGTCGAAGCGGCGGATACAGAAGTCGAACACGAAGTAGTAGACCACCGCATACAGCAGGCCTACAGGGAACACCAGCCAACCGTTGCTGGAGCGCCCCCAGCCCAGGGCCATGTCGATGGCGCCGCCGGAGAAGGTGAAGCCCAGGCGGATGCCGAGCAGGTCGCAGACCGCCATGGACACTCCGGTGAGCAGCGCGTGGATCAGGTACAGCAGCGGCGCGAGGAACATGAAGGCGAACTCGATCGGCTCGGTCACCCCGGTCAGCGCCGAGGTCAGCGCCATCGACAGCAGCACGCCACCGATCAGCTTGCGCCGGGCCGGCAGGGCGTGGCGATACATGGCCAGGCACGCGGCGGGCAGGCCGAAGATCATCACCGGGAACATGCCGGCCATGAACTGCCCGGCGTTCGGGTCGCCGGCGAAGAAGCGCGCCAGGTCGCCGGTGACCACCTGGCCGCTGGCCGCCTGGAAGCTGCCGAAGACGAACCACACCAGGTTGTTGAGGATGTGGTGCAGGCCGGTGATGATCAGCAGGCGGTTGAGCACGCCGAAGAAGAACGCGCCGATACTGCCGCTCTCCAGCATCAGTTGGCCGAGGCTGTTGATGCCGTCCTGGATCGGCGGCCAGACCAGGCCGAACAGCAGCCCGAGGAACACCGCCGACACCCCGGTGGCAATCGGCACGAAGCGCCGGCCGCCGAAGAACGCCAGGTAGTCCGGCAACTGGATGTCCTTGAAGCGGTTGTACAGGCCACCGCCGAGCAGACCACAGATGATCCCGGCGAGCATACCCATGTCGATCTTCGGGTCGATCACCTTCAGCGTCGCCACCAGCACCAGATAGCCGATGGCCCCGGCCAGGCCGGCGGTGCCGTTGTTGTCGCGGGCGAAGCCCACGGCGATGCCGACGGCGAAGATCAGCGCCAGGTTGGCGAAGATCGCTTGCCCTGCATCATGCACCAGGGCGATGTCGAGCAGGTCGGTGTCGCCCAGGCGCAGCAGCAGGCCGGCGATGGGCAGGATGGCGATGGGTAGCATCAAGGCGCGGCCGAGCCGTTGCAGGCCCTGGATGAAGTGCTGGTACATGGTGCGCTCCGATTATTGTTGTAGGGCCGCGGCGGCGGCCGGTTGGGCGAGGGGCTGGGCGGTGAAGTCGCGGCAGGCCTGGCGCACCGCGGCGGCGCTGGACAAGCCCAGCAGGCCTTGGCTGAAGCGGCGGCAGGCGGCGGCATCGAGCTGGCGCACCTGCGCCTTGATCTCGCCGATCTGCGGCGCGCTGACCGACAGCTCGGCCACCCCCAGCCCTATCAGCACCGGCGTGGCCAGCGGGTCGGAGGCCAGCGCACCGCACACGCCGACCCAGCGCCCGTGCTTCGCCGCGCCCTGGCAGGTCAGCTCGATCAGGCGCAGCAAGGCGGGGTGCAAGGCATCCACCCGCGCAGCCAGCCCGGCGTGGTCGCGGTCCATGGCCAGGGTGTATTGGGACAGGTCGTTGGTGCCGATGGAGAAGAAATCGGCATGTTCGGCCAGGCGCTCGGCGAGCAGCGCCGCGGCGGGCACCTCGATCATCACCCCCAGCTCGGCGCGTTGCCCGATGCCCAGCTCGCCGGCCAGCCGGTCCAGGCGCTGGCGGATGGCGATCAGCTCGTCGACTTCGGTCACCATCGGCAACATGATCCGGCAACGCTGTTGCGGGCTGACTTGCAGCAACGCGCGCAACTGCTGGTCGAGCAGTTCCGGGCGCACCTGGCCCAGGCGGATGCCGCGCAGGCCCAGCACCGGGTTGGCCTCGGCCGGCAGGGGCAGGTAGTCGAGCTGCTTGTCGCCGCCTACATCGATGGTACGGATGATCACCGGGCGTTCGGCCATGGCATCGAGCACGGCCTGGTAGGCGCTGCGCTGCTCGGTCTCGTCCGGCGCGGTGGGGCGGTCGATGAACAGGAACTCGCTGCGCAGCAGGCCAATGCCGTCAGCACCTTGGGCCAAGGCCTCGGCGGCCTCCTCGGCACTGGCGACATTGGCGGCAACCTCGATCACTTGGCCATCGCGGGTGCGAGCGCTCTGCTGGGCGGCGGCCTGCTGGCGTTGGCGGGTTTCGCGGCGCTGCTGCACATGCTGATGCACCTCGGCCAGGCGCTGCGCATCAGCCTCGGTTTCCAGGCGGCCTTGGTCAGCGTCCAGCACCAGCGGCGTGCCAGCGGGCAGCTCCAGCAGCGCTTCGCCCACGGCCACCAGGCACGGCAGGCCGCGGGCGCGGGCAAGGATGGCGACGTGCGAGGTGGCGCCGCCGGCGGCCATGCACAGCCCGGCGACCTCGTGGCGGGCCAGTAGCAGCAGGTCGGAGGGCGTCAGTTCATGGGCGACGACAATGGCCGAGGGCGGCAGGCGCAGTTGCCGGGTTTCACCAAGCAAGGCCCGCAGAACGCGCTGTTGCAGGTCGTACAGGTCGTTGGCGCGCTCGGCCAGCAACGGGTTGCCCAGGCTGCGCAGGATCTGGCACTGGGTATCGATGGCACGGCTCCAGGCATGGCTGGCGGCGACGCCGTTGGCGATATGCTGGCGGGCGTCGCCGAGCAGGGCTGGATCGTCGAGCAAGGCCAGGTGGGCCTCGAGGATCGCGGCCGCGTCCTCCTGGCCGCGCGGCAGGTGGCGCCAGTCGCGGTCGATGGCGTGGCGCACTTCGGCCAAGGCTGTGTTCAACGCCTGGTGCTGTGCGGCGGGGTCGTTGTCGCCGTTGTCGGGCGGCAGGCTGACCCCGTCCAGCCGGGCCAGCGGCCCTTGAGCCAGGCCGGGGGCGGCGCAGACACCGGTTAGCATGCCGGGCCCGACAGCGGGCTTGGGCATGGCGGTGCCGGTCGGCGCGTGCGTGGCATGGCGCTCACCGACCGAGGCTGTCTGCACGGCGGCGATCAACGTCTGCAGCGCGGCCTGGCTGTCCGGCCCGGTGCAGATCAGTTCGACTTCGGCGCCTTCGCCAACGCCCAGGCCCATGACCGCCACCAGGCTGTCGAGGTCGGCCTCGCGCTCGGCGAAGCGCAGCACGGCATGGCTCTGGAAACCTTGCGCAGTCTGGCGCAGCAAGGCGGCGGGGCGGGCGTGCAGGCCGCCGTGATGAGCGACCCGGGCGTGACCGCGCGCGCTTTCATGGCTGACCGGCCGGGCATTCGCTTCGCGGCCCGTGGCCTCGACCTCCAGCAGCGCCGCGCCGAGCTGCGCATTGCCTGCTTCCAGTCGCCTCAGGCCAAAGCCTGGACCATTGCTGATCAGCATCACGGTGACCAGGCTGACACAGTGCTGCGCCACCAGGTCCATGTCGAAGCGCACCAGCGGCTGGCCTTGGCTGACCTGATCGCCCAGCGCCACCAATGGCGAGAAGCCACGGCCCTGCAGTTGCACGGTGTCGACACCGATATGCAGGAGGATTTCCGCACCGTTGGCTGCGCGCAGGGTCAGCGCGTGGCCGGTGCGGGCCAGTTGCACCACCTCGCCGGCACACGGTGCGTGCAGCACATCGTTGAGTGGGTCGATGGCGACGCCGTCACCGAGGGTGGCGCTGCTGAACACCGGGTCCGGCACCTGCTCCAGCGGCACCAGCGGCCCGGCGAGCGGGGCATGGAGGATGATCTTGTTATTGTCGGGCATGCGCTGTTCCTCGCGGCTTCACTGCGTGCAGGTCACTTTGCTCAGGTGGCGCGGCTGGTCGGGGTCGAGGCCACGGGCCTCGGCCAGGGCCGCGGCCATGACGTAGAAGCTCTGGATCGCCAACAGCGGGTCCAGGGCCGGGTGTTCGGCGCAGCTCAGGGTGAGGTCGCGCCCGGTGATATCGGCGGGCGCCGCCAGCAGCACATGGGCGCCGCGCTGGCGCATGTCGGCGGCCAGTTGCAGCAGGCCGGCCTGCTCGACGCCGCGCGGGGCGAACACCAGCAGCGGGTACTGGGCGTCGATCAGCGCCATGGGGCCGTGGCGCACTTCGGCGCTGCTGAAGGCCTCGGCCTGGATCACCGAGGTTTCCTTGAGCTTGAGCGCCGCTTCCTGGGCGATGGCAAAGCCGGCGCCACGGCCGATCACCATCAGCCGTTCGGCATCGCGCAAGGTGTCGAGGGCCGGGCTCCAGTCCTGGGCGGCGGCCTCGCGCAATTGCGCGGGCAGGGCAAGGCCGGCTGCCAGCAGGGCGCGATCCTGGCCCCAATGGGCGACCAGGCGGGCGCTGGCGCTCAGGGTGGCGACGAAGCTCTTGGTCGCCGCCACTGACAGCTCGGGGCCGGCGCCCAGCGGCAGGTGGTGCTGGCAGGCCTGTTCCAGCGGCGAGCCCTCGGCATTGACCAGCGATACGGTGGTCGCACCGCACTGATTCAGGCGACGCAGGCTGTCGACCAGGTCCGGGCTCTGGCCCGACTGCGAGAAGCCCAGCGCCACCTGGCCGCGTACCCGCAGCGGCGCCTGCTGCAAGGTCACCACCGACATCGGCAGCGAGGCCACCGGCAGACCGAGTTGCTGCATGGCGACATAGGCGAAGTAACTGGCGGCGTGGTCCGAACTGCCCCGGGCCACGGTCAGCGCCACCTGCGGGTCGAGCCGACGCAGCTGTTCGCTCAGGGTTTCCAGGCGCGGGTCCAGCGCCTGGTTCTGTCGTTCGACGACATCGGCGCAGCTGCGGGCTTCTTCGAGCATCCTTGAACTCATGCGGTTTCTCCTTCGACCATCACGGCGGTCAGGTTCAGTTGGCGATCGAGCAGCACCGCGTCGGCCCAGGCGCCCGGTTGCAGGCGGCCACGGTCGGCGATGCCGAGGTAATCGGCGGGGTAGCGGGACAGGCGCGCGGAGGCCTCGGCCAGGGGCAGGCCGATCTTCACCAGGTTGCGCAGGGCCTGGTCCATGGTCAGGGTGCTGCCGGCCAGGGTGCCGTCAGGCAGGCGCACGCCGCCCAGGCACTTGGTCACGGTGTGGCTGCCCAGGCGGTATTCGCCGTCGGGCATGCCGGCGGCGGCGGTGGAGTCGGTGACGCAGTACAGGCACGGGATCGCGCGCAAGGCCACCTTGATCGCCCCGGGGTGCACGTGCAGCAGGTCCGGGATCAGTTCGGCGTAGCGGGCGTGGGCCAGGGCCGCGCCAACGATGCCCGGCTCGCGGTGGTGCAGCGGGCTCATGGCGTTGTACAGATGGGTGAAGCTGCTGGCGCCGGCCTCCAGGGCCGCCACGCCTTCCTCGTAGCTACCCAAGGTGTGGCCGATCTGCAGGCGGATGCCGCGCTGGCTCAAGGCCTGGATCAGCGGCAGGTGCCCGGCGATTTCCGGGGCGATGGTGATGACCTTGATCGGTGCCAGGGCCAGGTACTCCTCGACCTCGTCGAGCAGCGCCTGGTGGGCGAAGTTCGGCTGTGCGCCGAGCTTGCCGGGGTTGATATACGGGCCTTCCAGATGCACGCCGAGAATGCGCGCGCCCTGGCGCGGCTGTTTGAGGTGCGCGCCCAGTTCGGCCAGTACGCGGGCCAGTTCCTCGCGTGGCGCGGTCATGGTGGTGGCCAGCAACGAAGTGGTGCCGAAGCGCCGATGGGTGCGGGCGATGGTGGCGAAGGCCTCACCGCCCTGCATGATGTCGCTGCCGCCGCCGCCATGCACGTGCAGGTCGATGAAACCGGGCAACAGGTAGGGCAGGTCGTTGGCCAGCGGGTCGCACGGCGTGCCCTCGATGGCCTGTATGCGGCCGTTTTCGAGGTGCAGTTGTCCGCGCACCCAGCCGTCGGGGGTGAGGATGTTGGCGATGTCCATGGAGGCTCCGGTCAGCGTCGCAGTTCGGCGACGAAGTCGTAGTAGTCGTTGCGGCAGTAGGTGTCGGTCAGCTCGATGGCGGTGTTGTCGTCGAGGTAGCCGATCCGGGTCATCAGCAGCATGGCGGTGCCGGGGGCGATGCCCACCTGGGCGGCCAGTTCGTCGCTGGCGTTGATCGCGCGGATATGTTGCAGGGCGCGGACCACCGGGCGGCCGAGTTGGTCGAGGTGCTGGTACAGCGAATCACCGATGGCCTGTGGGTCACCAAGCAGGCGGGCGGGCAGGGTGCTGACCTCCACCGCCATGACGATGTCGTCGGCCTTGCGCAGGCGCTTGAGGTGGGCCACCTGGTCAGTGGGCGACAGGCCGAGACGGATCAGTTCGTCGCTGCTCGGCGTGCCGATGCTGCGCTCCAGCCACTGCGAACTGGGCACGAAGCCTTTCATGCGCAGCATTTCGCTGAAGCTCGACAGGCGTGACAGGGGTTGTTCGAGGCGTGGCGTGATGAAGGTGCCGGAGCCCTGGATGCGCTGGATCAGGCCTTGTTCGAGCAGGACTTCCAGGGCCTTGCGCGCGGTGACCCGGGAGATGTCCAGGGTTTCGCTGAGGGTGCGCTCCGAGGGCAGCGCCTGGTCGGCAGTCCACTGGCCGGCGTGGATGGCCTGCTCCAGGTTGCGCGCCAGTTGCAGGTAGAGCGGGGTGGCGCTGGTGTCGTCGGGGCGCAGGGCGGTTAGAGGACGCATGGGCGGTGTCCGGTATTGTTGTTTGGTGGAAAATTAATACCACTTTAATACCAGGTCAATACCACTGGTCTGATGAGTTTGGTGGTAATGGGGAGGGTGGGGGGCAAGGGGGATGGCGATTGGGATGTGTTTGCAGGAAGGATTTACCCCGATAGAGATGTGTTTGCAGAGGGGATGTATGCCGATAGAGCTGTGGCGCCTATGAGATCGAGCGCCGCCCGCGCGGCGCTCGATCTCATAGGCGCAACACCCCTTTCGGCGAACGCTCTTGACCTCCCACAATTCTCTGTCAGGCGTTTCCGAACTTGAAATCAAAGGGCCCTTACTAGAGGTTCACTCCGTCCGCCGCACCAACCCACACGCCAGCAACCCCACCTCGAACAGTACCCACATCGGCACCGCCAGCATGGTCTGGGAAAACACATCCGGCGGCGTCAGGATCATCCCCACCACGAAGCAGCCGACGATCACATAAGGCCGGCTGCGCCGCAGCGTGGCCACGTCGGTCAGCCCCGCCCAGACCACGATGAAGGTCGCCACCGGGATCTCGAAGGCCAGGCCAAACGCCAAAAACAGCGCCAGGATGAAGTCCAGGTACAGGCCGATGTCGGTCATCATCGCCACCCCGTCCGGGGTCACGCTGGCGAAGAAACCGAACATCATCGGGAACACCAGGAAGAACGCGAACGCCATGCCGCCATAGAACAGCACGATGCTCGACACCAGCAGGGGCAGGGCGATACGCCGTTCGCGGCGGTACAGCCCCGGGGCGATGAAGCCCCAGGCCTGGTGCAGCAGCAGCGGCATGGCGACGAACAGCGCGCACATCGTCGTCAGCTTGAACGGCGCAAGAAACGGCGAGGTGACGCTGGTGGCGATCATGCTGGCGCCTTCAGGGAGGTAACGGCGCAGCGGTTCGGAAATGTGCGTGTACAGCGTCTGGGCAAAGGGGAACAGCCCGCAGAACACCAGCGCGATCACCAGCAGGCAGCGCACCAGGCGCTTGCGCAGGTCGCGCAGATGATCGGTCAGCGGCATGCGCGCCGCCTGGTCGAGAGCGAGGGACATCAAGCGCTCTCCTTGGCGTGGGCGACTGGTGTCGGGTCATTGGCCGGCGTCGCGTCAAGCTGGATGCCTTGGCGCAGCTCCTGCTCCAGGCGCTGCAACGGCGCGGCATCCAGGGCGGGCATGTCGATCTCCCGTTCCATCTGCGCCTTCAACGCATTCAGTGCCCGACGGGCCTGGCCCAGCCCACGGCCCAGGGTCCGCGCCGCCACCGGCAGGCGCTCGGGGCCGAGCACCAGCAGGGCGACGATGCCCACCAACAGCAGTTCGGTGAAGCCGATCTCGAACATCAGGCCTGACGATCCGTTTGCGTCTGCTGCACCGGCTGATTGTTCAGCACCTGCGGCTGTTGCTCGACAGTGTTGTCGGCAGTGCCGCCCATGGATTTGCGAAAGCCCTGGATCGCCTCGCCCACATCACCGCCCAGCCCCTTGAGACGCTTGGTGCCGAACAGCAGGAAGACGATCAACAGCACGATCACCAATTGCCAGATTCCGATGCCACCCATGTAAGACCACTCCTGTCAGGTCAAAGAAAAAGGAAGGCCAATCCTGCCCTGCGCAGATGACGGGCACATGACTGCCATCTGCCTGCAACAACCGGCGTGTTGACTGGCGCTTTTCAGCAGCCACGGGAAGACAGGGATGGGGCGCAGGCGACAACGGGGCGCAGCACTGTTGATGGTGCTGGTGGTGCTGGCGATGCTGGCGGCGGGGCTGGCCTGGCTGGTGGAGGATGGCCGGCGCCAGGTGGACGCGGTGCGCCTGCTGCACCAGCGGGTGCAGGTGCGGGCCATGGAGCAGGCGGGACTGGCCTATGCCTCCCAGGCCCTGCGCGATCCGGCATGGCGCGCCAGCCCGCTGTTCTGGCAGGCCCTGCGTGGGCAGCCGCTGGCCTATGACTTTGGCGCCGGCAAGGCGCAGTTGCGGGTGATCGACCAGCACAGCTGCTTCAACGTCAACGCCCTGCTGGGGGAGGATGGCCCACGGGCCGAGCGCCAGTTGCGCCAGCTGTTGGGTGATGACATGGCCGCCGAACGGCTGGTCGATGCCCTGGCCGACTGGCTGGATGCAGACAGCGATGCCCGCCTGCAAGGCGCCGAGAGCGCCCAGTACCTGCGCCAGCAACCACCGCGACTGGCGGCCAACCAGCCCATGCTCGACACCAGTGAACTCAACCTGCTGCTGGAGCCGGACAGTGGTCGGCAAGGCCGCTATCGAATGCTTTGCGCGCTGCCGTCGACCAGCGGCTGGCGGCTCAATGCCAATGCCCTGGGGTTGGAGCACCTGCCGTTGCTGGAGGCGATGTACGAAGGACGGTTCTCCCGTTCGATGCTCAGCCGCGTGATCAGTGGCCGCCCGGCGGCCGGGTATGTCGATGCCGCGGCCTTGCGCCAGGCGCTGGGGGCGGTGGATGACGAGACCTTCGCCCGGCTAAGCGAAGGGTTGCTGCTCAACAGCGGCCATTTCGTCCTGCAGCTGTCGTTCGAGGAAGAGGGGCGCACGCTGCGCAGCCAGTTCCAGATCGAGGCGCTGGGCGTGGTGCAATGGCATGCGCGGGTGCCGGCGCAGCAGGTGCGGGTCAGGGGCAGGGAGGCGGTGGCCTGGTAGAACAAAATCGCGGGACAAGCCGCATCGGCGCACCGATGCGACTTGTCCCGCGATTGAGGTGAAAGCTGATCGATCAGGCCGTGCCGATCTCCCCGCCATCGTTACGCTGGATCACCACCGTCGAAGCCCGTGGCCGCACCGGGGTGCCGGCCGGCGTGACGTCGGTGGCCTTGTCGGTGCTCGGCCAGTTGTCCGGGTGCTGGATGTTGACGAACATGGTCTTGTTGTCCGGGGTGAAGGCGATCCCCGTCACCTCGCAGCCATTCGGCCCGACGAAGAAGCGGCGCAGGTCCACCTGGTTGGTGGCGTTGACCGGGACCTGCTTGCCGTTGGCGTCCACCAGGTCGGTGGGGATCACTGCCAGCACCTGGTCGTTGGTGTAGCTGGTCAGGGTGGCCTCGCCGTTGTCGGTCTCGAACCACAGTACGCCGCGGCTATCGAAGCTCATGCCGTCGGGGCTGGCGAACTGGTTCAGTTCGGTCAGGCCCGAGCGGTTGATGTCCGGCGCACCGGCGGCGTTGGCGCCGAACACGAAGATGTCCCAGGTGAAGGTCTTGTGATCGTCGCTGTCGTGCCAGCGGATGATGTGGCCGTGGCGGTTCGGCCCGCGTGGGTTGGCCGCGTCGACCTTGGCCGCGGTGCGCGCGCTGTTGTTTGTGAGGGTCAGGTAGACGTCGCCGTTGAGCGGGTTGACGGCGGTCCACTCAGGGCGGTCCATGGGCGTGGCGCCCACGGCGTCGGCAGCGCCACGGGTGTTGAGGATGATGCCCGGCAGGTCGCCGAACTGCGCGCCCAGGGTGCTGCCGGCGGTGGTCGGGGTGGCCACGTCGAGCAGCAGCCACGCGCCGGTGCCGTTGGCATCGAAGCGGGCGACATACAGCTTGCCCTTGTCCATGTACTTGGCGCCGGTGGCCAGGCGGTCGGCCGGATTGGCGTCGGCCGGGTCCCACAGGGCGTCGGAGACGAACTTGTACAGGTACTCGTTGTTGGAGTCGTCGCCGGTGTACCAGACCAGCGGCTTACCGGCCACCGGCAGGCCTGGGCAGCAGCCTTCATGGCGGAAGCGGCCCAGGGCGGTGCGCTTCACCGCCAGGGTGTTGTTGGTGTACGGGTCGATCTCGACGATGTAGCCATAGGTGCTGGCTTCGTTGCGGAAGTCGTCGGTGGCGCTGGCGCCGCTGGGGGTGATGTTGAAGCGGGCGAATTCGCCGGCCACTTCGCTGGCATCACCAGCCGCGGTTTCCCACTTGTACTGGCCGCTGCTCGACGAGACGCCGATACGCACCTGGTCGGCCGGGCGCACACCCTTGTTGACGAAGATGCCGGGCCAGTTCTCCTCGCAGGTCAGGTAGGTGCCCCACGGGGTGTAGCCGTTGCCGCAGTTGTTGTTGGTGCCGCGGCACTGGGTGCCGGTGGGCGAGAACTTGGTCTTGACGTGGTCGGTGCCGCGCATCGGGCCGGCGATATCCATCAGCGAGACGGTGGTGAAGCGGCGGTTGAGCGGGTCGTTGTCGACCACCTGCCAGCGCCCGGCGACCTTGCTGATGCGCACCACGCCGGCGCCGTGGGCGTTGATCTCCTTGCGCACTTCTTCGACCGGGCGCTTGCCGGCGACGGTGGTGGGGCCGGCCGGATGCAGGGCGGCGGTGTCGATGTATTCGAAGTTGATCGCCAGCAGGCCATCGCTGGAGCTGCCGTTTATGGGGAAGAAGTGCATGCCGTCATGGTGCATGCCCATGGCGTTGGCCTGGTCGGTGGAGGTGTTGCTGCCGTCGGCCTTCCATGGGTTGGCGGTGGCGTTCAGCGGCGTGCCCCAAGGGGCCAGCACGTAGGCGCTGTAGCCGGCGGCGACCACGCAGGCGTCGGTGCGCGAGCCGGCGATGGAGTTGAAGCCCAGCTTGAGTTTGGGCTTTTCCGGCTGCGGTGCTGGATCGTCGTGATCCGAGCCGCCGCCGCTGTCGAAGCAACCGGTCAGGCCGGCACCGGCGATCATGGCGATGGCCGCGCCGAGGCTGCCGCGCACCACGGAGCGACGGCTCAGGTAGGTGTCCATGACACTGGCCATCGGCAGGTTGCCGCTCTGGTTGCGGTCCAGGTTATCGCCGGTATCTCGACTCATCAGGGTGTCCTTTTTTTGGCTGAGTTGAAGGAAACCGCGACTGTAGAGGGCAAGTATGATGATTGATTGTCAGATTTGTTAAAGAGCCTTTAAAACTCACCGCTATTACTAAAGCGTTAACCTGCGCTGTTTTGGAATTAACGTCGGTTTTCTGCCATCAAACTGTCACGCAAGCGCCGCAATATCCGGAGCCCTATGTGAACAGGGATGGCGGAGTCGATGGCGAGCAGGCGCGAAGTGATCAGCTGGATGGGTGTCGGTGCCCTGGCACCGTTGCTCGGCGCCTGCTCGGCCCTGCCCATGCCTCGTGGCGCTGGCGACCGCGCGCTGGACCTGCTGTATGTCGCCGATACCCTCGATGCCCGCCAGCCGGGCCAGGCCGTGGTGCCGGCCACGCGCCTTGGCCCGGTCAGCCACCTGGGGCGAGCCCCGTGGATGAGCGGGCCGAATGCGAGTGCCGGGCAGCCTGAGCTGGCGCCGTTGCTCGATGCTGGCCTTGCCGGCCAGGCCCAGACTGGAGGCTATGCAGTATTGGCCGCGCTGCTCGAACAGCTGCGGCGCGAGGCTGG
This sequence comes from Pseudomonas sp. FG36, assembly GCF_057809275.1. Lineage (NCBI taxonomy): Bacteria > Pseudomonadati > Pseudomonadota > Gammaproteobacteria > Pseudomonadales > Pseudomonadaceae > Pseudomonas > Pseudomonas sp. FG36. The sequence goes on from NZ_JBMDJQ010000016.1 coordinate 84,112, forward strand.
CAGCGAACAGTGCCTGACCCTGGAGAACGGCCAGTGCTGGAACGGCAGCGGCCTGGCCTACCTCACCCAAGGCGAAAGTGGTGTGCAGGGCAGCCAACTGCTGGGCAGCGAGGTGCGGGTCAGCAGCGATGAGCGTGTGCTGTGGCCGCAGCGCAGTGCCGGGCTCTATCGCCAGTCCTCCTCTATTACCCTCGGTGCCGGTCTGGCTGATGCCCAGGCCAAGGCCCTGGGCGTCAAGGGGCTGCAGGTGTTCCAGCGTGGTGGTGTGCGCATTGCCGTGGTCGGCGTCACCGACCCTTATGCGCAGGATCAGAAAGCCTCCCTCAAACAGTGGTACCAAGCCTTGCAACCGAGCTTCCAGCAAGCCCGGCGCGAGGCCGACCTGGTGGTGGCGCTGGCAGATGTCGGCACTGGCCCCGGCTTGTGGTTGGCCGAGCGCATACCCGAGGTGGATGTACTGCTGTGCGCCCGTGGCCAGGACCTGTGGCCGGCGCCGGTACAGGCCACCCAGAGCAGCGGCCGCCGAGTACCGGTGCTGTTCGCCGGTTGCCGGGGCAGTGGCGCGTTTCGCCTGCGCTGCCGCCAGGCAGGCGGCCAATGGCAGTTCGAGGCGCGGTTCTTCCCGGCCTTCGAGCACAGCCTCGCCCCCCAGGCCCAGGCCCGCGCCAACCAGTTGCGCGGCGAGTTGCAACGCCAGCGCAGCGGCCATGCCGCCTGGCTCGACCAGCCGCTGGCGCGTGCGCCTGAAACATTGTGGCGCCGCGATACCCGTGGCGGCAGCTGGGACCGCCTGCTGCACCAGGCCCTGGCCGACGACTCGAGCATGCCGGTGCTGCTGCCCGGTCTGCGTTACGACTACCCTCTGCAAGCCGGTGAAGCGATCACCCGCGAGCATCTGATCAGCCTGACTGGCGGCTATCCCGCCCCGGTGGTCGAGGCCCCGGCGCGCCAGGTCGAGCAGGTGCTGGAAAACGCCGCCGAGCAACTGTTCGGCGACCCGTTGCTGCTGGACAACAGCCAGGACCTGCCGCGCTGGCAAAGCCAGGACTGGCAGGTCAGCTACAGCCCCAACGGCAAGCGCATCATCGGCCTGCAACCCGTCGAGGGCCTGTGCCGCACCTTTGGCCTGCACTTCGATGCCCAGGCCGGCGCACCCTTGTGGCAGACCCTCGAAGCCTGGCTGACCCGCCAGGCGCCGGGCTGGGCCCTGGCCCCCTTGCAACTGCCGGCCGTGCGCTATGTGCAGGGCCACCCCGGCTGGCACCCGCACCAGGTGGCCGCGTGACTTCGCGGATTTTCAGCTTCGCCCTGCTGACCCTGGCCGGCTGGCTGGCGGCGCAGTGCGTGCTGCTGCTCAGCCGCCAACCGCAACCGGCCAATGCGTCAGTGCCTACGCTGGCACCGTTACCAGGCTTGCTGGTCGAGCATTGGCAAACGCCGGTGGACGACGGCCGCATTCCACTGACCCGGCTGCCCCTGGCCTATCTGGGCGGGCTCAAGGCCCAGCCGCTGTCGGCCAGCGTGGTGGTACTGCGCCATGGCCAGCAGGTGCGCACCCTCGGCCGTGGCCAGCGCCTGGCGCCGGGCATCGTGCTGCAGGACATCGACGCCGATGGCCTGATCTTCGACAACAACGGGCGGCGCGAGCGCCTGCCCTGGCCACCACGCCCCGCCGTGACCGGCTTCAAGCGCCAAGGATGAATGATGATCGCAAGGTACTGTCTGGCCGGGCTGTTGATGCTCGGCATGTCCCTGGCCCGGGCCGAAGAGGCCGAAGTCTTCGCTGACGACGGCACGCCGCTGTACGAGGTGAACTTCGTCGACACCGAGCTGGGTGAGTTCATCGACAGCGTGTCGCGCATCACCGGCACCACCTTTATCGTCGACCCCCGGGTGCAGGGCAAGGTCACCGTGCGCACGGTCGATCGCCACGACGCCGACGCCATCTACGACATCTTCCTCGCCCAGCTGCGCGCCCAGGGCTTCGCTGCGGTGGACCTGCCCAACGGCAGCGTGAAGATCGTGCCCGACCAGGCCGCGCGCCTGGAGCCGGTGCCGGTGGAAACCGCGGGCAAGAAGGCCGAAGGCAGCGACGGCGTGGCCACCCGCGTGTTCAATGTGCGCAACGCCGCCAGCGAGCAGATGCTCGGCATTCTCAAGCCGCTGATCGACCCACGGGTCGGGGTGATCACCCCGTATCCGGCGGCCAACCTGCTGGTGGTCACCGACTGGCGCAGTAACCTGGAGCGCATCGACAGCCTGCTGCGCCAGCTCGACCAGGTCAGCGACGAGCCGTTGCAGGTGATGCCGCTCAAGCACGCCAGCGCTGCCGACACTGCTGGCCTGGTGACCCGCCTGCTGGCCCGCGAACAGGGCGTCGACAGCGCCCAGGTGGTCGCCGACCCGCGCAGCAATGCGTTGCTGGTGCGTGGCAGCGCCGACAGCCGGGAGCGGGTGCGGGCGCTGCTGGTGCAACTCGACCGGCCCAGCGACAGCCTGCGCAGCAGCAACACGCAGGTCATTTATCTGCGCCACGCCAATGCCGCCGAGGTGGTCAAGGTGCTGCGCGGCCTGAGCCAGGCTGGCACGGTGCCGGCGGCGGAAGGCGAGGGCAAGGATGCGCCCGTGCCGGCGGCCAGCGACTCGGGCATTCGCCTGGAGTACGAGGAAGGCACCAACGCCGTGGTGATGGTTGGCCCCGACAGCGAGCTGGCCGCCTACCGCAGCATCGTCGAGCAACTGGACATTCGCCGGGCGCAGGTGGTGGTCGAGGCGATCATCGCCGAGGTTTCCGACAGCAGCGCCCAGGAACTGGGCGTGCAGTGGCTGTTCGCTGACGAGAAGTTCGGTGCTGGTATCGTCAACTTCGGCGGCAACGGGGTAAACATCGCCAGCATCGCCGGGGCCGCCAGCAGCGGCGACAACGAGAAACTCGGCAAGCTGCTGTCGGCCACCACCGGCGCCACCGCCGGTATCGGCCATATCGGTGGTGGCTTCAACTTCGCCATGCTGGTCAACGCACTCAAGGGCAAGAGCGGTTTCAACCTGCTGTCGACGCCGACCCTGCTGACCCTGGACAACGCCGAGGCGTCGATCCTGGTGGGCCAGGAGGTGCCGTTCGTCACCGGCTCCGTTACCCAGAACAACGCCAATCCCTACCAGACCATCGAGCGCAAGGAAGTCGGGGTGAAGCTGCGCATCAAGCCGCAGATCAGCATCGACGACAGCGTGCGCCTGGACATCGTCCAGGAGGTGTCGTCGATCGCCGACTCCAGCGCCGCCAGCGACGTGATTACCAACAAGCGCGAGATCAAGACCAAGGTCATGGTCGAGGACAACGGCCTGGTGATCCTCGGCGGGCTGATCAGCGACGAAATGGCCACCAGTAACCAGCGCGTGCCGCTGCTCGGTGATATTCCCTACCTGGGCCGGCTGTTCCGCTCCGACGCCAGCAAGAATACCAAGCAGAACCTGATGGTGTTCATCCGCCCGCGCATCCTGCGTGACGGCGAGAGCCTGGCCGGGATCAGCCAGCAGAAGTACCAGAGCCTGCAGCAGAACACTCCGCTCAAGCTGCCTGCCCTGGCTGAAGGCCTGCCGTTGCTGCAGGTGTTCCCCTCCAGCCGGGCACGCCTTGAAGGCGGTGACTGGTGATGCTGTCCTATCGCCTGGCGCGGCAGAGCGGGGTGGCTATGGCACCGGCTGAAAACGGCTGGCAGTTGTGGCTGCGCGGCGACGCCGACAGTGACCAGTTGCAGGAATTGCTGCGTGTGCATGGCCAGCCGGTGGGCGTCGAGCAGCTCGACAGCGCGAGCTTCGACGAGCGCCTCGGCCAGCTTTACCAGGCCGGCGAGGCGGCGAACCAGGCCCTGATCGAAGGCATCGGCGAGCAGGTCGACCTGGACAGCCTGATGAGCGAGATGCCGCGCATCGAGGACCTGCTGGAGAGCGATGACGAAGCCCCGGTGATCCGCCTGATCAACGGCCTGTTCGGCCAGGCCCTGCGCCTGCGCGCCTCTGACATCCATATCGAGACCTTCGAGCAGAGCCTGGTGGTGCGCCTGCGCATCGACGGCCACCTGCGCGAGGTGCTGCGTCCGCCACGGGCGTTGTCGGCGATGCTGGTGTCGCGGATCAAGGTCATGGCGCGGCTCGATATCGCCGAGAAGCGCCAGCCCCAGGATGGCCGCATTACCCTGCGCGCCGCCGGGCGCGAGGTGGATGTGCGTGTCTCGACCTTGCCCGGCATCCATGGCGAGCGGGTGGTGATGCGCGTGCTCGACAAGCAGGCCAGCCTGCTGGCGCTGGACAACCTGGGCATGCCTGCCGCAGTGCTGCGTGGCTTGCGCGGTTGCCTGGCGCGGCCCAATGGCATCGTGCTGTCCACCGGCCCCACCGGTTCGGGCAAGACCACCACGCTGTACGCCAGCCTCAACAGCCTGAATGACGGCAGCCGCAATATCCTCACCGTCGAGGACCCGGTCGAGTACGCCATCGCCGGCATCGGCCAGACCGCCATCAACCCGCGTGCCGGGCTGACTTTCGCCAGTGGCTTGCGCGCCATCCTGCGCCAGGACCCGGACGTGATCATGCTGGGCGAGATCCGCGACCAGGAGACCGCGCAGATCGCCGTGCAGGCCAGTCTCACCGGACACCTGGTGCTGTCGACCCTGCACACCAACAGCGCCGTGGGCGCGGTGACCCGCCTGCGCGACATGGGCATCGAGCCGTTCCTGATTGCCTCGTGCCTGCGTGGCGTGCTGGCCCAGCGCCTGGTGCGGCGCCTGTGCACCTGCGCGGTGGCGCAGCCGCTGCAAGGCGCCGAGCGTGAACTGTGGCCAGAGTTGGGCAGCCTGCGCGAAAGCTTTCACCCGGTTGGCTGCGAGCACTGCCAGGGCAGCGGCTATGTCGGTCGGCTGGGGCTGTACGAATTCATCGAGCTGGACGCCGGGCTGGTTGCCTTGCTCTACGACGGTGAGAGCGAACTGGCCATGCAGGCCTACCTGGATGGCCGCCGGCAGAGCCTGGTGGCTGAGGCCCGCGATTGCCTGGCCCGTGGCGAGACCAGCCTGGCCGAAGTGCTGCGCGTGGTGCAGGGCTGAGCATGCCGACCTATCGCTACCAGGCCGTGGATCTTGCCGGCAAGGCGCACAAGGCCAGCGTGCAGGCCGACAGCGAGCGCCATGCGCGCCAATTGCTGCGCGAGCAGGGGCTGTTCACCCGGCACTTGCAACGCCACGACAGCGCCCAGCCACGTCGTCAGCGCCTGACCCGCGCCCAACTGTGCGAGCTGACCCGCCAATTGGCGACCTTGGTTGGCGCTGGCATCCCCCTGGTCGATGCCCTGGCCACACTGGAGCGGCAACTGCGCCAGCCGGCCTTGCACGCGGTGCTGGTGGCCTTGCGCGGTTCCCTCGCCGAGGGCCAGGGGCTGGCGCGTAGCCTGGCGCGACAGGGCGCGCCGTTCACTGGTTTGTATTGCGCGCTGGTCGAGTCCGGCGAGCGCTCCGGGCGCCTTGGCCAGGTGCTGAGCCGTCTGGCCGACCATCTCGAACAGGTCCAGCGCCAGCGCCACAAGGCACGCACCGCGCTGATCTACCCGGCGGTGCTGATGGGCGTGTCGCTGGCCGTGGTGGTCGGCCTGATGACCTTCGTGGTGCCCAAGCTCACCGAGCAGTTCGCCCACTCCGGGCAGAGCCTGCCTTTGATCACGTCGCTACTGATCGGCTTGAGCCAGGGGCTGGTGCAGGCCGGCCCCTATCTGCTGGCACTGGCGATCCTGGCCACGCTGTTGGGCGGCTGGCTGCTACGCAAGCCGCACTGGTGCCTGCGCCGCGACGACCTGCTGCTGCGCCTGCCGCGTAGCGGTGCGCTGCTGCAAGTGCTGGAGAGCGCACGCCTGGCGCGCAGCCTGGCGATCCTCTGCGGCAGCGGCGTGGCCCTGCTCGAAGCCTTGCAGGTGGCCACCGAGACGGTTGGCAACCGGCGCATCCGCGCAGCCATGGAGCAGGTGCGCCAGCAGGTGCAGGGCGGCACCAGCCTGCACCGGGCGCTGGACAACGCCGGGGAATTTCCGCCGCTGCTGGTGAACATGGTTGGCAGCGGCGAGGCCAGCGGCACCCTGGCCGACATGCTCGAACGGGTGGCCGACGACCAGGAGCGCGGCTTCGCCCGCCAGGTGGACACCGCCATGGCGCTGTTTGAACCGCTGATGATCCTGGTGATGGGCGCCGTGGTGCTGTTCATCGTGCTGGCGGTGCTGCTGCCGATCATGCAGCTCAACCAGGGATTGCAACTGTGACAAGGAGAACTTCGATGCAGCAACGACGTAACCGCCAGCGGGGCTTCACGCTGATGGAAATCATGGTGGTGATCTTCATCATCGGGCTGCTGATCGCCGTGGTCGCGCCCAGCGTGCTGGGCAACCAGGACAAGGCCATGAAGCAGAAAGTCATGGCCGACCTCGCGACCCTGGAACAGGCGCTGGACATGTACCGCCTGGACAACCTGCGCTTCCCCAGCACCGAACAGGGCCTGGCGGCGCTGGCGAAGAAGCCGACCCAGGAGCCGCTGCCGCGCAGTTGGCGCAGTGACGGCTATATCCGCCGCCTGCCGGAAGACCCATGGGGCACCCCGTACCAGTACCGCATGCCCGGCGAGCACGGCCGGGTTGATGTCTATTCGCTGGGCGCCGATGGCGTGCCGGGTGGCGAAGGGCTGGATGCCGACCTGGGCAACTGGGCGCTTTAAGTTGATCAAGCCTATGGCTCACTCCCTCCAGCGCGGTTTCAGCCTGCTCGAATTGCTGGTGGTGCTGGCCATTGCCGCCTTGATGACCAGCCTGGCCGTGGCCTGGCTCGACAGCGGCAGAAGCAGCATCGACCAGACGCTCGATCGCCTGGCCTGGGCCACCGTGGCCCAGGCCGACCTGGCGCGCCATGCCGGGCAGTTGCGTGGGCTGCGCTGGAACGGTCAACGCCCCGAGTTCGTCCGTCGGCAAGGCGAGCACTGGCAGGTGGAAAGCGTGGCACTGGGTGATTGGCCCAAGGGCTTGCGGCCGGACTGGCCCGTCAGCCAGGCGCCAGCGCTGCTGTTCACCCCCGATGGCTGGTCACGTCCGGGCACTGTGCGCTGGCGCTGGGCCGAGGGCGGTCAGCGCTGGGACTGGGACCGCGGCGGGCAGTTGCGCGTGAGCGCGATGCCATGAAGCACCGGCAACGCGGCTTCACCCTGTTGGAGGTGAGCGTGGCCCTGGGCATCGCCGCCGTCCTCGCGGTGATCACCAGCCAGGTCCTGCGCCAACGCCTGGCGGTGCAGGACACCGTGCAGCAGCATCGCCTGGGCCTGCTGTGCGCCCGTGAGGTGCAGGCACGTTTCGTGGTCGAGCAGTATTGGCCGGCGACCAACCAGGACAACGGCGTGCTGGTGCAGGGCGGGCAGGCCTGTCATTGGCAGTTGCAGTTGCGCCGCACCGGTGTGCGCGACCTGCGCCGTGGCGAACTGCTGTTGCATGCCGATCGTGACCAGCGCCTGCCGCTGGGGCAGTTCACTGTGTTTCTGGAGCGGCCATGAAACGGCGCCAGGCGGGCATGACCCTGATCGAACTGCTGGTGGCCCTGGCCCTCACGGCCTTGCTCGGGGTGATGCTGTCGGCGCTGGTCAACGGCTGGCTGAAGGTGCGCGAGCGGCTCGATGAACAGGTGAGCGAAACCGGCGTAGTGGATTTTTGCCTGGCCTTGGAGCGGCGCTTCGACAGCCCGGTGCTGCGCCGCCTGTACGAGCAGCGTTTGCCGTTGGCGGCGCGCTGGCTCGACTGGCAGCCCGACCGCCAGCAACTGCTGTGGGTGGCCGCCGCCGCCTGGCCGCAGGCCGAAGGGGGATCGCGCCTGCAGCGCCAGCGCCTGCGCTTCGAGCCGCGTGAACAACGGCTGCTGCTGGAAACCTCGGCCGACCTGTATGCCGCCGCGGCACCGGTTTGGGTGCTACGTGAACGGCTGGAGCGGGTCAGCGTGATGAATGTTCTCTACCACCAGGCCGGCCGTTGGCTGGCCTGGCCTTCCGATCAACCGGCGCACCCCGGTAGGGGCGTGCGCGTGGAGCTAGTGCGTGATGGAGCACCTTATACCTGTACCTTCGTTCTGCCCTGGGGGCGCGCATGAAGCTTGAATGGCGCCGGCGGGCGCCGGCACAACCCTGGCTGCTGCTGCGCCCCGGTGAGGTCTGGGATTGGCTGTTGGTCAGCCAAGGCCGTCCACTGCGCCAGGGGCAGGGCGAACCTCCGGCGGGGCTCGGGGCGCGGGTTGCCCTGATCGTCCCCGGTGAACATTGCAGTCATTTCCAGCTGCCCGCGCCGCCTGGGCTGAAACGCGAGGAATGGCCCTTGCTGCTCGAGGATCGCTTGCTGCAGGGCGACGATGATGTGCTGTGTGCTTGTATCGGGCGCCATGCAGGGCAGTTGCGCCTGCTGGTGGTGGCGCGGGGCAGGCTCGACGAATGGCGGGAGCAGTGCGCCGGCTGGGGGCTGACCGTGGAACGTTGCTGGGCCGAGTTCCAGTTGTTGCCCGATTGTGCAGCAGAAGCGGCTTGGCATTGGCGCCGAGGAGCGATGAGCCTGTACAAGGGCCAGACCCACTGGCTGGCCTGGCCGCAGGGCCTTGGCCAGCCTCCCGCGCTCGCCTGGCTGCCTGGCGAGGTCGAGGGCATCGACGGCGACTGGCCCGATGTGCTGGCCCCGCTCGATGGCTTGCCTGGCTTGTTCGAAGCCCGTCGCCCCCGCCAAGGCCTGCGCCTGGCAAAAGGGCAGACGCGCCTGGCAATCGCCTGCCTGGCGTTGGTGTTGGCGTGGAGCGGGCTGTGGAGCGCGCAACAGTGGCGCCAGGCCCAGCTCTATCGTGCCCAGGTGCAGGCCGTGACCGGCATCCAGCCGACGCCTCGCCAGGCTGCGCGGGTGTTGACGCAACTGCAGGACGAGGCGCGTGAAAGCCAGGTGCGCCTGCGCCAACTCGAGGTGTTGCAGGCGCAGGTCCATGGGTGGTTGAACGATCATCCCGGCTGGCACCTGCAAGTGGTGCGCTTTGATGGTCAGCGTTGGTACCTTGAGCTGGTCGGAGAGGGGACAGTGGCACCCTGGCAGGAGATGGCCACGGCAGCCGGCGTGCAGGTCCAGGTGGAAGACGAAGCACGCCGCGTGGTGTTCGACCTGGGGAGCGCCGCATGAGCCGTGAGTGGATGCGACAGCATCGGCTATCGCTGGCCTGGGGTGTCGTCGCGCTGTTGCTGGTGTTGCTGGCGCTACGTGAGGGCGTGGCCTTCTGGCAGGAACAGCGGCAATGGCAGGCACTGGCCGAATCGCTCGCGGCACAGCCAGGCCAGCCTGCGCTGACTCTCGAAGCGTTGCACCAATCGGCCCAGGCCCGGCATATCGAATTGGCCGAGGTGCAGTCCGAGGATCAAGGCTGGCTGCTGCGCGGCAAGGTGGTTGATGCGCAAGCCCTGCAGGGCTGGTTGCAGGCCCTGCGCGATGACGGCGCGCAGCCGTTGCAATGGGGGCTGGAGCGAGATACCGAGGGGCTGCGTTTCACTGTGCGGCTTCGACCATGAGGCGGCGGGCGTACCTTTGGCTGGGCCTGGTGTTCTGCCTGACCCTGGTGGCCGAACTGCCGGCGCGTTGGCTGGTGGCGGGGTTCGGGTTACCGGCGGAGGGGGTGAACGGCAGCCTGTGGCAAGGGCAGTTTGCCCGGCTGGGACCGGTGGGGCCCGTGCAATGGACATGGCGTCCATGGCAGCGCGAGCTACAGGTGCGCCTGGGCTTCCAGGGGCAGGGCTGGCAAGGCCGCCTGAGCGGTTGGCCGTGGCGTTGGCAGGCCGACCTCCAGGCACTGGGCGCACAGCCAAGCGTCTTCGGTGACTATCGGCTGGCCGGGCAATGGCAGGGCAGCATCAAGCTGCAAGGCTCGGGGCAACATTGTCGGGCCGCCGCAGGCAGCATCACCGTCGCCGACCTGGCTTTGAACACGCCTTGGTCGCTGGTGCTGGGGCAGGGCTCGCTGGCAATGGACTGCCGTCAGGGCTGGCGGTTGAGCGCTGGCCTGGTTCGCCAAGGCCAGCACCAGATGAGCCTGGAGGCCGACCTGGCGGCCCGGCAAGCGCAGGTCGATTTCGTGTTGCAGCCCGATGCGGGTTTGACGCCGGTGCTGCGCGGCGTGCAATGGCTGGGTCCTGAGGACAGGGTCGGGCAGCGCTGGCTCAGGTGGTAGCCCGCATGCCGGTCAGAGGGCGAGGGACCATTGCGCGACCCAGAAGCCTTGCTCCAGCGAGTTGCGCGGGCGATCGCTGGTAAGCAATGCGCGTTGGTAGTCCAGGTGCTGCAAGGCTAGTGCATGCATGGCGGGCCCGGCCCGGTCCACGCGGTGAGCGCTCAGGGGCGGATTTCGATCAGCGTGCCATCCTTCACCATGCTCCACACCTCGCGCATGTCATCGTTGCGCATGGCGATGCAGCCCTCGGTCCAGTCCAGGGTATGGAAGTACCACTCGGGGTACTCCTCGTTGATCGGCGTGCCGTGGATCATGATCATGCTGCCAGCGGCAACGCCTTCGCTGCGAGCCTTGGCGGCATCGGTGATATTCGGGTAGGAGATGTGCATGGCCAGGTTGTAGCGGTCGCTGACTTTGCGCCAATCCAGCCAGTACAGGCCTTCCGGGGTTTTCTTGTCGCCTTCGCGGGCCTTGGCCCCCTTGGGTTGCTTGCCCAGGGAGATGCGGTAGGTCTTGAGCGGTTCGCCACGGCTGATCAGTTGCAGCCGGCGCTCGGACTTGATCACCAGCACCTTGTCGATCAGCCGCTCCTGCTGGACGCCGGTAGTGGCGGGCTGGACCGGCGACGGCGCGGCCGACGGCGTCTTGCGGATGATGGTCTCGGTGAAGGCGGCTTGCGACACCGAGGCGACACTGAAACAGAGGAGGGCAAGCAGCCAGCGCATGAAACCGTATCCCTGAAAACTAGGTGGTGGACGACGTGACGTTCATCGGCGGCAGGTATTCATGGCCAATCGGATAGTGCTGCCTGACGCGGTCGCGATAATAGCATTCTAGTGTGCGTGTGACGGTGCGGAAAGCCAGCTCGCGCCAGGGGATCTCGTGTTCTTCGAACAAGCGTACCTCGAGGCTCTCGATACCCACGGCGAAGTCCAGATCGGCCAGTTCGGCGCGGAAGAACACGTGCACCTGGTTGATGTGCGGCAGGTCGAACAATTGGTACAGGCTGGTTTCGCCGACCCGCGCGCATGCCTCCTCGACGGTTTCGCGACGGGCGGCGGCATCGAGGGTCTCGCCGTTTTCCATGAAACCGGCGGGCAGCGTCCAGAATCCTCGGCGCGGTTCTATCGCCCGGCGGCACAGCAGCACCTGGGAGCCCCAGGTTGGCAGCACCCCGGCGACGATATTGGGGTTCTGGTAGTGGATCGTCTGGCAATGATCGCAGACATACCGCAGGCGGCTGTCGCCTTCGGGGATCCGCTGGGTGACCGGTTGGCCGCACGCGCTGCAGAATTTCATGCTTTCATTCATTCCAGTGGGGTCGGGCTATCTTGGCGCGCCCGGCCCGCTTACCGCAAGCGGCCTGCGGGCGGGGCTTGGGTGCCTCGCGGCTTTGGTGCATCATGCAGGGCAGGCCTTGGACACGAGAGTGCGTAATGCTGGACGAGCTTCTTCGCCGAATGAGCAACCATACCCCCGCGTCACCGGAGACGGATCGCCGTTTCCCCGAAGCGGCGGTGCTGCTGCCCATTACCCGCAGCGAGGAGCCGGAGCTGGTGCTGACCCTGCGCGCCAAGGGCCTGTCCACCCACGGCGGTGAAGTCGCCTTCCCGGGCGGGCGGCGCGACCCGGAGGACCCAGACCTGGTGTTCACGGCCCTGCGCGAAGCCGAGGAGGAAATCGGCCTGCCACCCGGGCTGGTCGAGGTCATCGGCCCGCTCAGCCCGCTGATCTCGCTGCATGGCCTGAAGGTGACGCCGTTCGTCGGTTTGATCCCGGACTATGTCGAGTATCGTGCCAACGATGCGGAAATCGCCGCCGTGTTCAGTGTGCCGCTGGAGTTCTTCCGCCAGGACCCCCGCGAGCACACCCACCGCATCGACTACCAGGGCCGCAGCTGGTACGTGCCCAGCTACCGCTACGGCGACTACAAGATCTGGGGGCTCTCGGCGATCATGATCGTCGAACTGGTCAACCTGCTGTTCGACGCTGGCATCAGCCTGCACCAGCCCCCCGAGCGTTTCATCGAAAATTGAGCGGGGCACACCCCGCCACTGGCGTTCAACCGTGAGGAGCGACACATGAAATACCGCCTGGGCGACCTGCGCGTCGAAACCCATCCCGAGAGCTGGGCCGCGCCCACTGCCACGCTGATCGGCAAGGTGCGTCTGCAGGCCCGGGCCAGCGTATGGTTCGGCGCGGTACTGCGCGGCGACAACGAGCTGATCGACATCGGCGAGGACAGCAATGTCCAGGACGGCACGGTGATGCACACCGACATGGGCTCGCCGCTGACCCTTGGTCGCGGGGTGACCATCGGCCACAACGCCATGTTGCATGGCTGCACGGTCGGCGACTACAGCCTGGTTGGCATCAACGCGGTGATCCTCAACGGGGCGCGTATCGGCAAGCACTGCATCATCGGCGCCAACGCCTTGATCCCCGAGGGCAAGGAAATCCCCGATGGCTCGCTGGTGATGGGCTCGCCGGGCAAGGTGGTGCGCGAGTTGACCGAGCAGCAGAAACGCATGCTCGAGGCCAGCGCCGCCCATTATGTACACAATGCCCAGCGCTATGCCCGTGATCTGGTGAGCGACGATGAGTGACGAGCGGCCCGTGGCCTCGCCCTGTGTCAATGTCTGCGCGCTGGACGAGCAGGATATCTGCACCGGGTGCCAGCGCACGGTGAGCGAGATCACGCGCTGGGGGCGCATGGACAATGCCGAGCGGCGCGTGGTGTTGCAGCGCTGCCATGAGCGGGCGGTGGCGGCGGGGCTGATCATCGGTCTGTAGAGCCGATGCCCGTGGCGCGGGCTTGTCCCGCGATGGTGCCGGCGCTAATCTGTGCGGCTGGCCCTCCGAAAACGCAGACCATGTTCTATCTCATCGCCTACATCAGCAGCGTGGTGCTGATCAACTTCGCCTTCTCCAGTGCGCCGCACCTGGACGTGATCTGGTCCGCCTGGGGCGGGTTGGTGTTCATCCTGCGCGACATGGTGCAGACCCGCTACGGCCATGGCGCGTTGCTGGCCATGCTGGTGGCGCTGGTGCTGTCCTATATCACCTCCGAGCCTGCCATCGCCCTGGCCAGCGCTACCGCGTTCTTCGTCTCCGAGCTGATCGACTGGCTGGTGTTCAGCGTTACCCGGCGCCCCCTGCGCGACCGCCTGTGGCTGAGCTCGGCGCTGAGCATCCCGGTGGACACCTTCATCTTCTTCGGCATGATCGGTGCCTTGACGCCTGCGGTGATCGGCACGGCGATGGCATCGAAGTTCGCCGGGGTCACGGCGGTGTGGTTGATTATGGCCTGGCGGGCACGGCGCGCGGTGGCCACATCCTGATGTAGAATACCGGTCCATTTTTCAGCGGGCGGCAGCCAGCGTGGCGCGGCCCCGGACGCCTTCGAGGACCTGAAATGACCCGTATCGGAACCCCACTGTCGCCCACCGCGACCCGTGTACTGCTGTGCGGCTGCGGCGAGCTGGGCAAGGAAGTGGTGATCGAGCTGCAGCGCCTGGGCGTCGAAGTGATCGCCGTGGACCGCTACGCCAATGCGCCGGCGATGCAGGTCGCGCACCGCAGCCATGTGATCAACATGCTCGACGGCGTGGCCCTGCGCGCAGTGATCGAGGCGGAAAAACCGCACTACATCGTTCCCGAGATCGAAGCCATTGCCACCGCCACGCTGGTCGAGCTGGAAAGCGAAGGTTTCAATGTCGTCCCCACCGCCCGCGCCACCCAGCTGACCATGAACCGCGAAGGCATTCGCCGCCTGGCTGCCGAAGAGCTCGACCTGCCGACCTCGCCGTACCATTTCGCCGACACCTTCGAGGATTACAGCAAGGCGGTGGCCGACCTGGGCTACCCCTGCGTGGTCAAGCCGGTGATGAGCTCGTCCGGCAAGGGCCAGAGCCTGCTGCGCGGCGCCGATGACCTGCAGAAAGCCTGGGACTACGCCCAGGAAGGCGGCCGTGCCGGCAAGGGGCGGGTGATCATCGAAGGCTTCATCGACTTCGAATACGAAATCACCCTGCTGACCGTACGCCATGTCGGTGGCACGACCTTCCTCGCGCCGGTCGGCCATCGCCAGGAGAAAGGCGACTACCAGGAGTCGTGGCAGCCCCAGGCCATGAGCCCGAAGGCATTGGCAGAGTCGCAGCGCGTGGCCCAGGCGGTCACCGACGCGCTGGGCGGCCGTGGCCTGTTCGGTGTGGAACTGTTCGTCAAGGGCGACCAGGTGTGGTTCAGCGAAGTGTCGCCACGCCCGCACGACACGGGCCTTGTGACCCTGATTTCCCAGGACCTGTCGCAGTTCGCCCTGCACGCGCGGGCCATCCTCGGCCTGCCGATCCCGGTGGTGCGCCAGTTCGGCCCGTCGGCGTCGGCGGTGATCCTGCCTGAAGGCCAGTCGCAGCAGACCAGCTTCGCCAACCTGGGCGCGGCCCTGAGCGAGCCGGATACCGCCATCCGCCTGTTCGGCAAGCCGGAGATCAATGGTACCCGGCGCATGGGCGTGTGCCTGGCGCGTGACGAATCGGTCGAGGCGGCACGAGCCAAGGCGACCCGGGCTTCGCAGGCGGTCAAGGTCGAGTTCTGATCTGAAACGATCGCGGGGCAAGCCCGTTCCCACGCCAGTATCAGTCTGGCGTGGGAACGGGCTTGCCCCGCGATTGATTCAAAGCTCGGTATTACGCGTCTCTTTCAGACACAGCACGGCAATCAGGCTGATCAGCGCCGCCGCCGACACATAACCTCCCACCCAGCTCAAGCCCCCCATGCTCACCAGCTTCTGGGCAAAGAACGGTGCCGCCGAGGCGCCGACGATGCCGCCCAGGTTGTAGGCCGCCGAGGCGCCGGTGTAGCGCACATGGGTCGGGAACAGCTCCGGCAGCAACGCGCCCATCGGGGCGAAGGTCACCCCCATCAGGAACAGCTCGAGGCTCAGGAACAACGCCACCCCGGTGGTCGAGCCCGAGGTCAGCAGTGGTTCCATGGCAAAGCCCGAGGCGATGGCCAGCAGCGCGCCGGCGATCAACACCGGCTTGCGCCCGTAACGGTCGCTCAACCAGGCCGACAGGGGCGTGGCCAGGGCCATGAACACCACGGCGAAGCACAGCAGGCCGAGGAAGGTTTCGCGGCTGTAGCCCAGCGTGGATACGCCATAGCTCAACGAGAACACCGTGGAGATGTAGAACAGCGCGTAGCACACCACCATCGCCGCTGCCCCCAGCAGGGTCGGCAGCCAGTACTGGGAAAACAGCTCGATCACCGGCATCTTGACCCGCTCCTGGCGGGCCACGGCCTTGGCGAACACCGGGCTTTCCTCGAGTTTCAGGCGCACATAGAGCCCGACCAGCACCAGTGCGGCGCTGAGCAGGAACGGAATGCGCCAGCCCCACTCGCGGAACTGCTCGTCGCTGAGGACCAGGGCCAGGGTGAGGAACAGGCCGTTGGCGGCAAGGAAGCCGATCGACGGGCCCAACTGCGGGAACATGCCGAACCAGGCGCGCTTGCCCTCAGGGGCATTTTCGGTGGCCAGCAGTGCCGCGCCGCCCCATTCACCGCCCAGCCCCAGGCCCTGGCCGAAGCGCAGCACACAGAGAATGATCGGTGCCCATACGCCGATGCTGTCATACCCGGGCAACACGCCGATCAGGGTGGTCGAGACGCCCATCAGCAGCAGCGAGGCGACCAGCGTCGACTTGCGCCCGATGCGGTCGCCGAAGTGGCCGAACAGCGCTGACCCCAGTGGCCGGGCGAGGAAGGCGATACCGAAAGTAAGGAAGGCCGCCAGCATTTGCGCGGTGCCAGAACCGGACGGGAAGAACACCGGCCCGATCACCAGCGCGGCGGCGGTGGCGTAGACGTAGAAATCGTAGAACTCGATGGCGGTGCCGATGAAGCTGGCGGTGGCCACCCGGGCAGGCGAGTTGACCGGGGCAGCCGAGGCAGGTTCGGCGTAGGTGCTGCTGGTAGTCATGCGAAGGTCCCTGACAGTCATGCTCCATGGGGCACGGCCCATGTGGCGGGCACACGGGAGCCGGAGCGTATTGTTGTTGGTCGCCGACTGACGATAGCCCAGGGGATAGGCGGTGAGCGGTGGCTGCTCGGGGTGCTGAGCAGGGCCGCGGGGCGTGTCAGTGGGGCGGACTGGCCGTCGAGCGCCGGGTGCGGGTAGCGGGCGGGACGGCAGGGCTGGGTAAGCGTGAGCCGAGTATAACTATCGAGCCAGTGTCCAGACCAGTACCTTGCTCGCGCAATTATCCTCGGTTTCTAGGATTTCCAGCCGATATCTGCCAATTTTCAGGCATACAGCGCTTTCTGGAATGCTTTCAAGCGCTTCGGTGACCAGGCCGTTCAGGGTTTTCGGCCCGCCATCACAGGGCAGGTGCCAGCCCAGGGTACGGTTGATCTCGCGCAGCGAAGCCGTCCCTTCGATGACGAAGCGGCCATCGGGCTGAGGGTGGACATGCGGGTTGTCCAGGCTCTGCTCGTCCTCGAACTCGCCGACGATCTCTTCGAGAATGTCTTCCAGGGTAACGATGCCCAGGACCTCGCCATACTCGTCCACCACCACGCCCATGCGCCGCTGCTGCTTGTGGAAGTTCAGCAGTTGCATCTGCAGCGGTGTGCTTTCGGGCACGAAGTAGGGTTCGTAGCAGGCCGCCTGGAGCTTCTCCGGGGTGAGTTCTGCCCGTGGCAGCAGGTGGCTGATCAGCTTGGTGTTGAGGACAGCTTCGACCTGGTTGATGTCGTTGTGGTAGACCGGCAGGCGCGTGTGACGGCTGATGATCAGTTGCTCGATGATCTGCTCGATGGGATCGTCGAGGTTGATGCCGTCTACTTCGTTGCGCGGTACCAGGATGTCGTTGACGGTGATCTTGTCCAGCGCCTGCAGGCCCTCCAGCAGGCCGTGCTGGCTGGTCTCGGCAGGTTCGTCTGCGTCGAATGCGTCGCCTTGCTGCGGGTGCAGTGCCACCGCGGTGGGTTGCACGCGAAACGGGCGCAGGATCAGTTTGGCGCATCCGTCGAGCAGGCAGCCCAGCGGCTGCAGCAGCGCCAGCGGCAATTTCAGCAGGTTGCCGCCCAGGTCCAGGAAGGCTTGCGGGTTGCGGCGTGCCAGGCGGCGCGGCAGGTAGTCGGCGAGTACCAGCAGGGCGAAGCTGGCGCCAAGGCCGGCCAGCCAGAAACCGTGTTCACCGCTGTAGCGCTGGCCAATCAGGCAGGCCAGGCCCAGTACCAGCAACTTGCCCAGGCTGGCGCCGAGCACCAGGCCCTGGGCGGGCAGGGTCGGGGCGCCGTGGCCATTGAGCTGCTGGCGGGCGCAATCTACCGCGGTGAACAGTGCCGACCACAGCAGGGCCAGTGCGATGATGCCGAGCAGCGGGGCGTACGGCAGAGTGTCCATGGGCGGCCGTCAGATGTGCAGGATGAATTCGCGGACCAGCTTGCTGCCGAAGTAGGCCAGCATCAGCAGGCAGAAGCCAGCCAGGGTCCAGCGGATCGCCTTGTGACCACGCCAGCCGAGGCGGGTGCGGCCCCACAGCAGCACGCTGAAGACAATCCAGGCGACACAGGCCAGCAGCGTCTTGTGCACCAGGTGCTGGGCGAACAGGTTGTCGAGGAACAGCCAGCCGGATATCAGCGACAGCGACAGCAGCCCCCAGCCGGCCCAGAGGAAGCCGAACAGCAGGCTTTCCATGGTCTGCAGCGGCGGGAAGTTGCGGATCAGCCCGGACGGGTGCTTGTGCTTGAGCTGGTGGTCCTGCAGCAACAGCAGCAGGGCCTGGAACACGGCGATGGTGAACAGGCCGTAGGCCAGGATCGACAAGAGGATATGGGCGAGGATGCCCGGCTCTTCGTTGATCAGCGGCACCGTGCCGGGTGGCGCGAACTGGGCCAGCAGCGCGGTCACCGCGCCGAGCGGGAACAGCAGCACCAGCAGGTTCTCCACGGGAATGCTCAGGCACGCGAGCAGGGTCAGGCCGATCACCGCCACGGCGATCAGGCTGGCGGCGCTGAAGAAGTCGAGGCTCAGGCCCAGGGGCGTGATCAGCTGGAAGAACAGGGCACCGCCCTGGGCGACGACCGCCAGGGTGCCGAGCAGGCCAAGCAGCCGTTTGTCGGCACGGGCGCCACGGGCCAGGCCGGTGGCCTGGTAGACGGTCGCGGCCAGATAAAGGAAGGCGGCGAGCAGGTTGGGGATGAGGCTGGGTGAAGAGAACATAAGTCCTGGCGTGCAAGCCCTAAAGGGACGGAGTTTGGCATAGAACGCAGCAGGCAAGGAAGACTGCGTATCAATCGCGGGGCAAGCCCGCTCCCACGAATTAGCCTGGCACGAGCTGCCTGTTTGGCCGGTGGTCCAGCGCGAGGTGTGCGTCTATCCCAGTCTCCGCTATAATCGCCGCCTTGTTGTGCCCAGTGCGTGTGCATTTCCACCTGGGCGCCTGAAAAACCTCGGCTTCACTGGGCCTGAAAGGATCACCATGTTCGAAAACCTGACCGACCGCCTGTCACAGACGCTGCGCCATGTCACCGGCAAGGCCAAGCTGACCGAAGACAACATCAAGGACACGCTGCGCGAAGTGCGCATGGCCCTGCTCGAGGCCGACGTCGCCCTGCCGGTGGTCAAGGATTTCGTCAACAGCATCAAGGAGCGTGCGGTCGGCACCGAAGTGTCGCGCAGCCTGACCCCGGGCCAGGCGTTTGTGAAGATCGTCCAGGCCGAGCTGGAAAGCCTGATGGGCGCGGCCAACGAAGAGCTGACCCTCAACGCCGCCCCGCCGGCCGTGGTGCTGATGGCCGGTCTGCAAGGTGCGGGTAAGACCACCACCGCCGGCAAGCTGGCGCGTCATCTGAAAGAGCGCAAGAAGAAGAGCGTGATGGTGGTGTCGGCCGACGTCTACCGTCCGGCGGCGATCAAGCAGCTCGAGACGCTGGCCAATGATATCGGCGTGACCTTCTTCCCGTCCGACATCAGCCAGAAGCCGGTGGCCATCGCCGAAGCGGCAATCCGCGAAGCCAAGCTCAAGTTCATCGACGTGGTGATCGTCGATACCGCGGGTCGTCTGCACGTCGACGCCGACATGATGGACGAGATCAAGGCCCTGCACGCCGCGGTCAAGCCGATCGAAACCCTGTTCGTGGTCGACGCCATGACCGGCCAGGACGCCGCCAACACGGCCAAGGCCTTCGGCGATGCGCTGCCGCTGACCGGCGTGGTGCTGACCAAGGTCGACGGTGACGCCCGTGGCGGTGCCGCCCTGTCGGTGCGCGCCATTACCGGCAAGCCGATCAAGTTCATCGGCATGGGCGAGAAGACCGAAGCCCTCGAACCGTTCCACCCCGACCGGATCGCTTCGCGCATCCTCGGCATGGGTGACGTGCTCAGCCTGATCGAGCAGGCCGAGCAGAACATCGACAAGGAAAAGGCCGACAAGCTGGCCAAGAAGTTGAAGAAGGGCAAGGGCTTCGACCTCGAAGACTTCCGCGATCAACTGCAACAGATGAAGAACATGGGCGGCCTTGGTGGCCTCATGGACAAACTGCCGAGCATCGGTGGCGTCAACCTGTCGCAGATGGGCAATGCCCAGGGCGCGGCCGAGAAGCAGTTCAAGCAGATGGAAGCGATCATCAATTCCATGACCCCTGCCGAACGTCGCGACCCTGACCTGATCAGCGGTTCGCGCAAGCGCCGCATCGCCCTCGGTTCCGGCACCCAGGTGCAGGACATCGGCCGGCTGATCAAGCAGCACAAGCAGATGCAGAAGATGATGAAGAAATTCTCCGCCAAGGGCGGCATGGCCAAGATGATGCGCGGCCTCGGCGGGATGCTGCCGGGTGGCGGCATGCCCAAGATGTAAGCGAATCCGGGCGGCTGTCTTTATATGAAGACAGCCGCCCAGCCCCCGCTTCGGCGGGAACAGCGCCGCCAAATGGCGGCTTAACCGGCAGATCTGAACGGTGGGTCAAGCGCTCGCCGAAAAAGGCATTTGCAAATGTCCGTGTATTCCCCGAGAATATGCGGCCTTTTGGGCACCCGTGTGCCCATTGGGCATTCAGTTTTGCAGCACCGACTATAGGAACGATGTTCACATGGTAACCATTCGTCTGGCCCGTGGCGGCTCGAAAAAGCGCCCATTCTACCACCTGACCGTGACCAACTCGCGTAACGCCCGTGACGGCCGTTTCGTTGAGCGCGTTGGCTTCTTCAACCCGATCGCATCGGGCGCCGAAGTCAAGCTGTCGGTCAACCAAGAGCGCGTCACCTACTGGCTGAGCCAGGGCGCACAGCCGTCTGAGCGCGTTGCTCAGCTGCTGAAGGAAGCTGCCAAGGCTGCAGCCTGAGCAGTATGAACGCGACGCCAGAAAAGGCTGATGACCTCATCGTCGTTGGCAAGATTTTTTCGGTTCACGGCGTTCGCGGCGAGGTGAAGGTGTATTCCTTTACCGATCCGATTGAAAACCTGTTGGATTATCCGCGCTGGACGCTTCGGCACGAAGGCAAGGTAAAGCAGGTCGAGCTGGTCAGCGGTCGTGGCTCCCAAAAGGGCCTGGTCGTGAAATTGAAAGGCCTCGAGGATCGTGACGAAGCCCGTCTTCTGAGCGGTTACGAGATCTGCATTGCGCGGAGCCTTTTGCCCAACCTGGCAGCCGACGAGTACTACTGGTACCAGTTGGAAGGCCTGAAGGTCATCAATCAGGACGAACAGTTGTTCGGCACGATCGATCACCTGTTGGAGACCGGTGCGAACGATGTAATGGTGGTCAAGCCTTGCACAGGCAGCCTGGATGATCGCGAGCGTCTGTTGCCCTATACGGAGCAATGCGTGCTGGCAATCGACCTGCAGGCCGGTGTGATGCGAGTCGAATGGGACGCGGATTTCTAGACGATGGGTAGCCTTCGCGTAGAAGTCATCACGTTGTTCCCCGAGATGTTTTCGGCCATCACGGAGTACGGCATTACCAGCCGTGCGGTGAAACAGGGGTTGTTGCAAGTGACCTGCTGGAACCCGCGGGACTACACCACAGATCGCCACCACACCGTGGATGATCGGCCGTTTGGCGGTGGTCCGGGCATGGTGATGAAGATCAAGCCTCTGGAAGACGCCCTGGTTAGCGCCAGGCAGGCGACCGGAGCTGCGGCAAAGGTGATCTACCTTTCGCCACAAGGCCGCAAGCTGAACCAGCAGGCGGTCAAAGGCTTGGCCGAACAGGAATCGTTGATCCTGATCGCCGGCCGTTATGAAGGCATCGACGAGCGCTTTATCGAGGCTCATGTCGATGAGGAGTGGTCGATTGGCGACTATGTGCTTTCCGGTGGCGAGCTGCCGGCCATGGTACTGATCGATGCGGTTACGCGGCTGCTGCCCGGAGCTTTAGGGCATGTGGACTCGGCGGAGGAAGATTCTTTCACCGACGGTCTGCTGGATTGCCCGCATTACACCCGACCCGAGGTGTATGCGGATCAGCGTGTACCCGACGTGTTGCTTAGTGGCAACCATGCACATATCCGGCGATGGCGGATGAAGCAGTCCCTTGGTAGGACCTTCGAACGACGCGCCGATCTTCTGGAAAGTCGCTCGCTTTCTGGAGAAGAGAAGAAGCTGCTCGAGGAATACCTCCGCGAGCGGGACGATAGTTAAACGTATCGATGGTGGATCGCGTTATCCATCTTAGGAGCACAGCATGACCAACAAGATCATCCAGCAGCTCGAAGCCGAGCAGATGAGCAAAGAGATCCCGACCTTCGCACCAGGCGACACCATTGTCGTCCAGGTCAAAGTGAAGGAAGGCGACCGCTCGCGTCTGCAGGCGTTCGAAGGCGTCGTTATCGCCAAGCGTAACCGCGGTCTGAACAGCGCCTTCACCGTGCGCAAGATCTCCAGCGGCGTTGGCGTAGAGCGTACCTTCCAGACCTACAGCCCGCAGATCGACAGCCTGGCCGTGAAACGTCGTGGTGACGTGCGTAAAGCCAAGCTGTACTACCTGCGTGACCTGTCCGGTAAAGCAGCTCGCATCAAGGAAAAACTGTCCTGAGTGCAGTTTGTCCGGTGGCCTAGGCCCCCGTGCGAGAAAAAGCAGCCTTCGGGCTGCTTTTTTGCGTCTTGAATCTTGCCTTTGCGATGTGACTCCGAGATGACAACCCGAGACCAGGAAATCCAGCGCCGCACCGAACTGTCGGTGACCCGCGTGACCAAGGCGGTGTTCCCCAACACCACCAACCACCACAACACCCTGTTCGGCGGCACGGCGCTGGCGTGGATGGACGAAGTGTCGTTCATCGCCGCCACCCGTTTCTGCCGGCTGCCGCTGGTGACCGTGTCCACCGACCGCATCGATTTCAAGCACCCGATTCCGGCAGGCTCGATCGTCGAGCTGGTGGGGACGGTGATCAAGGTCGGCAACACCAGCCTGCAGGTGCAGGTGGATGTGTTCGTCGAGAACATGTACCTCGATGGGCGCGAGCGGGCGATCCATGGCGTGTTCAGCTTCGTCGCCATCGATGAGGACAAGCGCCCGGTGCCGGTGCTGCCTTTGGCCTGATTGCCGATCCCGTATGATTCAATGCGCCACAGGCTGCTCGGTCAGCTCCGGCTCCACCAGCGCCACCAGTGTCCACCCCGGCTGTGGCTTGAGCGGGTTGTCCGGGCTGGCCACATGTACCCAGCCTTGCCCGTCGCGGGCGAACAGCAGCGTCGCCCGTGGGCCATGCAACTGCTGGTAGTCGCCCCAGCCGAAGGCCTCGGTCAGCGTGGTGCTGTACAGCTCGGCACCCTGATGCAGCAGTTTGGCCAGCTGCCCATAGGTCATCGCGCTCGACCCGAGCAATTGCCCGCGATGCTCCTCGCTGGCCCGATGCTTGTCGCTGCGCTGTTTCTCCAGGCCGCTGGCCAGCACGAAAAGCCGGGCGTGGCCGAAGTCATGACGAAAGCGTGCACAGGCCAGGGCATTGAGTTCGCCTGCCGGTGACAGCCCCAGCAGATGGCCCAGCCCGACCAGGTCGAGGTGAGCGTCGGCATGCTGCGACGCAGGGTTGCCGAAGTAGGTCGGCAAGTTGTCCATGCGAGCGGCGCGGATGTTCTCCCAGCTCGAATCGGTCAGCAGCACCCGGCAGCCCAGTTGTTGCAGGGCCTTGGCGATGGCACGTGCGGGCGGGTTGGCGCCGACCAGGAGAAACCCGCTCGGTGCCGGTTCCGCCACCTTCAGCAGGCGCGCCAAGGGGCGTGCGGTGGCGCTTTGCAGGACCACGGTGCCGATGATCACGGCAAAGGTCAGTGGCACCAGTAGCAGTGCGCCCTCATGCCCGGCCTGGTCCAGGCGAATGGCGAAGATGGCCGAAACCGCCGCGGCGACGATGCCCCGCGGCGCGATCCAGGCCAGCAGCGCACGTTCCCGCCAACTCAGCGGCGAGCCCAGGGTCGACAGCAACACGTTCAGCGGCCTGGCCAGCAACTGGATCACCAGCAGCAGTGCCAGCACCGCTGGGCCCAAGGCGAGCAGGGCCTGCAGGTCGAGCCGCGCCGCCAGAAGGATGAACAGGCCGGAGATCAGCAGCACGCTGAGGTTCTCCTTGAAGTGCAGGATCTGCCGCACATCCACGCCGGGCATGTTGGCCAGCCACATGCCCATGACCGTCACCGCCAACAGGCCCGACTCATGGACGATCTGGTTGGCGGCGATGAAGATGCCCAGCACTGCGGCCAGCGACGCCAGGTTGTGCAGATACTCCGGCAGCCATTGCTCGCGCATGATCTGCCCGAGCAGCCAGCCTCCGGCGACGCCGAGCGCGCTGCCGCAGAAAATCACCCCGGCGAAGGTCGCCAGGCTGTGGCTCAGGCCTTCGCCGGCGGCGCTGGCGATGATGAAGCTGTAGACCACCACCGCCAGCAGCGCGCCGATCGGGTCGATGACGATGCCTTCCCAGCGCAGGATATTGGCGATCGTCGCCTTCGGTCGCACCACCCGCAGCATGGGGATGATCACCGTGGGGCCGGTGACCAGGGTCAAGGTGCCGAACAGGATCGCCAGGGGCCAGTCGAAGCCCAGCAGCCAGTGGGTGGCCAGGGCGATCACCAGCCAGGTGCTCAGCGCGCCGACGGTGACCAGGCGATGCACCACGCTGCCGATTTCGCGCCATTGCGACAGGTGCAGGGTGAGGCTGCCTTCGAACAGGATCAACGCCACCGCCAGCGATACCAGTGGCATCAGTAACGGGCCGAACAATGCCTGCGGTTGCAGCCAGCCCAGCACCGGCCCGGCGAGGATGCCGCACAGCAGTAGGAACAGGATCGCCGGCAGTTTCAGGCGCCAGGCCAGCCATTGGCAGAGCAGGGCGGCCGCGCCAATGCCACCGACGCTCAAAAGAATCTGCTGTTCGTTCATGCGGGCTCCCTCTGCATGCCATGTTGTGAAAGACTAAGCGTCATTTCGTCGTTTGCCACCGAGTTTTCATGCCTGCACTGGACCACCCGCTGATCGACCAGTTCCTCGATGCCTTGTGGCTGGAAAAGGGGCTTTCCGACAACACCCGCGCGTCCTACCGCAGTGACCTGGCCTTGTTCAACGGCTGGTTGCAGGAAAAGCACGTGCTGTTGCCCGATGCCGGCCGCGAACTGATCCTCGATCACCTGGCCTGGCGCTTCGACCAAGGCTACAAGCCTCGTTCCACCGCGCGCTTCCTGTCCGGGGTGCGCGGCTTTTTCCGTTACCTGCTGCGCGAGCGGTTGATTGCCGTCGATCCGACCTTGCAGGTGGACATGCCGCAGCTGGGCCGGCCACTGCCCAAGTCGCTGTCGGAGGCCGATGTCGAAGCCTTGCTGCAGGCGCCGGATCGCGGTGAGGCGATTGGCCAGCGCGATCGGGCCATGCTCGAAGTGCTGTATGCCTGCGGTTTGCGGGTGACCGAGCTGGTCAGCCTGACCCTGGACCAGGTAAACCTGCGCCAGGGCGTGCTGCGGGTCATGGGCAAGGGCAGCAAGGAGCGCCTGGTGCCGATGGGCGAGGAGGCGGTGGTGTGGATCGAGCGCTACCTGCGCGATGGTCGCGCCGAGCTGCTGGGCGGGCGCCCCAGCGATGTTCTGTTCCCCAGCCAGCGCGGCGAGCAGATGACCCGCCAGACCTTCTGGCACCGCATCAAGCACCACGCGCGGGTGGCCGGCATCGACAAGCCGCTGTCGCCGCACACCCTGCGCCACGCCTTTGCCACGCACTTGCTCAACCATGGCGCCGACCTGCGCGTGGTGCAGATGCTGCTGGGCCACAGCGACCTATCCACCACGCAGATCTACACCCATGTGGCCAAGGCCAGGCTGCAGGAACTACACGCTTTGCATCACCCTCGGGGTTGACGCTCGGGCGATCATCCAGCAGATTCCGATACCTCAAGCGCTCGATATGGAAATCAAGCATGACCAGGTTCAAGTGCCCTGCAGCCATGCCGTTGCCGGTCAATAATGTCTGACGCCCTGTGGGCCGCCCGCGAGGGTGATGCGCTGATGCACACCTCGATGATGGCCGACATCGTCAGTGGCGTGCTGGAAGTGGCCGCCAACGTCGCCATCGGCATGCTGGCCACTGCGGCGGTCACCGCGGCGTTGGGCCTGACCGTGGTCACCGGCGGCCTCGGCTGCTTCGTGCTCGGCGCGGTGGTGGGCATCGTGGTCGGCGTGGTCATGAGCAAGACCGGGGCCGACAAGGGCTTGAGCAGTTTATGCGAGGGCATCGGCAACTGCCTGTTCCCGCCCTCGGTGCAAGCCAACATCCTCACCGGCTCGAAGAATACCCACACCAATGGCAAACCGGCCGCACGCGCAGCCGGCGTCATCGTTGCCGCCGCTGCGCCCGCCGGCAGCGACGCGGCTCAGCCGCCGGCCGAGGAGGAGGAAGAAAGCTTCCTCGACATGGCCAAGGGCTTTTTCTCGCAGATGTGGCGGCCTACGGTCGCCAGCCCGGCGTCGAACACCGAGCCTGCCGACGACGACAAGATCCTCTGCAGCAAGCATCCGCCGATGCCGCCGCAGTACCTGGCCGAAGGCTCGAGCAAGGTCACCATCAACGGTCACCCGGCCTGTCGCAGCGGCGATCGCAGCACCTGCGAGGCGGTGATCGTCGACGCCGGGCTGGTCTCCGATAATGTGCGCATCGGCGGCGACTCGATCGTGGTCCGCGAGATTCGCAGCGGCAAGACCCCGGGCATCGGCCTGGCGATTACCGCCTTGATGATGCTGCGCGGGCGCGGCGGCAAGTTCTACAGCAAGTTCGGCTGCATGCTGATTGGCGGCATCGGCAGCGCCGTGACCAGCCAGGTTACCGGCGCGATCACCAGCGCCATCGCCGGCTCACCCAACCCGGTCCACAGCTCCACTGGCGCCAAACTGTTGAGCGGCGAAGCCGAGCTTGATTTCAGCCTTCCGGGCTTGATCCCGTTGGACTGGCAGCGCTACTACAACAGCCGGGATGAACGCCGCGACGGCCTGTTCGGTGCTGGCTGGAGCGTCGATTACGAAGTCTTCGTCGCTATCGAAGCGCATCCTGAAGGCGGCGAGCACCTGCTGTTCACCGACGAACAGGCACGGGTCGTCGACATGGGCCATATCCCTCGTGGTGATGCCGTGTTCAGCGCCGGCGAAGGCCTCAGCGTGCGTCGCGCGCACAATGGCGAGCTGCTGATCGAAAGCGTCGACGGTCTCTATCGCCTGTTCCAGCCCACCCCGAACAATCCGCAGCGCCTGCGCCTGGCGCAACTGGGGGATCGCAACGACAACCGCCTCTACCTGGATTACGACACCAACGGCCGCTTGCTCAGGCTGCGCGATACCTTAGATTTGGTCCAGGTGCAGTTGGTTTACAGCAGCCAATGGCCAGCCCGGGTCAGCCATATCGAGCGATGGTACAGCGACGAGTCGAACGAGCTGCTGGTCAGCTATGCCTATGACAGCAATGGCGACTTGGCCGAAGTCCGCGACGCCAGCGGCCAGGTGCAACGGCGCTTTGCCTATGACCAGGGCCGGCGCATGGTCGAACACCAACTGCCCAGCGGCCTGCGCTGCTTCTATGAATGGACTCTTGCTGCAGACGACTGGCGCGTGTCCCGGCACTGGACCGACGACGGTGACGAGTACCGTTTCGACTACGACATCGAAGCCGGCATCACCCGGGTCACCGACGGTTTGCAGCGGGTCAGCACACGCTATTGGAACACGCAGTACCAGATCACCCAGTATGCCGACGCCCTCGGCCACACCTGGCGTTTCGAGTGGAACGACGAACGCCAGCTGCTGGCCGCCACCGACCCGCAGGGCGGGCAATGGCAGTATCTGTACGATGAGTCCGGCAACCTCTGCGAAAGCATCGACCCACTGGGTCGTAGCGAGGCGACCCAGTGGCTGGAACACTGGTCGCTGCCCCGGGTACAGACCGACAAGGCCGGCAAGCGCTGGAGCTATCGCTACGACCAGCGCGGCAACTGCAGCAGCGAAACCGACCCGCTGGGCCGCACCACCCGCTACCGCCATGACGAACGCGGCCAGGTGGTGGAGATCATCGATGCGGCGGGCAAGCACAAGCACCTGCGTTGGAACGAATTGGGCCTGCTGATCGAGCAGGTCGATTGTTCGGGGTACCCGACCCGCTTCAGCTATGACCGGCGCGGGCATCTGCAGGCGGTCACCGATGCCCTCGGCGAACGTACCGAGTACCAGTACGATGCCCAGGGCCGATTGCTCGGCTCGCAATTGCCCGATGGGCGCAGTGAGCACTATCAGCTTGATCGCAACGGCCAGCTCAACAGCTATACCGACCCTGGCGGGCACTCCACCGAGTACCGCTACAACCGGCGTGGCCAGGTGCAGCAGCGGATCGATCCGCATGGTCGGCGGGTGCAGTTCAGTTACGACGCCTACGGGCGGCTACTGGCGCTGACCAATGAAAATAACGAAAGCTACAGGTTCAGCTGGGACCTAATTGACCGCCTGACTGAGCAGCAGGATCTGGACGGCAGCGCCAGCCGCTATCACTACGACCGGCTGGATAACCTCAGTTGCCTTGAGTACCTCCCCGCCCCCCAAGGCGATGCTGAAGCGATCATTCATCAATTGCACCGGGATGCCGTCGGGCGCTTGATCAAAAAACGCACCGACGATGGTGAAACCCAGTACAGCTACGATCCCCTTGATCAACTGACGGCAATCAGCTTCACCGACAAGGCAGGCAACAGCGAGCAACTGGCGTTCGCTTACGATGCCCTTGGCCAATTGCTGGAAGAGCACAGCGCCAACGGAGTGCTGCAGCATCACTACGACGAACTCGGCAACCTGATCCAGACCCAGTTGCCCGACGGCCGCTGGCTCAACCGCCTGTACTACGGCAGCGGCCATCTGCACCAGCTCAACCTCGACGGCAAGGTGATCAGCGATTTCGAACGCGACCGCCTGCACCGTGAAGTGCTGCGCACCCAGGGCCGGGTCAGCACCCGCAGCGAGTACGACCGCAGCGGTCGTTTGCGCTCACGCCTGCGCCGCCCCAACCACCAGCCGCCGCAACTGCCGGCTACGGTACAGCAACGCTTCGATTTCGACTCGGCAGACAACCTGATCGGCCGTTTCAACCAGCAGCCCGGCAGCCAGCACCAGCAATTGCTGCACTACGATGCCAGCGGCCGGATCATGGCCAGCCAGGACGCTGGCCAGGGCGAGAGCGAAACCTTCGCCTACGACGCCGCCGCCAACCTGCTCGATGGGCCGCAAGCCGGCATCGGCCTGGTGCGCCATAACCGCTTGCTCACCTACCAGGACAAACGCTACCGCTACGACGGCTTCGGCCGCCTGATCGAGAAACGCAGCAGCCGACGTGGCATCCAGCACTTCAGCTACGACGCCGAGCACCGCCTGATCCAGGTGCGCAGCCAGCACGGTGGGCGCGAACGGATACTGAACATGCGCTACGACCCGCTCGGGCGGCGTGTCGAGAAAAGCGAATATGACGATCAGGGCAATCTGCTCGACCAGACCCGCTTCGCCTGGAATGGCCTGCGCTTGTTACAGGAGCATCGCTACAGCCAGACCAGCCTTTACCTGTATGTCGAAGACAGCCACGAACCCTTGGCGCGGGTTGACGGTGCGGGGCAGCACCAGCAGGTGCGCTACTACCATAACGATCTCAATGGCCTGCCCGAACAGTTGACGGATGACAGTGGCGAGGCGGTCTGGCAGGCGCGCTATCAGGTCTGGGGCAATACCCTGCAGGAGGTGCGTGAGGCGCATTTCATCGAAGAGCAGAACCTCAGGTTTCAGGGCCAGTACCTGGACCGTGAGACGGGTCTGCACTACAACACGTTCCGGTTTTATGATCCGGATGTCGGGCGGTTCACGCAGCCGGATCCGATAGGATTGCTGGGTGGCACGAATCTTTATCAGTATGCGCCGAATCCGAACGGGTGGGTTGATCCGCTTGGATTATCTCCTGTTAGTCCTAAAACGATTTTATTCTCACAAGACAGTATTAATGGTGTGTTTGAGGATGGAAGGAGTGTTAATGGATTAACACATAGACTTATAAATGATCCCTCGTATATAAATGAAATTGAGCCAATCAGAAAAGTCAGGATGCGGGATTTACCTGCTAATGTTCAAGAGCGCTTATTGTCTCAAGGAGCACATAAAGATTCAGTGTTTAGCTTGGATAATAGAAGACTGTACGCAGCTAAAGAAGCTGGTATATCCAAAATCCCATCCAGATGGGCAACTCCAGAGGAATTGTCTAAAATAAATCTTGATCGAAGGTTCTCAACTGGTGATGGTGGTAAATCGATAAGGACAAGAGGTTGTGGCTAATATGAATGTTAAGGCAATAGAAACAAAATATGGTCTGATTTATGGGCGAGATGCTTTGGTTCTTTCAGGGACTGAATTAATACTCTATCCTTTTAAATTTGTCATTAAAGCATCGTTATCATTGCGTTCCTGTAGGCCAATAATTACAGGCGCACCTGATGTTAATGTTGAATTTTTGTTTAGTGATATTAAAAGTATGTCTGTGTATAAAATGGATGATTACCCATATGAAAAACACTCTCTGTCGAGCTTTGATTTGATAGATAATATAGATGGAGATGGACTCCAGCATATAGTTCTTAGTACTTATGACCATGTTTTCGATGTGGTTGGAAAATATGATATTAAATATTCTTAGATGAATTTTTAATAAATTGGGAAAGAAATTCTGATTCTCCAGGTTTTTTATTTAATCTCCGTTCAATTAAGCACGGCCTATGGTGAGCGGGATTCCTGTAGCTGCACTGCGACCTGAACAGCGCCCCCGCTGGAGTGCACCAACGAGCAGGGCCAGCTGCGCTGGTCCGGCGACTACGCTCCGTTCGGCGAGGTCACCAACCGGGTTATCAACAGCATGCCGATGCTGAAAAATCAGTGAATATCACGCTGCGCCGATAACGGCAGAGTAGGGCAGTTGTATCCAAAATGAAGAATAAAATTATTATTGAAACCTATGTAAAGACGGGTAAACGGCCGAATATGAAGGAGGATTTAATGGCCAGGCGTCTATCGAAGGGTCGCTGGTTCTTACGATTGATGGCACACCGCTTATTGACAAAAGCATGTTTGATTACGTCGACGACCTGTGGAGCTATTTGTCAGAAGGGTTGCTACACATCAGTGAAGGCAAATCGTTTAGATGTTATTTTCCTGACCAGCCCATCGAAGTCAATCTGACCCCCAGCAACGGTCGTTTGCAGGTGAGCGTCACCTGCCATAGTGAGGTTTCTGTTGCAGTCGATAAAGATGAATTTGTCAGGGTCATGAGCGAGCACGCCCGCAAATTTTTCACCCGGTTGCAGGCGATAGAGCCTGGCGCCAAAGGTAATTGCGACTACGTACTGGGAAACCTGAACAAAATTCGTCGGTAACATCAGGAATTGGCTCATCAACTGCGCGCTATTCTACGCCGCGCCCAATTGACCTGAGCGCTGCACAAAAGTCGAACCAAAGCGGGTTCGCCGGATAGCCTGTGGAGGCTGGAGATAGGAGAAAGGCAGTAGAGGTCGCAGTGCATCGGACTGATGAGCAATCAGGCGGGAAAGCCGTCCTGCCTGGCAAGACGCTCTACCACGTTAATTTCGGTTGATAAAAGTAAAGGTTAAGGATTTTGTAATGCTGGACATCTCCTATCTGTCGGACGCGTTAGGCGACAAGCCCTCCCTTCAATTGAGTGACGCTGAGGTGAAGCGTGTGCAGGGCGCCTTCAATGAATTGCGTGAAAAGACGGGGCTTTATATCGATCCTTATGGTCGATCCAGGATTTATCCCAGGCAGCAGAAGATGTTGATTGCGCTGCTGTTACAGGACATTGGTTGCGATGTGCTTGCTTTGGTTGATTTTCTGAAGGTTTCCAGTGATGCAGATGAGGTATTGCTGGTAGACGGTGATTGATAGCTGAGGTAACCGCCGCCCCTGGCGCACGCAGCTTTGCGCTCCCGATCAAGCACGCCTCGACCGCCCTCGCTTCTGTGGTAGGCTTGGGCGGTTTGCACCGAGGGCCGCAATGACACCCCGATTTCAGCACGGGCGTGCTGCATCCGGCCCCCTGTCCGCCTTCAGGAGTTCCCATGCGCGTGACCCAGATTTTCGCTGCCGCCGCCCTGGCGCTGGCCAGTACCTTTGCCTTCGCCGCGGCCACCGATACCAATGCCGGTGCCGAGCAGGCGATTCGCAAGTCGTTGCAGAACCTCCAGCTGGAGGTACCGATCGAAAGCGTTGCCAGCAGCCCGCTCAATGGCCTCTACGAGGTCAAGCTGCAAGGTGGGCGCGTGCTGTACGCCAGCGCCGACGGCCAGTTCGTCATGCAGGGCTACCTGTTCCAGATCCAGGACGGCAAGCCGGTCAACCTCACCGAGAAGACCGAGCGCCAGGGCATCGCCAAGTTGATCAACGGTATTCCGGCCGGCGAGATGGTGGTCTACCCGGCCAAGGGCGAGACCAAGTCGCACATCACCGTGTTCACCGACACCACCTGCCCGTACTGCCACAAGCTGCACGCCGAAGTGCCGGAGCTCAACCGCCGCGGTATCGAAGTGCGTTACGTCGCCTTCCCGCGCCAGGGCCTGGGTTCGCCGGGCGACGAGCAATTGCAGGCGGTCTGGTGCTCCAGCGATCGCCGCGCGGCGCTGGACAAGATGGTCGATGGCAAGGAAATCAAGGCTGCCAAGTGCGCCAACCCGGTCAGCAAGCAGTTCCAGCTGGGCCAGTCGATTGGTGTAAATGGCACGCCGGCGATCGTTCTACAGAATGGCCAGGTGATTCCGGGCTACCAGCCGGCGCCGCAAGTGGCCAAACTGGCCCTGGCCGAGAGCAAGTAACCAATTCAGTACGCCGTCGTCATGGGGTGACGGCATGTTTCACGGTCGGCGCAGGTGCCGGCCGTTCTATGGGGAGTTCACAGTGAAACCGGTCAAAGTAGGCATCTGTGGGTTGGGGACCGTCGGTGGCGGAACCTTCAATGTACTTCAGCGCAACGCCGAGGAGATCGCCCGCCGTGCCGGGCGCGGTATTGAAGTGGCACAGATTGCCATGCGCTCGCAGAACCCGAACTGCCAGATTACCGGTACCCCCATTACCGCTGATGTGTTCGAAGTCGCGAGCAACCCCGAGATCGATATCGTCATTGAGCTGATCGGCGGCTACACCATCGCCCGCGACCTGGTGCTCAAGGCCATTGAAAACGGCAAGCACGTGGTCACCGCCAACAAGGCGCTGATCGCCGTGCACGGCAACGAGATCTTCGCCAAGGCCCGCGAGAAGGGCGTCATCGTCGCCTTCGAAGCTGCCGTGGCCGGTGGCATCCCGGTGATCAAGGCGATCCGCGAGGGCCTGTCGGCCAACCGCATCAACTGGCTGGCCGGGATCATCAACGGCACCGGCAACTTCATCCTCACCGAAATGCGCGACAAGGGCCGTGCCTTCCCCGATGTGCTGGCCGAAGCCCAGGCGCTGGGCTACGCCGAGGCCGACCCGACCTTCGACGTCGAAGGCATCGACGCCGCGCACAAGCTGACCATCCTGGCGTCCATCGCCTTCGGTATCCCGCTGCAGTTCGACAAGGCCTACACCGAGGGCATCACCCAGCTGACCACTGCTGACGTGAACTATGCCGAGGCCCTGGGCTACCGCATCAAGCACCTGGGCGTGGCCCGTCGCACCGCCGACGGCATCGAGCTGCGTGTACACCCGACGCTGATCCCCAACGATCGCCTGATCGCCAACGTCAATGGCGTGATGAATGCGGTGATGGTCAATGGCGACGCCGCCGGTTCCACCTTGTACTACGGCGCCGGTGCCGGCATGGAGCCGACCGCCTCGTCGGTGGTCGCCGACCTGGTCGACGTGGTTCGCGCCATGACCTCCGACCCGGAGAACCGTGTACCGCACCTGGCCTTCCAGCCGGATGCGCTGTCGGCGCACCCGATCCTGCCGATCGAAGCCTGCGAAAGCGCCTACTACCTGCGTATCCAGGCCAAGGACCACCCGGGTGTGCTGGCCCAGGTCGCCAGCATTCTCTCGGAGCGTGGCATCAACATCGAGTCGATCATGCAGAAGGAAGCCGAGGAACAGGATGGCCTGGTGCCGATGATCCTGCTGACTCACCGTGTGGTCGAGCAGCGCATCGACGACGCCATCGTCGCCCTGGAAGCGCTCCAGGACGTGGTCGGCAAGGTCGTGCGCATCCGCGTCGAACAGCTCAATTAATTCCGGCGGCGGGCCGCGACGGCGGCCCGCGCCCAGCATCGAAGGTTTGCACCCATGCGCTATATCAGTACCCGCGGCCAGGCTCCGGCCCTGAACTTCGAAGACGTCCTGCTGGCTGGCCTGGCCAGCGACGGCGGCCTGTACGTTCCCGAGAACCTGCCACGCTTCACCCAGGAAGAGATCGCCTCCTGGGCTGGCCTGCCGTACCACGAGCTGGCCTTCCGGGTGATGCGCCCGTTCGTCGAAGGCAGCATCGCCGACGCCGACTTCAAGAAAATCCTCGAAGAGACCTACGGCAACTTCGCCCACGCCGCAGTCGCGCCGCTGCGCCAGCTCAACGGCAACGAGTGGGTGATGGAGCTGTTCCACGGCCCGACCCTGGCCTTCAAGGACTTCGCCCTGCAGTTGCTCGGCCGTCTGCTCGACCACGTGCTGGTCAAGCGCGGCGAGCGCGTGGTGATCGTCGGAGCCACCAGTGGTGACACCGGCTCGGCCGCCATCGAAGGCTGCCGCCGTTGCGACAACGTCGACATCTTCATCCTGCACCCGCACCAGCGCGTGTCGGAAGTGCAGCGCCGGCAGATGACCACCATCCTCGGCGACAACATCCACAACATCGCCATCGAAGGCAACTTCGACGACTGCCAGGAGATGGTCAAGGCCAGCTTCGCCGACCAATCCTTCCTCAAGGGCACTCGCCTGGTGGCGGTCAACTCGATCAACTGGGCGCGGATCATGGCCCAGATCGTCTACTACTTCCATGCCGCGCTGCAGCTCGGCGGCCCGGCGCGCTCGGTGGCGTTCTCGGTGCCGACCGGCAACTTCGGCGATATCTTCGCCGGTTACCTGGCGCGCAACATGGGCCTGCCGATCAGCCAGCTGGTGGTGGCGACCAACCGCAACGACATCCTGCACCGCTTCATGAGCGGCAACCAGTACGTCAAGGACGCCCTGCACCCGACCCTGTCGCCGTCGATGGACATCATGGTCTCGTCCAACTTCGAGCGCCTGCTGTTCGACCTGCACGGTCGCAATGGTGCCGCGGTTGCCCAGCTGATGGACACCTTCAAGCAAGGCGGCGGCTTCAGCGTCGAGCAGGATCGCTGGACCGAGGCGCGCAAGCTGTTTGATTCGCTGGCGGTGACCGACGAGCAGACCTGCGAGACCATCGCCGAAGTGTTCAAGGCCATCGGTGAAGTCCTCGACCCGCACACCGCGATCGGCGTCAAGGCTGCCCGCGAGTGCCGTCGTAGCCTGGACACCCCGATGGTAGTGCTGGGCACCGCGCATCCGGTCAAGTTCCCCGAGGCGGTGGAGAAGGCCGGTGTCGTCAAGGCCCTGGAGCTGCCGGCGCACCTGAGCGATCTGTTCAGTCGCGAGGAGCGCTGCACGGTGTTGGCCAACGACCTGAAGGCCGTGCAGGCCTTCGTCAGCCAGCATGGCAATCGCGGCAAACCGCTGTAATCGGCACCACTCACAGGAAAGCCCGTCTTGCACGGGCTTTTTTGTGGGCGCAAGACACACGGCAACGGCTTTCAGATATTTCCCATGTAGTTCGATGGATACCCCTACTAGAGTGGCGTCCTGACCAACAGGACACGCGGCTCCAGGGGGAGGCTCATGCATCAGCTCAATGTTCTTATCCATCAGGCTCGGCCCTACTATCAGATGCTGTTGCATCAGGCCTTCAATGCCCAGGGTGTGTACAACGTCCGGCTCACCGATGACGTGCCTGCAGCCACGGCCCACATGGCCCAGGGGCGGCAGCCCGTTGATGTGCTGGTGCTTGATCAGGGAATGCCAAGGCGTCATGCCCGGCGCCTGTTCAAGTACCTGGTGCAGGCCTCCTGCGCGGGTGGGCTGCTGTTTGTCGGCTATGGCGACGCTGGGGGTATCGACCTCGCGCTCGAGGCCCGCGAGCAGGGCTTGAATGTCCTGGCCGAGCTGCCCTGGCCGATGTCCATGGTGGGCCTGGAGCAGGCACTGGGGCGCCTGTAGTCCGCTCCTCGACAGGAAGGTGCGGGAGGAGCATCGAAACTGTCATGTTGGCCGAGCATGCTCGTGATGAGGGGGCAGGGCGAACTTTCCGTCGGCCCCGATGGTCAGTTTCCTTACCCTAGCCAGCGAGTGATCCGGATGGAAAGAATCTGCAGACTGCTCAATGATGCCCTGACCCCGTACCAGGCCGAACTTGGACCGGTCGATAACCGTGGCTGTCGTCACCTGAGTATTCACGATGAGCACGGTTTGCCGATCCTGCGGCGTACGGTGTGTGAGCGAGAGTTGGTGGAGCAGCAATTGCTGGTCGATCTGGTCGATGGTCTGCACCGTGACCTGCAAATTGCCGAAGGCCGCCTGCAACCCTGTGTGATCGCCGCCTTGCAGCATCAGAGGCAAATGCACGGAACCTTTGCCTGACCGGCCCGTCAGACTCAGCAAGGGCAGCCTGATGGTGCTTTGCTCCGGTACCCTCCAGGCTGTCACTGGAAGTCCCAAGGGCTTTCGCTTGACCCCGGTCGTCCTCCCCAGCGGCCGGGGTTTCTTTTTGCCTTGAATCCACCGGCACCCTTGCTGGTCTTTACGCGTCAGCTCAGCGCCCCGGCGCTTCGCCCTGCTCGAAGAAATGCAGGGCCTGGCCCAGGTAGTCCTCCTGCAGCTCCGTATCCAGCCAGCGAGCATATAGGCCTGGCAAGGTGTCGCGGCGCAGCATGGGCAGCAGTTGGTCGATATGAGCGATCGCTTCGCGTCCCAAGGCGGTGTCCGAGCAGCCCACATGCAGGAACTGATAGCGGTCGACGCCACGGATGGGATAGAAGCGGTAATCATCCAGCGAGCCATTCTGCTGCTGGATCAGGTAGCGCACTTCTGGCCAGTAGCCCAGCACTAGCTGCAGGCGCCCCAGCTGCTGCATCTGCAGCAGACTGGCGGTGGCATCGTTGCCGTAGTGGCGGCTGAAGGCACTGTCTGGCAGCTGCTTCAGCACATCATCGACCTGCACGCTGTAGCTGCGCTCGGCGACGATGCCCAGCTTGAGCCGGGTCTGGGCCAGCAGCCGCTGAAGATCA
Source organism: Pseudomonas sp. FG36 (assembly GCF_057809275.1). NCBI lineage: Bacteria > Pseudomonadati > Pseudomonadota > Gammaproteobacteria > Pseudomonadales > Pseudomonadaceae > Pseudomonas > Pseudomonas sp. FG36. Next base: position 121,192 of record NZ_JBMDJQ010000016.1, read on the forward strand.
ACCTGTTGCCCATCCAGAAAAGGCTCCAGCAGCGCCTGGTCGCGCGTGCGCACCACCAGGCCACTGCTCAGGACGCCCAGCGATGGCTGGGAGAAATGCACGTACCGGGCGCGTTCGGGGGTCCAGAGCAGGGTCGGGTCGCAGGTGAAACTGGGCTCCTGGAGCATCTGGATGCCTCGGGCGCGATTGACCCGGACGATCTGGTGGTCGTACTCGGGCATCTGCGCGATCAGCATGGGCAACAGTTGGTCGATCACGCCCTGGCCTTTGGCCGGCCCTTCGAAGATGGTGAACGGTGGCAGGTCGCGGACCAGCCACAGCAGGCGCTCCCGGGCCTCGGTCGATTGTGCCACGAGCGCGGTCAGCAGCAGGCAGAGCAGCAGGGGCAGGTGGCGGATGCGCATGGGCCGCGGATCAGACCGTACCGGCCGCGCGCAGGCGGGCAATGGCGGCTTCGTCGTAGCCCAGGCTGGCCAGTAGCGGGGCCGTATGTTCGCCCAGGGCCGGGCCGACCCATTCGGCGGAGCCGGGGGTGTCGGACAGCTTGGGTACGATGCCCGGCATCTTGAACGGCTTGCCATCCGGCAGGCGGGCCTGGAGGAACATCTCGCGGGCGAGGAACTGCGGGTCGCCCAGCATGTCCTCGGCGGAGTAGATCCGGCTGGCCGGCACCTCGGCGTCGTTGAGCACCTGCATCACCTTGTCCAGCGGCAGGCCGTTGGCCCAGCGATCGATGACGCCGTACAGCTCGTCGCGGCGGGCATCGCGGCCATCATTGGTCGTCAGGGCTGCATCGTTGGCCAGGTCGTCACGACCGATGGCCTGCATGAAGCGTTTGAAGATCGCATCGCCATTGGCGCCGATCTGCACATGCCGGCCATCGGCGGTGGTATGGATGCAGGAAGGGGTGATACCCGGCATGATGTTGCCGGTGCGCTCGCGGATGAAACCGAACACGTCGAATTCCGGCACCATGCTTTCCATCATGGCGAAGATCGCTTCGTACAGCGCCACATCCACCACTTGGCCGGCGCCACCGTTGACTTCGCGATGACGCAGGGCCATCAGCGCGCCGATCACGCCCCACAGGGCGGCAATGGAGTCCCCGATTGAAATCCCCGTGCGCACTGGTGGGCGATCCTCGAAGCCGGTGATGTAGCGCAAGCCGCCCATGGATTCGCCAACCGCGCCGAAGCCCGGTTGGTCCTTCATCGGGCCGGTCTGGCCGAAGCCCGACAGGCGCACCATGACCAGGCGCGGGTTGAGGGCGTGCAGCACATCCCAGCCCAAGCCGAGCTTCTCCAGCACGCCGGGGCGGAAGTTCTCGATCAGGATGTCGGCCTCGGCCAGCAGGCGCTTGAGCACTTCGCGGCCTTCAGGATGCTTGAGGTTGAGGGTCAGTGATTGCTTGTTGCGCGCCTGGACGAACCACCACAGCGAGGTGCCCTCGTACAGCTTGCGCCATTTGCGCAGCGGATCACCGCCATCGGGCGACTCGACCTTGATCACCTCGGCACCGAACTCGGCGCAGATCCGCGAGGCGAACGGGCCGGCGATCAGGGTGCCGAGCTCGATGACTTTCAGGCCGGCGAGGGGTTTGCTGGGCGTTGTCATGGGGCATCCGTGGCGTCTGGGCGTGACGCAGGTTGTATCACAGCTCGGCGGCGGCAGGTATATCGGCATTGTCTGAACCGGCGCTGGCGCCTGGGATCAGTTAGACTGTGCGCCTTTCCCCCCGCAAGAAGCCTATTGCCCATGGCCCAGCCGTCCACCACCTACAAGTTCGAATTGAATCTGACCGACCTCGACCGCGGCGTGTACGAGAACGTCCGCCAGACCATCGCCCGCCACCCTTCGGAAACCGAAGAACGCATGGCCGTGCGCCTGCTGGGCTATGCCCTCTGGTACAACGAGCAGCTGTCCTTCGGCCGTGGCCTGTCGGACGTCGATGAGGCGGCCCTGTGGGAAAAAAGCCTGGACGATCGCATCCTGCACTGGATCGAAGTCGGCCAGCCCGACGCCGATCGCCTGACCTGGTGCTCGCGGCGTACCGAGCGCACCAGCCTGCTGGCCTACGGCAGCCTGCGCGTGTGGGAGACCAAGGTACTCGGCGCGGTCAAGGGCCTGAAGAACCTGAGCATTGCCGCCGTGCCGCAGGAGGTGCTGGAAACCCTCGCCACCGATATGCCGCGTACCATCAAGTGGGACGTGATGATCAGCGAAGGCACGGTGTTCGTCACCGACGACCGTGGCCAGCACGAAGTGCAGTTGCAATGGCTGCTTGGCGAGCGCGGCTGACCTGAAACAAAGCGGAATTGCGAAGACCTCATGCGTATCGAACCACGTCCCCTGCCGTCGCCCCTGCCTTTGTTGGGCAACCTGCCACCCTTGCTGACCCGCTTGTACGCCGCCCGGGGCGTAGCGTCCGAGGCCGAGCTGGACAAGAGCCTGGCGCGCCTGCTGCCTTACCAGCAACTCAAGGGTATCGACGCGGCGGTGGAGCTGCTGGTCGAGGCGCTCGATCAGCGCCAGCGCATTCTCATCGTAGGTGATTTCGATGCCGACGGCGCCACCGCCAGCACGGTCGGCGTGCTGGGCTTGCGTTTGCTGGGCGCGGCCCATGTCGATTACCTGGTGCCCAACCGCTTCGAGTATGGCTACGGTCTGACCCCGGAGATCGTCGCGGTCGCGCTCGAGCGCCAGCCGCAGTTGCTGATCACCGTGGACAACGGTATCTCCAGCGTCGATGGCGTGGCCGCGGCCAAGGCCGCCGGGCTCAAGGTGCTGGTCACCGACCACCACCTGCCGGGCGAGCAATTGCCGGCCGCCGACGCCATCGTCAATCCCAACCAGCCCGGTTGCGCATTCTCCAGCAAGTCACTGGCCGGTGTCGGCGTGATCTTCTACGTGCTGATGGCCCTGCGTGCGCGATTGCGCACTCTGGGGCGCTACGAAACGCAGCCGCAGCCGAATATCGGCGAGTTGCTTGACCTGGTGGCGCTGGGCAGCGTCGCCGACGTGGTGCCGTTGGATGCCAACAACCGCATCCTGGTGCATCAGGGGCTGGAGCGTATCCGCGCCGGTCGCGCCCGCCCGGGGCTCAAGGCCATCCTCGAAGTGGCGCGGCGCGACCACAAGCGCATCACTTCCACCGACCTTGGCTTCATCCTTGGCCCGCGGCTCAATGCCGCCGGGCGCCTGGACGACATGAGCCTGGGCATCGAATGCCTGTTGTGCGAAGACGCGGCGCTTGCGCTGGACATGGCCCAGCAGCTGGATGGCCTGAACCAGGATCGCAAATCCATCGAACAGGGCATGCAGCGCGAGGCTTTGGCCCAGCTCAAGGATCTGCCGGTCGAGTCCATGCCTTATGGCTTGTGCCTGTTCGACGCCGACTGGCACCAGGGGGTGATCGGCATCCTCGCTTCGCGCCTGAAAGAGCGTTACCACCGCCCGACCATCGCCTTTGCCGATGCGGGGGAAGGGGTGTTGAAGGGCTCGGCGCGTTCGGTGCCGGGGTTCCATATCCGTGATGCGCTGGACGCCGTTGCGGCGCGGCATCCGAGCTTGATCAGCAAGTTCGGTGGGCATGCCATGGCGGCGGGGCTGTCCTTGCCGGCCGAGAATTTCCCCGCGTTTGCCGAGGCGTTCGACGACGAGGTGCGGCGGCAGTTGCGTGAGGAAGACCTGACTGGGCGGTTGTTGTCGGATGGCACGTTGGCGGTCGAGGAGTTTCACCTGGATTTGGCGCGGGCATTGCGCAATGCCGGGCCCTGGGGGCAGCACTTTCCCGAGCCGTTGTTCCACGGGGTGTTCCAGCTGGTCGAGCAGCGGGTTGTCGGGGAGCGGCATCTGAAAGTGGTGCTCAAGAGCGAGTGTGGGGCGGTGCGGTTGGATGGGATTGCCTTTGGGATTGACCGGGAGGTCTGGCCGAATCCTACAGTGCGGTGGGTGGAGTTGGCTTACAAGTTGGATGTGAATGAGTTTCGGGGGAATGAGAGTGTGCAGTTGATGATTGCGCATATGGAAGCGCGGTGATCTTTTTTTGAGTTGCTGGTTTTTTGGTTTTTTGGTTGTATTGAAGTTGTATGCGCATTCATTTGCGATGTCGACGCTTATTCACCTTTCCGCCCTTACGGCGGCTTACTTTGGTCGTGGCCAAAGTAAGCAAAGC
>NZ_JBMDJQ010000017.1:0-125166 GCF_057809275.1 Pseudomonas sp. FG36
GCTGCACCGTGTTGCTCGTAGCCCTTTACCCAGCGGCGTAACAGCGATGGACTCAAGTTATGCTTGAGCGCCACCTCATGAACACTGCGGGCAGAAAGGCACTCTTCGATGAGTACCTGCTTGAGTGCCAGGTTGTATTTCGTCATGGAACACCCTCCGGTTGGGGATCAGGTGTCCAACTTTCGGGGGTCAGTTCAACGGCGGCCTACTTTTCTCGTGGGAAAAGTAGGCAAAACCGTTCGGCTCCGTTCATACGGCCCCTGCGCTTCGCTCCGGGGTTCCCTCGCTCCGTTCTTGCTCCCGGGAGTACCGCGCTGAACGCCCCATCCTGGGGCGCAGCGCTTGACGGCCCTCCATGGCCGTCACCTCCCTTCGCAAGAACTCCGCTCGGCCTCCTGAAGTCGCAATTTGTGGTGCCTGAACTATCGCGCGCTTAGAAGCAAGAGCAAGAGCAAGAGCAAGAAATGCAAAGTTATTTAATTAAAGTTTAGTTATACATTGACTGTGCCGGCTATTTCGCAGGTATACAGCGGCTGGCTGCGTTCGAGAGATTAACTAATTACTCAACTAGCGACAGCAGCGCCAGTTCAGGCGCCGCCCGTAACTTCGCGACTTCAGGAGGCCGAACGCAGGTCTTGCGGAGGGAGGTGACGGGCATGGATGCCCGTCAAGCGCTGCGCCCCAGGATGGGGCGTTCAGCGCGGTCCTCCCGGGAGCAAGGCCGGAGTGAGGGAACCCGGAGCGAAGCGGAGGGCCGGATGAATGGAGCGCAACGGCTTTGCTTACTTTGGCCAAGACCAAAGTAAGCCGCCGTAAGGGCGGAAAGGTGACTATGCGTCGACATAGCAAATGAATGCGCATACAACTATCAAAACAATTAACCAAACTCAGGAACAAAAAAACATGACAAACTAACCCATCTCCCCCAGCAAGGCCCCACCCACCATGTTCCACCGCCTGGCCGCCGACACCCTGGTCCTGTTCCACCTCTCGTTCATCCTGCTCGTCCTGTTCGGCGGCCTGCTGGTGCTCTGGCGCCGCCGCGCCCTGCTGATCCACCTCCCCGCCCTCGCCTGGGGCCTGGCCGTGGAAGGCCTGCACTTGGAGTGCCCCCTGACCGACTGGGAAAACCACCTGCGTAAAGCCGCCGGCGACGCCGGCTACCACGGCGGTTTCGTCGAACACTACATCTGGCCCGTGATCTACCCCGCCGGCCTGACCCCACAGATCCAGCTGTGGCTGGGCACCATCGTGCTGGCGCTCAACCTCGGCATCTACACCTACGTGCTCTGGCGCCTAACGCGTAGCCACCACAAATAGCCGCGGGAACGGCAACAACACCCGACCGTCGCTGGCCGCCGGATAGTCCTGCTGCATGGCCTGCAGATACAACTGCAGAAAACCCACCTGCTCCTGCTCATCCAGCCGCGCCAGGTAAGGCCGTAACGCTGAGCCCTTGAACCACTCCACCACCGCCTCGGCGCCACCGATCAAGGGGTGGTGATAGGTGGTGCGCCACACATCCACCCGCGCGCACAAAGGGCTGAGCAAATCGTAATAGAACCCCGCGTTGTGCCGCGGCGGCAAGCTGAAGTCAGCGAACTTGTCGGCCCAAGGTCCTTGGCTGGCAATCTCGCGCAAGCGGCGATGAGCCGGCTCGTCGAGGTTGTCCGGCGTCTGCACGGCCAGGCTCGCACCCTCGTTCAGCTGCCGTACCAGATGCGGATACAGGCTGGCATGGTCCGCCACCCACTGCAGCGAAGCGTTGGCGAGAATCAGGTCCTGAGGTACCTGGGCCGCCCAGCCGGCGATCTCGCCAATCTCGCAACGCACCCGTGGAATGCTCAAGCGTGGCCGCTGCCGGGCCTTGTCGACCATGTCCGGATCGCTGTCCAGGGCGACGACCTGCGCATCGGGGCAACGTTGCAGCAACACTTCGGTGGAGTTGCCCGGACCGCAGCCAAGATCGGTGGCGTGGCGCACCGGGCGCGTCGGCACGGCAGCAAGCAGGTCACGTACGGCACGGGTGCGTTCGTCTTCGAACAGCGAATACTGGGTGGCGGACCAGGACATGAGACGACTCCTTGTAGGGCAATTGCGTGCAGCATAAGCCATGTCGGCACCACACATCGTAGGGATGATCCGATTGGCGCAGGCGAAAACGAAAACGGCCGGTCCCTTGACGGGGACCGGCCGTTGCGCGAGGCGCTACCGCATTCAGTGACGCTTGGCGGTACGCATCTGGTGCACCACACCCATGACCACCACGATGGCCGCAGCGATGCCGGTGGAGATCACCAGGATCTGGTAGTCAGGCATGAAGGCCATGGTCACCAGCGCCGCCACGATGAACACGATCACCAGGTAGGTCAGCCACGGGAACAACCACATCTTCAGGCGCACTTCCTTGCCCTCGGCCACCAGCTTGCGGCGCATGCGCAGCTGCGAGAAGGCGATCACCAGGTACACCAGCAAGGCGATCATGCCGGTGGTGTTCATCAGGGTTTCCAGCACGTCTTTCGGGCGCAGGGTGTCGCTGAAGTTGATCAGCGCGCAGAACACCGCCACCAGGCACGAGCCGATGATCGCGTTTACCGGCACGCCGGTGCCGGTGCGGGTGAACTTGAACAGGCGCGGCGCGTCGCCACGCTGGGCCAGGGAGAACAGCATGCGCGAGGCGGTGTAGTGGCCGGAGATCAGGCAGCTGCTCACCGAAGTCAGCACCACGAAGTTCATCAGCAGCTCGGCGTACGGCACGCCCAGCAGCTCCAGGGTGCGACGGTAGGCGCCATAACCGGAGACGCCCAGGTGCGGGTCGTTCCATGGCACCAGGCAGACGATCAGGAAGATCGAGCCGACATAGAACAGGCACACCCGCCAGACCACCGAGTTGGTCGCCTTGACGATCTGGGTGGCCGGGTCCTTCGCTTCGGAGGCGGCGATGGTGACGATCTCGGCGCCGAGGAAGGCGAACATCACCCCCAGCAAGGCGCCGATTACCGTGGTGATGCCGTTGGGCATGAAGCCTTCGGCGGTCAGGTGGCTGATGCCGCGCACCTCGCCGAACTGCCAGACGTTCATCACCGCGGCGGTGCACACCACCAGGAAGCAGACGATCGCCACCACCTTGATCAGCGCGAACCAGAACTCGAACTCGCCGTAGTGCTTGACGTTGAAGAAGTTGACGGTGATCAGCAGCAGGGTCGTGGCCAGCACGAACACGTTGACGCTCACGTCGGGGAAGAAGCCGTGCAGGATCTTGCCCGCCACATAGGCCTCCCAGGCCATGAGGATCACCCAGTACCACCAGTACAGCCAGCCGATGGTGAATCCGGCCCAGCGGCCGATGGCGCGGTCGGCGTAGGTGGAGAACGAGCCGGTGTCCGGCGAGGAAGTCGCCATTTCACCCAGCATGCGCATGATCAGCACCACCAGGATGCCGCCGGCCAGGTAAGCCAGGACAGCAGCCGGGCCGGCGCTGTGGATCACGCTGCCGGAACCGACGAACAAGGCGCCGCCGATCACCCCGGCGATGGACATCATCGTCAGGTGGCGCGACTTGAGCGAGGCACTGAGCTTGCTCTCGTGCCCATCCTTCGCGGTGGTGGATGTGGATGTTGCGTCCATCAGTTATTTACCCCGTGCTTCTTTTTATCCAAGGAAAAACTGTGAAACCCCGATGGTTATCGGTCTCACCTGTACATCAGTGCTACTGCGGGCAGGGAGGTGTGCGCGAGCACACGCAGGCCATCCGTGGCGGCCTGCTTACGCGGCCAGAGGCGACCCTCTGGACGAACTGAACCATGCTGGGGACGGACGAGCAGCGTCCGGCCACGCGGGAAGAAGGTGCGAGGCGGACCTCGACGGTAAAGCAGCGATGTTGTGATTATTCATGGCGCTGTCATGTGCTGTGTTGGCTATATCTGACACGTAATGTAAAAATGTCGAACACATTGAGCCATGCACAGCGGCATGAAAAACGCACTGCACTGTACAGGCCGCCGATGCAATACACCCGCTGTGCCCCGCAGGCGCCTGGCGTCCCGCACACCTGAAGGCCCCCGAATGCTCCAGCTACATCCGGACTCCTCCACCCCGCTGGTCAACCAGATCATCGACGGCTTGCGCGCGCTGATCGACGACCAGACCCTCAAGCCCGGGGCGAAGGTCCCGTCGATCCGGGCGTTCGCCTCGACCTACTCGGTGAGCACCTTCACCGTGGTCGAGGCCTACGACCGCCTGGTGGCCCAGGGGTTGCTGGTGAGCAAGGGCAATGCGGGCTTCTTCGTCAATCGTGCGGCGAACGAGCTGCTGGACAAGCACAGCGTCGAGGCCGATACCAGCCGCCCCACGTTCAACTCTGAGTGGTACCTGCAGCAGATCTTCGAGATCCGCCAGCTGCCGTTCAAACCGGGTTGCGGCTGGCTGCCCAACGATTGGATGTACGAGGAAGGCTTGCGCCGAGGCCTGCGTCAGGTCGCCGGTAGCCCGCTGGAGCTGTCCGGCTACGGCGACCCCATGGGCCTGCCGGAATTGCGCGCATTGACTGCGCAGAACCTGCAGCAAGAACTGTCAATCGTCGCCAACCCGGCGCAACTCATGCTCACCCACGGTGCCAGCCAGGCCCTGGACCTGGCCGTGCGCACCCTGGTGCGCCCCGGCGACGTGGTGCTGGTGGACGACCCCGGCTACCCCAACCTGATGAGCATCCTGCGCACCCAGGGTGCCACCCTGGTGGGCGTGCCGCGCACCCCGGCCGGCTATGACCTCGACCAGCTCGAGCGCCTGCTGGCCCACCACCGCCCCACGGCCTTCTTCACCCAGCCGCACCTGCACAGCCCGACCTGCTCGCGCACCCCGCTGGCACAGCTGCACCGCCTGCTGCAGCTGGCCAGCCAGCATGGCTTCCGCCTGGTGGAGAACAACCTCTACGCCGACATGATCGCCGACCCGCTGCCCTGCCTGGCGAGCCTCGACCACCTGCAGCAAGTGGTGTACGTGGGCAGCTATTCGAAAAGCATCTCGCCCAACGTGCGCGTCGGCTACCTGCTGGCCAACCCCGAGCTGACCCAGCAACTGCTGCACCTGAAGATGCGCTCGGGCCTGACCACCTCGCAGGTGATGGAGCGGGTGGTGTACGCCGCGATCATCGACGGCCGCTGGCGCAAGCACCTCAAGCGCCTGCGCCAGCGCCTGGCCGAGGCGCACCAGGAAGTGGGCCGGCACCTGCATCGGCTGGGTTTCGAGCTGTTCATCGAATCGGATGAGGGGATGTACATCTGGACCCGCCATCCGGCCATCCCCGACAGCGCCGCGCTGCTCGACGATGCGCTGGAGAAAGGCATCATGCTCGGGCCCGGGCAGTTGTTCATGGTCGATGCCAAGGCTACCGGGTGGATGCGCTTCAACGTGGCGTTCAGTACCGACCCGGCGATGTGGGAGTTGCTGGAGAAGGTGTTGGTGAAGCATGTGCGCCGGGGCGCAACTCAAGGCAAGTCACGCATGTAGAGATTTGACCGTTCCTTGCGGCACAATCATGTCGAACGCAATACGGATTCCGCCCCGTTGTGATTGGCCTGGTCAGTGCCACCCACACATGCGTGGAGCCTCACGCCGTTGAAAAAGCGAGAGGCTTAGCCAGCCTGGCCGCGGCTACCATCAAGGTTTGATATACCAGTATTTATCCGGCGGCACGCCAATCGATTCCAGACCGGATCTTTTATCCGGAGGGGGAGCCCCACGAAAAAGATAGTGCATATCCGTGATGATTGTTCTTGTATTACTAAAATATGAATGACCTACCAAATCTGTGTCCACCTTGGACGCATCAATCGTATCCATGCCATCCACAACAACAATACCCTTGCCTGACTCGCCCGCTCGCGAATATCCATGAATCATCTTTGACGCACGAAGCGCCTTGTCATTTGATGACGCATAAAGAGTAAAGCTCCGCCCTTGCGAAACCAGCTTCGGTGCAATATCGCGTCTGAAAACCTCTGCGTCGATATCCGGTGCAGCCAAAATAAGCCCTTTGATCTTTTGCACGAGCTCAGGACGCTCAGTGCTCAACGCTGCAAGTGCCCGGGTCAGCCCCCGAGTTCCCATGCTGTGCGCGACCAGGTAAACATGCGTAGCTTTCGTTTTCTCCATGAAGTCTCTAAGGAAGTCTTTGATATCGAGCTCCGCCCACTCGATATTCCTCTCATCCACGGTGTACGACTGATACTTGGCTCTGGAGGGCCAACTGAAGAACACCGGAACGCCAGAGAATTGCAAATCGTCCGCCATTTGCGCTGTACGCCTGGCTGCGTCCACGAAGGACACATTGTAGCCGTGTACGAAAATCAACGCAGACTGTTCAGGCGTGGCACTAATGTCACTGGCGATACCCTCAAAAAAAGAGGCTGCCGGCTCGAGCTCTGTGCGCAACACAACCACGTGTTTCCTGGGGTCTTCAGTGAACTCCCACTTCAATAAAGAGGGGGACTCTATCTCGCCAATTCGGTGGACAGAAGGAATACTTACATGGCAGGAGCCGTAGCTCATGGTGCCTGGTTCCCCGCCAAATACCTCGTCAGAGGTAGCATCGACCGCTCGCCTGTCGGTAGCGTAGCGCACCCGGACCACCTTGTATTTTGCTGGCTGGAAACTTTTTGCAAACCCTGCCATAGCGCCGGCTGTATAGAGCGCACCATTTTTCTCACTACCTGCAGAAAGAAGGGTTTGAGACAAAATAGAGTGAATACCCTGTGATGAATCGACCCTCAGAATTCCTTGGTCCTTTACGGGTGTTTGGCAACCGATCAAGCTCACTGACCAGATCACGGCCACCCCTAGTTTGAACAACCTGTACGCCATTCGCTGCTCCATAAGTCCATCTGCTCCATCCCTTCGGCGCCCCTCCAAGGGGCTCGGACCACGCTGATATTTCGATACCCTGACGCGGTGGAGTCATGCTTGCACGACATCCGGCAGTCGAGCTTGCCGTCACATGAGACGTGGGCAAAGCATCTCCCGATCTCATTCGATTAAAGAGATCATGACGCAAGAATGCAAACAATAGCAGTCGATTTCGGGAGATAGATCCCTCCATTGATCGTGAAGGGATACGCAGGATTATAGGAATGTGCCAACAGAATCCGTCCAGACCCTGTAAGTGAGGCCACTGACAATGCATCCCAGACATTCCGGAGAGTATTGAAGGGATGTCTGAAACCGCAGCCAAATCTCTACTTGCCAATCGTAAGCGCAATGAATCTATAGCACCGGACAGCGTTCTGCAGGCACGGGCCAACTGCATTGATTCGACGTGAAGCAGCCGTTGGCACATACCCTTATTGGCACTACTCTGTAGTCCAGCGACATTGAGTAAAAAACGCCCGCGCATTCGCCTCCAGGCTCTCCAGGTGGTACCCACCTTCCTGCACGATCAGGCATGGTAAACGCAACCCACGAATCTGTTCACCCAGCCGGGCGAACCCTTCGGTAGTCACCGCCACCTTGCTCTGCGGGTCCAGCTCGTAGATATCGAAGCCCAGCGAAAGCACCAGCACCTCGGCGCCGAAGTCCTTCAGCGCTTGCAACGCAACCTCCAGCTGCGCCATGAAGTCCGCTTCACTCGCCCCGTGGGCCATCGGCAGGTTGAGATTGCAGCCCTCGCCTACTCCGCTGCCGCGCTCGTCGGCAAAGCCCGCCACTCCTGGATAGAAATTGGTCGGGTCGCCATGCACCGAGACGTACAGCACGTCGTCCCGCTCGTAGAAAATCTCCTGGATGCCCTGCCCGTGGTGCATGTCGGTATCCAGGATCGCCACGCGCTGGTAGCGGCTACGCAATACCTGCGCTGCGACGGCGGCGTTGTTGAGGTAGCAGAAGCCACCGGCGGCATCGTACCGAGCATGGTGCCCCGGCGGACGGCACAGGGCATAGGCGGCGGGTTCGCCGTCAAGGATGGCCTGTGCCCCGGCGACGGCGCTCTGTGCCGACCAGTAAGCGGAGCGCCAGGTATGCTCCCCCACCGGGCAGCTGCCATCGGCCAGGTAGCGCCCGGCCTGGGCAAGAATGCCGCGCAGGGCGTTGGGTTCGCGGACGAAGATGTTGGACATCACCTCGTCGCCCCAGTCCTCGGGCACCTCCTTCCAGCGCGCATGAGCTTCTTCGAGGAACGCCAGGTAGGCTTCGCCATGCACCGCCTTGAGCGGTGCAAGGCCGGCATCCTCGGGCTTGCGGATATCGAAGCCAAGGTCCTTGGCGGCCTGCAACAGGCGCTGGGCGCGCTCGGGGACTTCCTGCGGGGTGCGCATGGCGCCGCGCGAATAGTAGCTGCGCGGGTGGTGGAGCAGTTGTTCAGGGTGGAAATAGCAGCGCATCAGGCTTCTCCTTCGACAACCTGGCCGGCACGTGCCAGCACGGCGTTGAGCAATACATCGGCGCCCTGACGGGCATCCTCGGGCAGCACATCCTCGGCTTCGTTGTGGCTCAGCCCACCGACGCAGGGGATGAACACCATCGCCGTGGGGCAGTAGCGCGCCAGCAGGATCGCGTCATGGCCGGCGCCGCTGACGATGGACTGCTGGCTGTAGCCCAGGCCATCCACCGCTTGCTGCACGGCGGCCACGCAGTCGGCGTCGAAGGGCGTGGCCGGGCTGACCCAGTGGCGTTCGATGCGTACCGCCAGGCCACGCTGGCCGGCGATGGCCTGCAACTGCAGACTGATATCGCGCTCCATGGCGTCGATGGCCTCGTCGCGGTGATGGCGCAGGTCGAGGGTGAAGCGCACCAGGCCGGGAATGGTGTTGCGCGACGACTTGGCGATGCTCAGCTCACCCACCGTGGTCAGTCCCTCGGGGGCGAAATCGCTGGCCAGTTGTTCGATGGCCTGGACCATCCGTGCCACGCCGTACAAGGCGTCCTTGCGCAGCTTCATCGGCGTGGTGCCGGCATGCGCGGCCATGCCTTCGACGGTGACGTCGAGCCAGCGGATTGCCTGGCCGCCGCTGACCACACCGATGCTCCTGGCGTTGTCCTCGAGGATCGGGCCCTGTTCGATATGCGCCTCGAAATAGGCGTCAAGCTTGCCGCCCAACGGGCGCTGGCCGGCATAACCGGTGCGCGCCAGTTCATCGGCGACGCTGATACCGTCGGCATCACGGATCGCCAGGGCCTGGGCCAGCGGCAAGGTGCCGGTGAACACTGCCGAACCGAACATGGCCGGGGTGAAGCGGGCGCCCTCCTCGTTGGTCCACACCGCGATTTCCAGCGGTTTGCGGGTACGGATACCCAGGTCGTTCAGGCGGCGCACCACTTCCAGCCCGGCCAGCACGCCGTAGACGCCGTCGAAACGCCCGCCCTCTGGCTGGGTGTCGAGGTGACTGCCCATCATCACCGGCGCGGCGTGCGGGTCGCTGCCTTCGCGGCGGGCGAACAGGTTGCCGATGGCATCCACGCTCAGGCTCAGCCCGGCCTCGCGGCACCAGCGGCCGAACAGTTCACGCCCGGCCTTGTCCTCGTCGCTCAGGGCCAGGCGGCAGCTGCCGCCGCGGGCGGTGGCGCCGATTTCGGCCATGGCCATCAGGCTCGCCCACAGGCGATCGCCATTGCTTTTCAACATTGCGGATACTCCAGATTCAGGCCAGCTCGAGCTGCCGGCCAAGGGCGTAGCGGCGCGCCAGCGCCAGTACGCAGACCAGGGAAGTGCAGGCGATCAGGCTGTAGAAGACCGCCATCGGCCACCATTGGCCGCTGAAACTGTGGGCCAGCCAGGTACCGATCAACGGGGTCAGGCCACCGGCGATGGCGCCACACACCTGATAGGCCAGGGAGATGGCGGTGTAGCGCACGCGGGTGTCGAACATGCCGCTGACATAGCCAGCGATCACCGCGTAGAACGACGCCATGCAGGCCGCCGCCAGGGCGATGCCGAGCACGATCAGCGGGCCTTCGCCGCTGCTCACCAGCACGAACATCGGGTACGGCGAGGCCATCGCCAGCAGCGCCATCAGGGCCAGGAAGCGCGTGGCGCCAAGCCGCTCCGACAGCCACGCTGCCAAGGGCTGCACGCAGAACTGGATGATCGCCACGAAGAACAGGCATTCGAGGATCAGCGAGCGCTCCAGGTGCAACTGCTGGGTGGTGTAGCTGATCATGAAGGTATTGGTGAAATAGACCCCGGCGATGCCCAGGGTGTTGGCGCCGATGCACAGCAGCAGCGGCCGCCAGGCGCTGCGCAGCACTTCCAGTACCGGTGCCTGCTCCTTGCGCCGGCTCTGCTCGGCCTGCTCGCGGCTGGCGAGGAACTCGGGCGACTCATTGACCCCCAGGCGGATTGCCAGGCCCACCAGCAGCAACAGCGCGCTGGCCAAGAACGGCACGCGCCAGCCCCAGCTCATCAGGTCTTCTTCCGGCAGGCGGGTGACCGCGCTGAACGCCAGCAGCGACAGGATCAGGCCTGCCGGGCTACCCAGTTGGGCGAACGAGGCGAAGAAGTTGCGCCGACCCTTGGGCGCATGCTCCCCGGCCATCAGCACCGCCCCACCCCACTCGCCACCCACGGCGATACCCTGGACCACGCGCAACAGGATCAGCAGTACCGGCGCGCTGGCACCGATCTGCGCGTAGGTCGGCAGCAGGCCGATGGCGACGGTGACCACGCCCATCATCAGCAAGGTGATGATCAGCGATTTCTTGCGCCCGATACGGTCGCCGATATGGCCGAAGATGATGCCGCCCAAGGGCCGGGCGAAGAAGCCCACGGCAAAGGTGCCGAAGGCAGCCATGGTGCTGAACAGGCTGTTGTCGGAGGGGAAGAACAAGGCACCGAACACCAGCGCGGCGGCAGTGGCGTAGATGTAGAAGTCGTACCACTCGATCATGGTGCCGATGAACGCGGCGGCAGCGGCACGGCGCGGTTGTGGCGAAGCGGCGGGCTTCATGGGGTGGCTCCTTTGGTTGTTTTTCTGGCAGGAGTGGTTCGGGTCACGGTGGCGCTCTGGCGGCGCCTGGGTCGGGCTCCACGAAGGGGCCCGCACTGCTGGAGATCATTCATCGCGGGCGCCTATAATTCAATTTTCTATTTATTATTCGAACTATTAACCACGCTTATCATCGAGCCCGACCATGCCCGACCGCCTGCTCAACGACCGCCTCGACTGGAATCTGCTGCGCACCTTCCGCGTCATCGGCCAGGAACTGTCGATCAGCCGCGCCGCCGCCCGCCTGCACCTCACCCAGCCCGCCGTGAGCCAGGCGCTCAAGCGCCTTGAAGAGCAACTCGGGCGCCAGCTCATCGCCCGCCGTGGGCCGCGCTTCGTGCTGACCGAGGTGGGCGAGCAGCTGTTCCAGCTGGCCGGCGAGGTGTACGGGCAGATGTCGCAGATCGGCGGCCTGCTGGAGCAGCCGGCGGACGAACTGGTGGGCAAGGTGCGCCTGTTGATGATCAGCCGTATCGTCAGCGAACGCTTCGACGACTTCCTCGCCGACTTCCACCGCCAGCACCCGCGGGTAGAGCTGGAGATCGACGTGATGCGCAGCTCCGACATCGTCGCCGCCCTGCAGGAAAAAACCGCCACCGCTGGCCTCAGCCTCAACCGCCGGCCCCAGCCACGGCTGGAGCAGCGGTTGTTCCTGCGCCAGCGCTACGCGTTCTTCTGCGGCAAGCACCACGCGCTGTTCGGTCAGGTGGAAGGCGACCTGCAGCGGGAGAATTTCGTCAGTTTCACCAGCGACCAGATTGGCGGCATGCTCTCGCCGCTGACCATCTTCCGCGACCAGCAGGGCTTCGCCGGGCGCATCGTCGCCTCGTCGCCGAGCCTGGAAGAAGTGCGCCGCCTGGTGATCGCCGGCTTCGGCATCGGCTGCCTGCCCGAGCATGTGGTGGCGCCGGATGTGGACGCAGGGTTGTTGTGGAAACTGCCGCCGCAGGAGGGGATTGCCGACGTCGATATTCACCTGTTGTGGAACAGGGACCAGCGCATGAGCCGGGCGGAAAGGCTGTTCATCGAGGCCTTGCTGTCTGCCGCCACACCTGTGATCTAGCGGCAATCCTATAGGCGAACAGCGGCCGAGCGGTAGGCTTGCCCACGCTCGCGCTTGCCTATCGCCACGACCACGACAACTACCCGATCATCCTCGACGCGGTAGACCACCCGATAACCGCTGGCCTTGAGCTTGATCTTGAAATGGTCAGGCAAATCACGCATTGCATCCGTCCCAACCCTGGGGGAGAGCAGACGCTCCTTGAGTTTTCTCCTGGCTTGCTCGCGGACGGTGTGCCCCAGCTTCTTCCATTCTTTCAGCGCCGAAGGCAGAAACTCGAGCTTATAAGTCATCCAGTTCGACCGGGATGCCTTTCTCTCCCGCACGCGCCTTTACCAATGCCGCAAGTTCCATGTCTTCCAGTCGCTCCATCATCTCCTCGTAGAGTTCAGCGGGCACCATGTAACCCATGACGCGATTATGGTTGAGAACGGCCACCGGCTTCCCCTGCGCATCGGCCATCACCGCCGTAGGATTTTTCTTTAGTTCCGAGACGCTGACGGTCACGTCGGCAAAGATGTTCTGCATATCGATCGCCCTCATTCAAGAGCCATAGATTGGTCTGAATTCAGGTCTTTTTCAAGCCGGCGCACCATAGGCTTATCGCCTACAGGCTATGCGATACCCCGGCGACCCGTGCCCGCCCCAACCAGATATACGCCAGCGCCAGCAACCCCAGCCCCAGCGCGGCGAACACCGCCACCACCACCTGACTGTAACGCGCCAGCAGCGCCGGGAACCCCGTCACTTCACGAACCACCTGGATATCGGCACTGCCATCGGCATCGCGAATACTGATCCCAGCCTGGCGGATCTGCGAATAGTCAGCGTCGAAGTACACCCAGACCTTGCTCTCGCTTACCCCGTCAATGGCCGGCAGGTCGATGCTGCTGGTCGGCGTCGGCACCAGCGTGTCGTTGCCGGCCGCATCGCGCACCTGCACCAGCCCCTTGGCCGGCAGGCGAATGTGCACGGCCTTGAGCGGTACACGGGCGGGGTTGGACAGCTCGATGAGCAGACCGGTGCGGTGGTCCACCAGGCCGGCCTCGAAGGGCCTGGCGAACAGGTGCAGATACGGCGCTTGGGCCAGGTCAACCAGCTTGTCGATCTGCGGGTGGCTGAGGGCCCCTGCGCCGATCTCGCTGATCTGGGAATGCAACCGCTCGTACTTGAGCAGGTCGTTGGCCTGGCTGATGCGCTCGTTGAACTGGCCCGGGTAGGTGAGATGGGCGTAGGTCAGGCGCGCCTGCAGGCGGTCGTCGTCGCGCAACGCCATATAGAACGTGGCGGCGACGGCAACCAGGGCCAGCAGGCCCACCAGGGATTTACCGACTTTTTCCCAACTCACCGTGAAGGTTCCTTGTTTGATGGGCGTGACGAGACGCAAGGCAGGCAAGGGTGCCAAGAACACCGGTTGCGGGCAAGGCCTGGCTGCCTGTGGCGAAACTATCGCGGGGCAAGCCCGCGACAGGAGCCTAGCCCACCTCGTGTTCGAGAAGTGGGGAGCATTCCCCACCCAGCCCTGGGTGTCTATCCCCAGGTTTGTGGCAACTGCCCGAGCGTGTCTCACTCGCACCTTTGCAACATCTTGAAACACGTGGCGTTTAGCCATTTGCCGATTGGCACAGCGGTTGCTGACCCCTGTTCAAGGCACATCGCCACTTATCGCAGTGGCAACAGATGCCAACCTGCACAACACGGGGCACACGGCAATGAAGAAACCAGCTGCAACATCGACCCAGGTGTTCAGGTTGTCCTCCGTCACGGCGTTGCTGCTCAGCCTCGGGCTGGCCAGCGCGTTCGCCGGGTCGCTGGACGACGTGAGCCAACCACCACCCACCGACCCCTCGGCCTTCAGCGACCCGGCCGCCGACCCAGTGGCCCAGGCCGCCGCACTGGAAGCCTTGAAGTCGATGCCCGAGGCCAACGAAGGGTCGCTGGAACTGAGCAACGGTGCCTACGGCACCCGCGCCACGGTGACCAGCAACAACGTGCTGCCCCCCACCCTGCAGACTTCACGCAAATACCCCACCAACGGCAAGCCCAGCCCGTTGTTCGGCGCCGAGCCGTTCACCCAGCAACTGCTGCTGTTCGAAGAATTCGGCCCGGAGAAGCTCGACCCGGCCACCCCGCCCTACAGCCTGACCTTCCCGCCCCCCGTGATCGGTGCCGCGCCCGCGCAGGACCCGGACTACGCCGCGCGCAGCAGCCCCAACGGCAATGCCCTGGAGGCGTTCCTCACCCAGCCGGGGCTGACACCGTTCCCGTCGCAGTACGCCAACGTGCTCGACCGCAACCCGTGGAAGGCGCAGATCGAGATGTTCCTTAACCGCAGCGGGGTCGGTTCGCCCGCCGAAGGCCGCCCGCCAGGAAAAGGCTGGTCGCACCAGCGCTGGAACGAGTTCTACCCCCAGGCCGCATTCAAGACCGCGCAGGCCGGCGCGCGCATCAACCAGGGCCTGCGCGACCGCAAGCAACTGCACAACTACGCCCGGGGCGAATTCGCCCCGGGCGGGCTGTACTACCAGACCTCCGACATCCCCACCACCCTGGGCACCACCAAGGGCATCGATACCCGCTTCCATCCGAAGATGCCCTTGCAGGGCCACAAGGCGCTGTGGACCTTCGACGGTACCTTCCCGGTCAAGCTGCTGATGGTGCGCTATGGCCAGCCGGTGCTGATGCGCCACTACAACGCCCTCCCGATCGACCCCTCGGCCAACAACGGCTTCGGCCTGCACACCATCTCCACCCACGAGCACAACGGCCACTCGCCGGCCGAGAGCGACGGCTTCGCCAACGCCTACTTCTTCCCCGGCCAGTACTATGACTACCGCTGGCCGATCCAGCTGGCCGGCTACGACACCATCAACACCCGCGCCCAGGACCCGCGCGCCGCCTTCCCCTGCGCGCCGGGCGAAACCCTGTACGTCAACGATGCCTCCCCGGGCCTCAAGACCTGCGAGAACGGCAGCATCAAGATCCGCGGCGACTGGCGCGAGACCATGAGCACCCACTGGTTCCACGACCACATGCTCGATTTCACCGCGCAGAACGTCTACAAGGGCAACGCGGTGATGATGAACTACTACTCGGCCATCGACCGTGGCAACGAGGCCCTGCAGGACGGCGTCAACCTGCGCTTCCCCAGCGGCGCGGCGATGCCGTGGGGCAACCGCGACTACGACGTCAACCTGGTTATCGCCGACAAGGCGTGGGACGCCAACGGCCAGTTGTGGTTCAACCCGTTCAACACCGACGGCTTCCTCGGCGACCAGATCCTGGTCAACTGGCAGTACCAGCCCAAGCTCAAGGTGCGCGCGCGCAGCTATCGGTTCCGCATTCTCAACGGCTCGGTGTCGCGCTACTTCAAGTTTGCCGTGGTGCGTGAAATCGCCGGCAACAGCGGCGAGTTCAAAGGCCCGAGCGGCTCCAACGTCTCCTATGCCCGCGTGCCGTTCCACATGATCGCCAACGACGGCAATATCATGGAACACGCCGTGCCGTTCGACGGCACCCTCGACCTCAACGGCGACGGCAGCCTGCAGGACAACAACGCCATCCTGCCGCTGCAAGGCATCGCCGAGCGCTACGACATCATCATCAATTTCGCCAAGAATGGGATCAAGGTCGGCGACAAGCTGTACTTCGTCAACCTCATGGAGCACGACACCGGCAAGGGCCCGAAACAACCCATATCCCTGGCCGACGTGTTGTCGGAGAAGTACAAGGCGGTGATCAAGCAGACCAGCAAAGGCCCGGAATGGGATGGCGGCGACCCGGTGGTCGGCAAGTTCATGCAGTTGATCGTGCAGCCCTATACCGGCCAGGACCTCAGCATGGATCCGAGCCTGTATGAACCGGCCAAGCCCGGCAAAGCGGCCGGACTGGTGATGATCCCCCTGTCAATCGACCGCAACAGCGCCAGTGACCAGACCAAGATCAAGGCCGCCCGCCACCGCGAGTTCATCTTCGGCCGCTCCGACGGCACCGACAGCACCCCCTGGACCATCAAGACCGACGGCGGCTTCGGCTACACCATGGATCCACGGCGCATCAGCGCCGCCCCGCAACTGGCCAACGAGGCCACCGACGGCGGCTTCAGCGGCGACGGCACCCTGGAAGTGTGGAAGATCAAGAACGGTGGCAATGGCTGGAGCCACCCGGTGCATGTGCACTTTGAGGAAGGAGTGATCCTCAGCCGCGACGGCAAGGCCCCGCCGGAATGGGAAAAATGGGCGCGCAAGGACGTCTACCGCATCGGCCCGGACAGCGACTCTTCGGAAGAAGTGGAAATGGCCATCCGCTTCCGTGAGTTCGCCGGCACCTACATGGAACACTGCCACAACACCCAGCACGAAGACACCTCGATGCTGCTGCGCTGGGACCTCGAGCACCCCGGCCAGTTCCAGATGATGCCGACGCCATTGCCTGGCTGGGATGGCGTGGAGTATGTCAACTCCGCGGCCCTGCCGACCTTCCGCACCTCGAGCAGCGGCTCGGGCAACGACAGCAACAAGCCGCCGGTGGCGGTCAACGACAGCGCCGCGACCATGGCCGGCAGGCCGATCGTGCTCAACGTGCTGGCCAACGACACCGACCCCGACGGCAACCTGCCGCTGAGCGTCAGCAGCCTGGCCCAGCCCGACTCCGGCCAGGGCACGGTCAGCAGCAACGGTACCCAGGTCACCTACACCCCACCGGCCACCGTCGCCACGGCGTTCACCGCCAGCTTCACCTACGCCGCACGCGACGCCAAGGGCCTCGAATCCCTGGCCCCGGCCACGGTGAGCATCGCGGTTTCGCCCGCAGTGCCGATGGACGAGATCCAGGTCAGCAGCGCTTCGGTGCAGTTGCGCAGCAACAGCCGCTGGACCTGGGAGGTTTCCGGTACCACCTCGGTAGCCGCCGGCAACAGCATCCGGGTGACCAGCAACACCACCAGCGGGCCGCTCGACCTGGGCCTGGCGACGTTGAGCGCCAGCGGCTCCGGAGCGCGCTGGAAACTGTCGGTGACCACTACCGGCAGCGGACCGGCCTCGCCACCGGCGGTAACGGTCAAGTCAGCGCTGGGGCAGAGTGTGACGGTACCGTTG
Organism: Pseudomonas sp. FG36; assembly: GCF_057809275.1. NCBI lineage: Bacteria > Pseudomonadati > Pseudomonadota > Gammaproteobacteria > Pseudomonadales > Pseudomonadaceae > Pseudomonas > Pseudomonas sp. FG36. The sequence continues at coordinate 17,133 of NZ_JBMDJQ010000017.1, forward strand.
AGTATCAAGTGACGTCGTGCAAGGGGCCGCTGCGCGGCCCTTTCACCGCGGTTCGTCGCCACGACAAGCCGGCTCCCACAGTTGCTGTGCATGCCTTGTGATCGGCGCTGTACATGTGGGAGCTGGCTTGCCAGCGATGGCCTGCATCGCAGGCCCCATCAGATATCCAAGAGGGTAAGACCATGCCCCACACCTGGCGCCTGCTGCTCCCCCTGCTGATCATCCTCAGCCTGCCCTGCGCCCTGCCCCCGACCAGCGCCAGCGCTGACCCCGACACCCCCTGGGGTGCCAACTACTTCCCCAACATTCCCTTGCTCACCCAGGACGGCCGCCAGGTCCATTTCTTCGACGACCTGATCAAGGACAAGGTGGTTGCCATCAATTTCATCTTCACCGGCTGCGGCGACTCCTGCCCGGTGGAGACCGCCCGCCTGCGCCAGGTACAGAAGCTGCTGGGCGAACGCGTCGGCCAGGACATCTTCATCTACTCGATCAGCATCGATCCCTACAACGACACGCCCGCCACCCTGAAGCGCTACGCGGAAAAATTCGCCATCGGCCCCGGCTGGACCCTGCTCACCGGCGAGGCCGCCGACATCGAACAGCTGCGCCGCAGCCTGGGCCTGTACATCGAAGGCCTGGAGAATGGCCGCAGCAAGGACCACAACCTCAGCCTGATCATCGGCAACCAGGCCACCGGCCGCTGGATGAAAGCCTCGCCCTTCGAAAGCCCGTACATCCTCGCCGACCGCCTGGCCAACAGCCTGCACAACTGGAAAACCGCCAGCGCCCAGCCCCGCGACTACACCCAGGCCCCCGACATACGCCCGCCCAGCAAAGGCGAGCAACTGTTCAGGACTCGCTGCTCGTCGTGCCACACCTTGGGCGACGCCGAGCCAGGCGCCACCCACGGCATCGGCCCGGATCTGCTGGGGGTGACCCGGCAACGGGATGAACTGTGGTTGAAGCGCTGGCTGATGGAGCCTGATCGGATGCTCGCGGAGAAAGACCCGTTGGCGATGCTGCTGTTCACGCAGTACAACCAGTTGGCGATGCCCAACATGCGATTGGGGGAAACCGAGGTGGCCGCCTTACTGGGGTATCTGGACGAAGAAACCACTCGGCTGAATGGGCAGTAGATGCCTGCTGGCGGCCACCCTGCAGCGCTTGCCAAGCGTTGTATCCGGCATCCAGAGGGATGCGCGCTCGATGGCACTGCACACCGTCACGATTGCGACCAGAGCGGCCAGGCGAGCAGAAAACCGGCCAGGCTCAGGCACAGAATGATCCAACCGATATAAATGGGCGGCGCGGCGCCCGTACGCTGCCTGACCCCGCTGGACACCCTGATGACCGGCGCAGTGCCCAGCGTGATCAACGCCTGCAATGCCATAAGCAGGCCAGGCTGCGCAGGCTGGTAGTACCAGGCGCCCAACAACAAGGCAAAACCGGCGAAGGCAATGACCATCCAGCCCCAGCCAACCAAGTGGATCAATGCCAGCAGCAGTAGCCGCTGAGCGTCATCCAGATCGCGCCAGCTACGCGAAAGCGCCACGCTGTGATAGGGCATGAACTGTTTGCGCGTGCTGTAGACCACGCCGACAAACAGAACGAGCAGCAAGGCGGCGCCGTAGAAAGACGATGAAGCGACCATCAGGGTCGACATGGCATGGCTCCTGAGCGTGCACCGCCCACATGGCCAGGTGCATGCGCCGATGATCGCGCAGGCTTCCCACCGGCAACTACTGGCAAAACTGCCAGGTCCTCTCACCTTGGCCCCTTGACCAGCGCGTCCAGCCCACTCCATGCTCGACCGCTTCCACCCCACGCTCAAGGAATGACCGCATGAAGCTGGAAACACTCGCCATCCACGCGGGCTTCAGCCCCGACCCGACCACCAAGGCGGTGGCCGTGCCGATCTACCAGACCACCTCGTTCGCTTTCGATGACACCCAGCACGGCGCCGACCTGTTCGACCTCAAGGTCGCCGGCAATATCTACTCGCGCATCATGAACCCCACCAACGATGTGCTCGAGCAGCGCATGGCCGCCCTCGAAGGCGGGGTTGGCGCGCTTGCAGTGGCTTCGGGCATGGCCGCCATCACCTACGCCATCCAGACCGTCGCCGAGGCCGGCGACAACATCGTCTCGGTGGCCAAGCTGTACGGCGGTACCTACAACCTGCTGGCCCACACCCTGCCGCGCCAGGGCATCACTACCCGCTTCGCCGCCCACGACGACATCGCCGCCCTCGAGGCACTGATCGACGATCGCACCAAGGCAGTGTTCTGCGAGTCCATCGGCAACCCTGCCGGCAACATCGTCGATATCGCCGCGCTGGCCGAGGCCGCCCACCGCCACGGCGTGCCGCTGATCGTCGACAACACCGTGGCCACGCCAATCCTCTGCCGCCCGTTCGAGCACGGCGCCGATATTGTCGTGCACTCGTTGACCAAGTACATCGGCGGCCACGGCACCAGCATCGGCGGCATCGTCATCGACTCGGGCAAATTCCCCTGGGCCGATCACAAGCAACGTTTCGCCCTGCTCAATACTCCCGACCCGTCCTACCACGGCGTCACCTACACCGAAGCCTTCGGCCCCGCCGCCTTCATCGGCCGCTGCCGCGTGGTGCCGCTGCGCAACACTGGCGCCGCGCTGTCGCCATTCAACGCCTTCCTGATCCTGCAAGGCCTGGAGACCCTGGCCCTGCGCATGGAGCGGCATACCGAAAACGCGTTCAAGGTTGCCCGCTACCTGCAGGAACACGACCAGGTGGCCTGGGTGAAATACGCAGGCCTGCCCGATCACCCCGAGCACCAACTGGCCCAGCGCTACACCGGCGGCAAACCGGCCTCAATCCTGTCGTTCGGCATCAAGGGCGGCCAGGCCGCCGGAGCGCGCTTCATCGATGCACTGCAACTGGTGGTGCGCCTGGTGAACATCGGTGACGCCAAGTCGCTGGCCTGCCACCCCGCCTCCACCACCCATCGCCAGCTCAACGACGAAGAGCTGGAAAAGGCCGGCGTGCCACGGGACATGGTGCGCCTGTCGATCGGTATCGAGCACAGCGACGACATCATCGCCGACCTTGCCCAGGCCCTGGAGGCCAGCCGCGGCTGATCCACCCGCGCCCCACCCAATGCCGACGGCGGGCGCCCCCTTGCAGAACCGGAACCGCGCGCAATGACCCTCTTCTACCTGAAACTCCTCGTCACCCCGCTGCTGATGTGGGCCATCTCACTCGCTTCACGGCGCTGGGGCGGCCTGCTCGGCGGCTTGCTGTCCGGCCTGCCGATCACCTCGGCGCTGGTGATGACCTTCCTGTGCCTGGAGCAAGGCACGGCCTTCGCCCTGGGCGCGGTGCCGGGTGCGCTGGGTGGGCTGGCGGCCGTGCAGGCCACCTACACCTTCTACCTGTTCGCCACACGCAAGCTCGGCATCGCTGCGGCGGTATCGCTGGCGATCCTGTTCTATGGCCTGGCGGCCTATGCTTTCACCCACTGGGGCGGGTTGTACCTGTCGGTCGGCGTGGCGCTGCTGCTGATCGGCGTGCTGATCCGCGCCAGTGGTCGCGAGCCAAGACCCGATACGCTTGCCCAGCCCCGGCACCGCTATTGGGAGATCCCCCTGCGCATGGTGTCCGCCACCGCGCTGCTGATGCTCACCACCAGCTTGGCCAGTTGGCTGGGGCCGGCGACCAGCGGGATGTTGGCGCCGATCCCGGTGATCGCCTGGCCATTGGTGGTGTTCGCCCATGTGCAGGGCGGACGCGTCGGGATGGCGGCGATGGTGCGGGGCAATGCGATCGGGGCGGTGGGGGTGATTGCGTTCTATCTGACGATGGCGGGGTTGCTCGAACACACGGGCGTCGCCATTACCATGCTGGTTGCGATGGCGACCGCCGTTGGCCTGACCATCGCCCTGGCAGCACTGTTGAAAGGGCGTACCTAGCTGCCGCAATCAACGGCACATCGGTATCACGGACATTGACACCCCGTACCGCGTATTGCGCCAGGGCCTGGGCCCGTTCGAAAAATCGATGATGGCAAACTGGCATTCCGCCAAACCTCGACAATACTGGCTCGTCACATGGATTCCTTGCCCACAACAACAAAAAGGATTTTGCGATGAGCCAGCCCCAACCCTTGGACGTCGCCATCATCGGCGGCGGTGTCTCCGGTACCTACAGCGCCTGGCGCCTGCAACAGGCCCACGGCGACAGCATGCGGATCCAGTTGTTCGAATATGGCGACCGCATCGGCGGGCGGCTGTTCAGCGTCAAGCTGCCCGGCCTGCCCAACGTGGTCGCCGAGGTGGGCGGCATGCGCTACATGCCCGGCGCCGACGGCCATGTGATGGTCGACACCCTGGTGCAGCACCTGGGCCTGCCGAGCAAGGACTTCCCCATGGGCAACGAACTGCCCAAGGACGCGCCCATCGGCGCCCAGGACAACCTGTTCTACCTGCGCGGCCAGCGCTTCCGCTTCCGCGACTTCGTCGAGGCGCCGCACAAGATTCCCTACGACCTGGGCTGGACCGAGCGCGGCTACAACCCCGAAGACCTCCAGGTCAACGTGATGAACAGCATCTACCCCGGCTTCGACAAGCTGAGCCTGGCCGAGCAGATGCAGGTACAGGTATTCGGCAAGCCGATCTGGCGCTACGGCTTCTGGGACCTCCTCTACCGCGTGCTGAGCAACGAGGGCTACCAGTTCATGAAGGACGCCGGCGGCTACGAAGCCAACGTCGCCAACGCCAGCGCCGTGACCCAGCTGCCCGCCACCGAGTACAGCGACGCCACCGTGTTCCGCACGCTCAAGGATGGCTTCCAGAGCCTGCCGCTGACCCTGGCCCAGCGCTTCAGCGAACAAGCCGGCGGCCGGGTGCCCGCCGACCAGCGCATCCAGATGAACCGCCGCCTGGCCGCCCTGAGCTACAGCGACGACACCGAGTACCCCTACCGCCTGCACCTGCGCCACACCGAAACCGTCAACGGCAAGACCCACGACCTCGAAGGCGAGGACATCGTCCACGCCCGCCAGGTGATCCTCGCCCTGCCGCGCCGCGCGCTGGAGCTGATCGATTCGCCGCTGTTCGACGACCCGTGGCTCAAGGACAACCTCGGCTCGGTGCTGGTGCAGTCGGCATTCAAGCTGTTCCTGGCCTATGAGCAACCCTGGTGGCGCAACCTCGGCCTGGTGGCCGGGCGTTCGGTCACCGACCTGCCGATCCGCCAGTGCTACTACATGGGCACGGAGTGCGATCAGGCAGGTGGCGAGAACACCTTCAACTCGCTGCTGATGGCCTCCTACAACGACATCGGCACCGTGCCGTTCTGGAAAGGCCTGGAAGACGGCCCCGAATTCATCGGCTACACCCCGCGCAGCCTCGAAGGGCGCATCGCCAACGACGCGGTGGTGCCGCGCACGCAGTTCCAGATCAGCGACGAGATGGTGCGCATCGCCCAGCGCCAGGTCACCCAGCTGCACGCCCAGGTCGAGCTGCCGGCGCCCTACAGCGCCGTGTACCACGCCTGGGACGCCGACCCCTACGGTGGCGGCTGGCACGAGTGGAAGGCCAACTACCGCCTGGACCTGATCATCCAGAAGATGCGCCACCCGGTTAAAGACCAGCAGGTGTTCATCGTCGGCGAGGCGTATTCCTATGGCCAGGGTTGGGTCGAAGGCGCGCTGACCACCGCCGAGTCCGCCCTGCAGGAGTTCTTCGAACTGCCGCGTCCCAACTGGCTGCCGGCCAGCTACCAGTTGCTGCCGACTCCGGCCCCGGAAGAGATCGACTACGCCACCCCGCCCATGCCCGACCACGCGCCGCAGGTGCTCGAAACCATCACCCAGGCCATCTGCGCGGGGGTCAAGCCATGAGCACCTTTACCGTAGCCGACTACCTGCTGACCCGGCTCAAGGAGCTGGGCCTGGACAAGGTGTTCCAGGTGCCGGGGGATTACTGCTCCAGGTTCATGAGCGCGCTGGACGCCTTCGATGGCATCGATGCCGTGGGCGAAGTCTACGAGATGGGCGCCGCCTACAGCGCTGACGGTTACGCCCGGGTACACGGCCTGGGCGCGGTGTCGCTGCAGTACGGGGTGGGCACCTTCAGCGCGGTGAACGCCATCGCCGGCGCCTACGTGGAGCGCAACCCGGTGGTGGTGATCTCCGCCAGCCCCTCGACCAGCGACCGCCTCAAGGCCAATGCCCAGAACGTGCTATTCCATCACTCCACCGGCAACTTCGAGGCCGACCGCAACGTGCTGGAACAGGTGACCGTGGCCTGCGAGATCCTGTCCGACCCGCACCGCGCGCCGTGGCAGATCGACAACGCGCTGATCGCCGCTCTCACCCACCGCCAGCCCATCTACCTGGAGGCCTACCAGGACATCTGGGGCGCCGAGGTCAGCCGCCCCCACGGCCAGCTGACCCCAGCCCCACGCCCGTCCAACCCCCAGGCTTTGCAAAGCCTGGTCGAGGCCAGCGTGCAACGCCTGGCCACGGCGCGCCAGCCGCTGGTGCTGCTGGGCGTGGAGATCATCCGCTACGGTTTGCAGGACGCCGTGCAACGCCTGATCGACAGTTGCGGCCTGCCCTTCTCCACCACCCTCGACGCCAAGACCGTGCTCGACGAAAGCCAGGCGCCGTTCATCGGCACCTACGCCGGCCCCGCCTCGCGCCCGGAAACCTCGGCCCGGGTGGATGCCTGCGACTGCATCCTGGCCATCGGCGTGATCTTCACCGATGACTACCTCGACCTGCTCAAGGCCCGCTATGGCGAAATCGTCCAGGTGAACTGCGAGCTGGCCCGCGCCGGCGCCGACTACTACCCCAACGTGCGCCTGCCCGACTATGTCGAGGCCCTGCTCAAGGCCCTGAAGGTGGACACCCAGTTCCCCCGCCCGGGCACCGCCCTGGCCGCCTCGCGCCCGCTGCTGGGCAGCGGCGCGGTGCCCAGCGCGCTGAGCTATGCGAGCTTCTTCGACAGCCTGGTGAACTTCGCCCAGGAGCATCGCCTGTGGCAGACCAGCACGCTGATCCTCGGCGAAAGCTCGTCGCTGTACGTGGCCAGCAACATCAACGGCATGCCCCGCGGCAGTTTTATCTCCGATGCCATCTGGGGCTCGCTCGGCCACGAGACCGGCTGCGCCCTGGGCGTGGCGCTGGGCAGTGGCCGGCGCCCGGTGGTGGTGGCCGGCGATGGCGGGTTCATGATGGTCAGCCAGTCGCTGGCGGCGCTGGCGCGCAACAAGGTCAATGCCGTGATGTTCGTGATGAGCAACCAGGTGTATGCGATCGAGCAGGCCTTCGTCGACCCTGATGCCTTCACGCCCGAGGGTGAATTCGCGCCGTTCGATACCCTGCCCGCGCTAGACTATACGGCGCTGGCCAGCGGTTATGGCGCGCTGGGGTATCGGGTGGAAACGGTGGACGAGCTGGAACGCTTGCTGCCGCAGTTGCTGATGGTGGTGCAGCGGCCAGTACTGGTGGAGGTGAAGATTGCCGAGAAGGACTTCGCCGAGCAGATCAAACGGCTGGCCGGGGTGAGCTGAGAGGTATCAGCTGCGCTGTTGGTCGCGGGACAAGCCGGCGCCACGCCACGTGTGGCACCTGGACGAAAACAGCCGCTTTCGATTGCTCGAAAGCGGCCCGTGTCGTTACACCGAGGTTCAACTGTCGCCTTGTTCCCGCTTCACCGGTAACTGCCCATCGATCATCGCCTTTGCCATGCCGCTGAGGTAATACGTCGCCCGCATCAGCGTCTGTGCCTCCTTCGGTTGGCTCAACGCCTGGTAGGTGAGCCCGGTGATGCAACCCAGGATGATCGTTGTTTCCTGCAGCACGTCCTCGGTCGGCATGCCCGGGATCGCCTGCACCCAGTCACGCACCGCGTACCGCTTGGTGCGGCCGACCAGGCTGACGATCTTCAAATCGCCAATGCCCTTTGCGTGTTCGTCCTTGTCCATGACCTTGCCCCCTGGAAAAAGAAAGAGCCCGTCGCGGTTCATCCTCCAGAACCGCCAGACCGAACCGCGCGATCCCTGCGCAGTAAGCTGCCCAGTGGTCCGGCCTGTTCCAGCGGGTGAAGCGCGACGAGCAGGCCGAGACTAAAGCGAGCGCCAATCCGCCACAACGGGCTACCGAGGGGAAAAGGTGCCTTTAGGAAAAGGCCTACATAAACAACGGAAGAATGACTGTAGGACCCACATAAATCGCCAAGATCATTGTCAGCAAACGCCTCACACATCAGCAGGCTCGTTCCACCGACCACGGTATAGACAAACCGGACTGGCCTGCCAACAGCCCCGGTTTGCCTCGATCACTCAGCCTGTGGCTTCCCCCGCCCTAACCGGGCATGCCGCAGATGCGCGGCACCACGACCTCCCAACGCTGGCAGGGGTACTCGCCCCAATGTTCCTCATTGCCTTCCTCCCGGTAGCGCACGACGATATCAGCCACTTCACATCGCTCGATCGAAAATCCCGGCTCGAAGGCCTTGGCAGTTCGCCCGACCACCTGCCCCCGCTGGTTGAGGATCAGGTAGCTCTTGCCCTGAGACCTCAGTGTCAGTGGTGCGCCTGGGCGCAAGTCACGCACCCGCGAATGGATGTCGTCATCTTCTGCATGGCGCCCCACATGGCCAAGGTTGACATCCTTGAGGGTCAATTGCTGATAGCGCCGGTCGAGGGCCGGGTCGTGGCATCCGGCGAAGACCTGACGCGGGATGCTGGCGGGCAGGCAACCGCTGAAGAGGTTGTTCACGGTGAACTCGCACAAGGTCAGGGTCTGCTCGGCACGGGTCATGCCGACGTAGTACAGGCGACGCTCCTCATCGAGTGTCTCCTGCTTGTCGACCCAGCCCCCGTCCAGGAGCACCACATGGCGGAACTCCAGACCCTTGGCCGAATGCACGGTTCCCAGATACAGGCCGTTGCCCGCTTGCCGGCGCACCTCGCGCACATAGTCGTACAAGCTCTGGCTGATCGTCGCAGGCTTCACCTGGAGGTCGCCGAACTCGACTCGGAGCTCGTCGAAGGCCGCCTCGAAAAAGGCCGTCGAGTACTCATCGAGCAGCGCCCGCACCCGCTGCCACGCCTGATCGACGGCCAGGGGCTCGGCCAGTTGCGCGAGGCAGTCGACCACCGCCACGAAGTCTCGCTGACGGGTGGGCGGCAGACCACTGTCCTTGTCCGACGCCAGGTGATACGGCACCCCGTTGTGCTCGCACCAGGCCTGGACCGCCAGCAGGTATCGGTGATTGCGGGCGAGTATCGCGCAACCCTGCCAAACACCGTTCTCGAGCACCAGCAGGCGTTGCAATTCCTGCAGCGCGGCTTGGGCCTGGCGGTTGCCGAACGGCCGATCGGCCGGATCGATGGTCAGGCGCAACACTTGGCCGCAGCGTTGAGGATCCAGCGCCTGCCACTCGCCGCCCTGCGGATCGTCACGGCGTCGCACGTCAATTGCAATGGGATTGCCGAGCTTCATTCGCTGGCCGTTGAGACCGATCAGGTGGTTGGCCGCCGCGATGATGCAGGCGCTGGACCGGTAGTTCTCCACGAGGAAGGCTTCCTGCGCCTCGTAGTCCCGGCGGAATGCCTCAATGTAGCGGTTGTTGGTATCACGAAACGCGTAGATGTTCTGATCGTCGTCGCCCACGGCCATGATGCATGGCCTGGCTTCATCGGACGAACCACGATCGGCCAGGGCGCTGACCAGCCGGTACTGCAGCTCGTCGATGTCCTGGTACTCGTCCACCAGGATATGCCGGTAGCCGCGCAGCAACATCGCGCGCAGGTTGGCACGCGCTTCGTCGAGCTCGTCCTCGGTCACGCCGTCTTCATCGTCGGCGTTCATCACCAGCGAGCCTTCGAGCAGTTTCACCGCGTCCTGCATCAGATTGCCCAGCGTGGTCTCATCCACCTCGTCGCCGCGCTGGAAACGCGTACCCGTCAGACGCATGGCCAGGCTGTGATAGGTCATCACGCTGACCCCGTAGGCATCGGCGCCCACCAGTGTCAGCAGGCGTTTGCGGATCTCGTTGGCGGCATGACGGTTGAAGGTCAGCGCGACGATGGCGCTGGCAGGCACCCGGCGCACCCGCAACAGGTAGGCGATACGGTGCACGATGACCCGTGTCTTGCCCGAACCGGGCCCGGCGAGCACGAGTCTGTTGCTGTCCAGATCGTCGGTGACGATACCCCGCTGGGTATCGCTCAGGTCCTCGACGATCATCCGCCACGACGCCTCGCTGGTGGAGTACTTGAGCACCGATTCGCGACCGGCGAAATAGTCCTTGAGGAAATCCGCCTTGTCCGCCGTGAAGTAGTCGTCGACCAACTGGTGCGCCACCTTCGGGTCCTGCAGCCAGCACTCGGCGTACTCGCGCATCACATGCACCTGGATACGCTTTTCGCGGTAATGCTCATCGAGGCCCTGGTAGTCGTCCTTGAGAAAGCGACCGCGCTGGGGATCGACCTTGATGGTCATGGCCCGGCGCATCACGGTCATGCCGTGGTTGAGGCTGAATACCTCCTGGCGATGCAGGAACAGCAGCACCCGTTCGACATACCTTTCACGGTTGTCCGCAACCCGGTCGCGCAGCTCCAGGTCCTGCTCGATCAGCCCGACCAGCTCACCGAAAGTGGCTTCGACCAACTGGTTCTTGCCCCGCTTGGAGAGTTTGCGAATCAGGTGGTTCAGCAGCTTCGTGGCGATGATGCCGCGGGTCTCACTGACGGCCTTCAGGCCTGCCCAGCCTTCGGCATGACGGAAACGCACCTTGATGTACTCGTGGCTGAGCTGGCGCATCTCGAAACTGTTGTTGCGCCGCTCGGAAATCGCATCGCGATCCGGCGACAGCCCGCGCAACAGGCGCAACACATGCAGGGGCAGCAGGTTCTTGCGCCCGAGGCGGAGCTTGAGCATCGAGGTCAGCGCCGTCACGTTGATGTCCTGCCATCCCGCGCCCGGCGCGTCGGGCGCTTGCTCGGCCAGGGTATCCAGCAGCGCCCGCTCGAGTTCCAGCAACTGCTGCAGCAACTGCGGCGAAGCATCGGCCTGGCCATAGCTGAGCACCGCCGTGAACTGGGTGTCGCTCACCAGCAACTCGCGCTTTTCCAGGTCCTTGAGCACATGGCCGACCTCCTGGGGTTCCAGGCTGGTGAGGTCCACCAGCTTCTGGATATCGATACGCTCTGCGGGGCTGGCCTTGTGCAGGTAGCTCAGGATGGCCAGGTACTCCGCCTGACGACGCTCCGTCAACTCTGATGCGCGCAGCGTGCGCTCGGCCTCCTCAAGCGGCACGTCCACCCCGGAGGCGAAGATCTGCGTGTGGTTTTCTTCTCGTGTCAGGTAGCCGCCACGCTCGAGCCAGGCAACCGCCGTGACCACCTTGGTTTCGGCATCCAGGGCATCGGCGTCGAACGAGGTCTGCACGCTGTCGTCCATGAGGATCTCACCCGCCGTGATCACCAGCTTGCCCCCACCCCGACGCTTCGACTCACCGTTGAGTTTCTTCTGAATCTGCTGGATATCCCGCTGGCTCAGGCACGCTCGCTCGCACAGGCCGAACTGCGTCTCGATGTCCTGCGGGTCGTACAGCAACACACAATGCGCCGGCAACTGGTCACGCCCCGCCCGCCCGGCCTCCTGCAGGTAATTCTCCAGCGAGCCGGGAATGTCGGCATGCACCACCAGGCGGATATCCTCCTTGTCCACCCCCATGCCGAAGGCGTTGGTGGCGACGATGGTCTGGATCTCGCCGTTCTTGTAGAGCCCCTGAACCTCGACTTTGTCCGCCGAATCCATCCCGGCATGGAAGTGTCGGCAACTGAGTCCCTGATGCGCGAGAAACTCCGACAGTTGCTCCGCCGCCTTGCGGCTGGCCACGAACACCACCGCCGCGCCAGCCTGCTGCCCAAGGTACTCCTCCAGCAGACGATGCACCCGCTGCGCCTTTTCGCCGCGATCGCAGCGCATCACTTCGAAGGTCAGGTTGGTGCGCTCGTGGCTGCCGAGGAACTCATCGAACCTGACCCGCAGCACACGCTTGAAGTGACTGCGAATATCCGCCAGCACCTCAGGCTTGGCCGTGGCCGTGAAGCAGCCGATGGGCGCCGGTTTGCGCGCACCGTGGTACTGGGCGATATAGCGCACGGCATAGTGGTAGTCGGGGCGGAAGTCGTTGCCCCACTTGGACAGGCAGTGGGCTTCGTCGAAGACCCAGCCGCCCACCTCGCGTTGCTCGATGGCGCTGCAGAACGCCTTGTTGCGAAACTGCTCCGGCGACACCAGCAGTATGCCGATGTCCCCCAGGCGGATCTTCTCCAGCACATCCGCGCGCTCGGGCATGTTGAGCAGGCCATTGAACGCCGCCGCGCAGTGCACGCCATTTTTCAACAGGCCGTCGACCTGGTCCTTCATCAGCGACTGCAACGGCGAGACGATCACCGTCAGGCTGCCAGTGCGGTGGTAGCGATTGAGCGCCGGAATCTGGTAGGTCAGCGACTTGCCGCCACCGGTGGCCAGCACCGCCAGCACATGCTGGCCACGCATGCCGGCCAGGGTGATGTCATGCTGCAGGGGCTTGCCCGACGCCTCCAGGCGAAAATCCGGATAGTTGAAATAACGCCTGAGTTCATGACGCGGGTCATGGGTGGTGAGGCAGTACCGGCAATCATCGCGACCACAAGGCACATCGCGCAGTTCGCGGATCAGCGCGCCGACCTTGGGGAACTGATGTCGCACCCAGGGCGCCAGCACCGAATTGCCCCCAGACACCCGCAACCAGGCCAGCACATAGGCCAGCGGCAGGTGCATGTCGGGGTCGTGCAGGTCTTCGGCGAGCAGCTTGCCCAAGCGCGTACGGCACACCTTCAGGTCGCGATTGGCCTGGGCATCGCTCTCCTTCATCTGCTGCTCGATCAGCGGCCCGATTTCTTCTACCGCCACCGAATCCCGCCCGGTCAGCGCCTTGAACAGGCCTGCGGCGTCCTCCGCCGGCGTGGGCGCGAGCAGCGCCTGGTAGCAGAGCAACTCGCCGGGCTCGGTCTGCTGCAACTGGGCAAACGCCTGGCGCTGATCGTTGAACAAGGTGAGGGTGAGGCGGCAGTCGGCCAACGGCGAGTTGAGCGTGTCGCGCACCAGCTTGTAGTCCTTCACCAGCCGGTGATAGGGGTTGCGCGGAAAGGCCAGTGGCGACAGACGCAAGGTGTCGATGCTCGGCAGGTCGTGCAACAGCATGTTCGACGCCTGCTGGCGCAGGATGCGCAGATCGTGGGCAATCAGGTTGTGGCCCAGCAGGTAGTCGGCGCCTTCGGCAAGGTCATCGACCTTGGCCAGCACCTGGGCCAGGTCCTTGTTCACATCGCATTCGACCTCGCTGTCCGGATGCTTGCGCAGCGCACCGACCTTGAAGATCTCCTCTGGTTTGCCCGACCTGGCGGGCTTGACCTCCAGGTCGACGACGAGACTTTTATCCTGGGTAAACGAAAACATTCCTACGCAATCCTTGCCCGAATATTACAGAGGCGCCAGATTACAGGCTAAATGCCATCAGCAGAACCCTGGGCCTCCCCACCCCGTGCCAGTCATGATGCCGGCTTAGACCCCTCTGCCCTGCTCGACCACTTCAGGCTACGATGACACCTCGCCCCTCCAGGCCCAGCCACCGCCATGCCCAGAACGAGCAAAGTCACCGACCCGTCCTACGAGCTGATGGACGACCACGAAGGCGCCTCGCTGATCTACCGCCAGCACGGTTTCCCCAGCCCGCTGGTGCGTTGGCACTTCCACAAGGAGTACGAGCTGCACCTGATCGTCGCCAGCGCCGGCAAAGTGTTCATCGGCGACTACATCGGCAATTTCGCCCCCGACACGCTGTTTCTCACCGGCCCCAACCTGCCGCACAACTGGATCAGCCAGGTCGGCCCAGACGAAGTGGTGGGCAAGCGCGACATGCTGGTCAACTTCACCGACGAGGTACTTGAGGACGGCAGCCAGGTGTTCGCCGAGCTCACCCAGCTGGCCCCGCTGCTGGCGCGGGCACGCTATGGCATCGAGTTCCGCGACCCGGCACTGATCAACGAGAGCCGCCAACTGCTGCAACGTATCGCCGACAGCCGCGGCATGACCCGCCTGGGATACTTTTTTATCCTCATGGAACAGCTCGCCGCCTGCGAGGACTACCAACTGCTGTCCACCGTCACCTCCTCGCAGCTGGCCGACGAACACAACGTCGAGCGTATCAACCGGGCGGTGGACTACATCTTCCAGCACTACGCCCAGGACCTGAGCCAGAACGAGGTGGCCGAGCACCTGGGCATGACGCCAACCTACTTCTCGCGGTTTTTCAAGCAGGCCGCCGGGCGCGGCTTCGTCGAGTTCGTCAACCGGCTGCGGGTGAGCAAGTCGTGCGAGCTGCTGGCCAAGGGCGAGCTGCCGGTGACCGAGGTGTGTTTCGAGTCGGGCTTCAGCAACCTGTCGAACTTCAACCGACGCTTCCTGCAACTCAAGGGCATGACCCCTTCCGACTACCGCAGCCTGGTGACCCAGCGGCTGACCGAGCAGAACCGCGCCTGAGCCTTGGGGCTGCGTGGCAGCCCATCGCCGGCAAGCCAGATCCCACTCCGACCGCAGCGCCTTCAAGCCAGCGCCATCCCTGTGGGAGCCGGCTTGCCGGCGATGGGGCGCGCAGCGGCCCTTGTTCAAGAACTGCAAAAAAGTATCAGCCAAGGTGCAGGCGAGGCTTTGTCGGCAATCGCCTTGCACGGGTGTAATCAGCGCCGAGCGATACAAAAACAATAAGGGAGTTCACTGATGAACGACTCGATCAAGGCCTGCCTGGCCGCCGCCTGCCTCAGCCTGCCGCTGCATGCCCAGGCCGCCGACACCCTGACCATCGCCACGGTCAACAACAACGACATGATCCGCATGCAGCGCCTGGCCAAGGTGTTCGAGCAGCAGCACCCGGACATCCAGCTCAAGTGGGTGGTGCTTGAAGAGAACGTGCTGCGCCAGCGCCTGACCACCGATATCGCCACCCAGGGTGGCCAGTTCGACGTGCTGACCATCGGCATGTACGAAGCCGCGCTGTGGGGTGCCAAGGGCTGGCTGGCGCCGATGACCGACCTGCCCGCCGACTACAACCTCGACGACGTGTTTCCCTCGGTACGCAACGGCCTGTCGGCCAACGGCACGCTGTACGCCCTGCCTTTCTACGCCGAAGCCTCGATCACCTACTACCGCAAGGACCTGTTCGAGCAAGCCGGGCTGAGCATGCCCGAGCAACCCACCTGGACCCAGCTCGGCGAGTTCGCCGCCAAGCTCAACCACCCCGATCAGGGCCAGTACGGCATCTGCCTGCGCGGCAAGGCCGGCTGGGGCGAGAACATGGCGCTGATCGGCACCGTGGCCAACGCCTTCGGCGCACGCTGGTTCGATGAGCAATGGCAACCCGAGTTCAGCGGCAGCGAGTGGAAGAACGCGCTGAACTTCTATGTGAACACCCTCAAGCAATACGGCCCGCCCGGCGCCTCCAGCAACGGCTTCAACGAAAACCTCGCGCTGTTCAACAGCGGCAAGTGCGCGATGTGGGTCGACGCCAGCGTCGCCGGCTCGTTCGTCACCGACAAGACCCAGAGCAAGGTCGCCGACCAGGTCGGCTTCACCTTCGCGCCCAAGGAAGTCACCGACAAGGGCGCCACCTGGCTGTATTCGTGGGCTCTGGCGATCCCCACCAGTTCCAAATCCAAGGACGCCGCCAGGACGTTCGCCACCTGGGCCACCTCCGAGGCCTACGGCAAGCTGGTGGCTGAGAAAGAAGGCGTGGCCAACGTGCCGCCCGGCACCCGCGCCTCGACCTACAACGACGCGTACCTGGCGGCCGCGCCATTCGCCAAGGTCACCCTCGAATCACTCAAGCGCGTCGACCCCAACCACCCCACCCTCAAGCCCGTGCCCTACGTGGGCATCCAGCTGGTGACCATCCCCGAGTTCCAGGCCATCGGCACCCAGGTCGGCAAGCTGTTCGCCGCCGCCCTCACCGGGCAGATGAAAGTGGACCAGGTGCTGGCCTCGGCCCAGCAGTCCACCGAACGCGAGATGAAGCGCGCCGGTTACCCGAAGTAACCCGCAGCGCCCCCCGACCGCGCCGAACCCCGGCGCGGTGACCGCCCCTTTTTGCCGCACACGGAGTCGCCATGAACACATCGGCCCTCGACACCCCGAGCCTCGCCACCGCACGCCCCGGCAAACGCCGCGTCGGCCCCGGCTGGTTCCTGGTCAGCCCTTCGGTGGCACTGCTGCTGTTGTGGATGATCGTGCCCCTGGGCATGACCCTGTATTTCTCGCTGATCCGCTACAACCTGTTGTACCCCGGCGAAAACCAGTTCGTGGGCCTGGAGAACTTCGCCTTCTTCGTCACCGACGCCGGCTTCATGCCCGGCGCGCTGAATACCCTGACCCTGGTAGGCAGCGTGCTGGCGATCAGCGTGGTGCTCGGCGTGCTGATCGCCGCGCTGCTGGAGGCCGGCGAGTTCTGGGGCCGCGGCGTGGTGCGGGTGCTGCTGATCTCGCCGTTCTTCATCATGCCCACGGTCAGCGCGCTGCTGTGGAAGAACCTGATCTTCCACCCGGTGTCGGGCATCCTCGCCGCCGTGTGGCGCCTGTTCGGCGCGCAACCGGTGGACTGGCTGGCGCACTACCCGCTGCTGTCGATCATCCTGATCGTCTCCTGGCAATGGCTGCCGTTCGCCATCCTGATCCTGATGACCGCCATGCAGTCGCAGGATCTGGAACAGAAGGAAGCCGCGCGCCTGGATGGCGCAGGCCCGTTGGCGATCTTCTGGCACCTGACCCTGCCGCACCTGGCGCGGCCCATCGCCGTGGTGGTGATGATCGAGACCATCTTCCTGCTGTCGGTGTTCGCCGAGATCTTCACCACCACCAGCGGCGGCCCCGGATACGAGTCCACCAACCTCGCCTACCTGATCTACAACCAGGCGCTGCTGCAGTTCGACGTCGGCATGGCCTCGGCCGGTGGCCTGATCGCCGTGCTGATCGCCAATATCGCCGCCATCGTGCTGGTTCGCATGATCGGCAAGAACCTCACCGCGCGCAGCTGAGGAGCCCGCCATGCTGACACTCAAGCAAACCCGCACCCTGAAGAACGCCCTGCTCGGCCTGCTGTGCTGGGCCATCGCCCTGGTGATCTTCTTCCCGATTTTCTGGATGCTGCTGACCAGCTTCAAGACCGAGCTGGACGCCTTCGCCACGCCGCCGCAGTTCATCTTCGCGCCGACGCTGGAGAACTACCTGCACATCAACGAGCGCAGCGACTACTTCGCCTACGCCTGGAACTCGGTGCTGATCTCCTTCTCGGCGACCCTGCTGTGCATGCTCATCGCCGTGCCGGCGGCCTACTCCATGGCCTTCTTCGAAACCCGCCACACCAAGCGCACACTGCTGTGGATGCTGTCGACCAAGATGCTGCCGCCGGTGGGCGTGCTGATGCCGATCTACCTGCTAGCCAAGCAGTTCGGCCTGCTCGATTCGCGCCTGGCGCTGGTCATCGTCTACACCCTGATCAACCTGCCGATCGTGGTGTGGATGGTGTACACCTACTTCAAGGACATCCCCGTGGACATCCTCGAAGCGGCGCGCCTGGATGGCGCCGGCACCTGGCAGGAGATCGTCCGCGTGCTGCTGCCGATCGCCCGCGGCGGGCTGGCCTCGACCCTGCTGCTGTCGCTGATCCTGTGCTGGAACGAGGCGTTCTGGTCGCTCAACCTGACCTCGTCCGCCGCCGCCCCGCTGACCGCGCTGGTGGCCTCCTACTCGAGCCCCGAAGGGCTGTTCTGGGCCAAGCTCTCGG
The DNA here is from genome assembly GCF_057809275.1 of Pseudomonas sp. FG36. Lineage (NCBI taxonomy): Bacteria > Pseudomonadati > Pseudomonadota > Gammaproteobacteria > Pseudomonadales > Pseudomonadaceae > Pseudomonas > Pseudomonas sp. FG36. The sequence goes on from NZ_JBMDJQ010000017.1 coordinate 35,016, forward strand.
CCGTCTCGACCCTGGCCTGCGCGCCGATCCTGATCTTTGGCTGGATCAGCCAGAAGCAACTGGTGCGCGGGCTCTCCTTCGGTGCCGTGAAATGACTTCCCGCCATTCCCACGCCAATTCTGTTCTCGCCTCTGACAAGGACACCCACCATGGCTGACCTGAAAATCCGCAACCTGCACAAAGGCTTCGATGGCCACGCCATCATCAAGGGCATCGACCTGGACGTGCGCGACCGCGAGTTCGTGGTGTTCGTCGGCCCCTCCGGCTGCGGCAAGTCCACCCTGCTGCGCCTGATCGCCGGCCTCGAGGAGGTCAGCAGCGGCAGCATCACCCTCGACGGCGCCGACATCACCGACACCGCCCCGGCCAAGCGCGACCTGGCCATGGTGTTCCAGACCTACGCCCTGTACCCGCACATGACCGTGCGCAAGAACCTGTCGTTCGCCCTGGACCTGGCCGGCGTCGCCAAGCACGAGGTCACCGCCAAGGTCGAAAACGCCGCGCGCATCCTCGAGCTGCAACCGCTGCTCGAACGCAAGCCGCGCCAGCTCTCCGGCGGCCAGCGCCAGCGGGTGGCAATCGGCCGCGCCATCGTGCGCAACCCGAAGATCTTCCTGTTTGACGAGCCGCTGTCCAACCTCGACGCCGCCCTGCGCGTGCAGATGCGCCTCGAGCTGGCGCGCCTGCACCAGGAGCTGGCCGCGACGATGATCTACGTGACCCACGACCAGGTCGAGGCCATGACCCTGGCCGACAAGGTGGTGGTGCTCAACGGCGGGCGCGTCGAGCAAGTGGGCTCGCCGCTGGAGCTGTACCACCATCCGGCCAACCTGTTCGTCGCGGGGTTTCTCGGCACGCCGAAGATGGGCTTCCTGCGTGGGCACCTGAGCCGTAACCAGGGTAACCAGTGCGAGGTGGCCCTCGAATGTGGTGCGCGCATCGCCCTGCCGCTGTGCGCGGGCGAGCTGCATACCGGCAGCCAGGTGACCCTGGGGATCAGGCCCGAGCACCTGAGCATCAGCCCGGCGTGCCAGGGCGCGCCGGGCTCGCTGCAGGTGACGGCCGATGTCAGCGAACGGCTGGGCAGCGACAGCTATTGCCATGTGCGCGCCGCGTCCGGCGAGATGCTCACCGTGCGCGTGCGCGGGGACTTCGCACCGACCTTCGGCGAGCCGCTGGAGCTGACCTTCGACCCCGCCCATTGCCACCTGTTCGACAGCAACGGCCAAGCCCTCGACAAGCGCCTGCAACAGGCGGCCTAAGGACCTTCAGGATGAAACTCAACCAACACAACCTCCCCCGCCTGGCGGTCGCCCGCCCCAGTTACGACCCAAGCCAAATGCGCCAGGGCATCGTGCACATCGGCGTCGGCGGCTTCCACCGCGCCCACCAGGCCGCCTACACCGACGCCCTGATGAACCTGGGCGAAGGCCTCGACTGGGCCATCTGCGGCGCCGGCCTGCGCCGCGAAGACCGCGCCATGCGCGATGCCCTGGCCGCGCAAGACCACCTCTACACCCTGTTCGAACTGGGCGACCAACCCGACACCCAGGTCCGCGTGATCGCCGCGATCAACAGCATGCTGCTGGCCGAGGACGGCGCCGAAGCGCTGCTGGCCAAACTAGCCGAACCCAACATCCGCATCGTCTCGCTGACCATCACCGAAGGCGGCTACTGCATCGACGACAGCACCGGCGAATTCCGCGCCGACCTGCCGCAGATCCAGCACGACCTGGCCAACCCGCAAGCCCCGCAGAGCGTGTTCGGTTTCCTCTGCGAAGCCCTGCGCCGCCGCCGCGAGGCCGGCAGCGGCCCCTTCACGGTGATGTCCTGCGACAACCTCCCGCACAACGGCGACGTCGCCCGCAAGGCCCTGCTGGCCTTCGCCCACCTGCAGAACCACGACCTGGCCCGCTGGATCGACGGCCACGTCAGCTTCCCCAATGCCATGGTCGACCGCATCACCCCGATGACCAGCCCCGCCCACCGCCAGCAGTTGCTCGAGCGCCACGGCGTCGACGATGCCTGGCCGGTGGTGTGCGAACCGTTTTTGCAATGGGTGGTGGAAGACAGGTTCGTCGCCGGCCGCCCGGCCTGGGAACAGGTCGGCGTGCAGTTCACCGACGACGTCACGCCCTATGAAGAAATGAAGATCAAACTGCTCAATGGCAGCCACCTGGCCCTCACCTACCTGGGCTTTCTGCAAGGCTACCGCTTCGTCCACGAAACCCTCGCCGACCCGCTGCTGCACCGCTACATGCGCACCTTCATGGACCAGGACGTCACCCCGCAACTGGCCCCGGTACCGGGCATCGACCTGACGCGCTACAAGCACAGCCTCACCGAACGCTTCGCCAACCGCGCCATCGCCGACCAGCTGGAGCGCGTGTGCTCCGACGGCTCGTCGAAATTCCCCAAGTTCATCGTGCCCACCGCCAACCGCCTGATCGCCGACGGCAAGCCCCTGGAGCGCGTGGCCCTGGTGGTGGCCGCCTGGGCCCTGTACCTGCGCGGCGAAGACGAACAGGGCACGCGCTACAGCATCCCCGACCCCCGCGCCGCCGACTGCCAGGCCCGGGTGGCGCAGCGCGACGGCCTGGCTGCCCGGGTGCTCGGCGACGAGGCGATCTTCGGCACGGCGATCCCCGCGTCCAAAGCCTTCGTCAGCGCCTTCGAGCGCCTGTACGACAGCTTGCGCGAAGTCGGCGTGAGTGAAACCCTGCGCCAGGTCCTCGGCGACTGACACGGAGGTTTTCGAAATGGACGGACTGTTCCTCGGTATCGACTGCGGTACCCAGGGCACCAAGGCCCTGGTGCTGGACGCCGGCAGCGGCCAGGTGCTGGGGCTGGGCAGCGCTGCCCATGCGCCGCCCCAAGGTCGCGATGGCCGGCGCGAGCAGGATCCGGTCGACTGGCTGCAAGCCCTGCTCACGGCGGTGTCCGCTGCCTTGCGCGATGCCGGTGTGGATGGCCAGGCCATTCGCGCAGTGGCGGTGTCCGGCCAGCAACACGGCCTGGTAATGCTCGACGCCCAAGGCCAGGTGCTGCGCCCGGCCAAGCTCTGGTGCGACACCGAAAGCGCGCCTGAGAACGCGGAGTTGCTCAATGCCCTTGGCGGCGCCCAGGGCTCGCTTGAACGCCTCGGGCTGGTGATCGCGCCGGGCTATACCCTGTCCAAGCTGCTGTGGACCAAGCGCCAACATCCCGAACTGTTCGCCCGCCTCGCCCATCTCCTGCTGCCTCACGACTACCTGAATTACTGGCTGACCGGTCGCGTCTGCACTGAGCCCGGCGACGCCTCCGGCACCGGCTACTACGATGTGCGCCGCAGGACCTGGGCGCCTGATGTCCTTCAGCACATCGAGCCCGGCGAGCGTCTTTTGGCTGCGCTGCCTGAACTGGTCGAATCCGGCGATTGCATCGGCACCCTGCGCGCGCAGGCCGCCACTGCCCTCGGCCTGAGCCCACAGACTTTGGTAGCCACTGGCGGCGGCGACAACATGCTCGGCGCCATCGGCACCGGCAATATCGCCCCTGGCATGATCACCCTGAGCCTCGGCACCTCCGGCACCCTGGCCGCCCATGCCGACCAGCCCCACGTCAGCGCCCAGGGCGAAGTGGCGACCTTCTGCGCCTCCAGCGGCGGCTGGTTGCCGTTGATCTGCACCATGAACCTCACCAGCGCCTGCGCCCTGGTGCGCGACCTGCTGGAACTCGACCTCGACCGCTTCACTGAGCTCGCCACCCAAGCCCCGATCGGCGCCGACGGCCTGCAGATGCTGCCCTTCTTCGACGGCGAACGCGTGCCCGCGTTGCCCGAAGCCAGCGCCAGCCTGCACGGCATGACCAGCGCCAACCTGACCCGCGCCAACCTCTGCCGTGCCGTGCTCGAAGGCACCTGCTTCAGCCTGCGTTACGGCCTCGACCTGCTGCGCGCCAGCGGCCTGCCAGGCAGCGAAATCCGCCTGGTCGGCGGCGCGGCGAAAAGCCCGTTATGGCGGCAGGTGCTGGCCGACCTGCTCGGCCTGCCAGTGGTATGCCCCCAGCAGACCGAAGCCGCTGCCCTCGGCGCCGCGATCCAGGCCGCCTGGAGCCTCGGTCGCCAACTGGGCCAGGGCGGCAGCCTCGAAACCCTGTGCGAACGCTGCGTCGCCCTCGACGAAAGCACCCGAACCCTGCCCCGCCCGGCGCAACAGGCCGAGTACGAGGTCGCCTATCAACGCTACCGGGATCAACTGCCTGCGCGCTGAGCACAGGTATCCTGCCCTTATCAATCGTTCTGGAGAACTGCATGTACCTGGTGTGTGGCGAGGCCCTGTTCGATGTCTTCAGCCTGGAAAACAGCAACCGCAGCAGCGAGCTGGGATTTACCGCGATTGCTGGCGGGTCGCCGTTCAACGTCGCCGTCGGCCTGCGCCGGCTGGGCGTGGAATCGGCGTTGTTCGGCGGGTTGTCCAGCGACTACCTCGGCGCCCGGCTGCGCCGGGTGCTGGAAGAGGAACGGGTGGACTGCCGCTACGTGGTGACCAGCGCTGCGCCGACCACCCTGGCCATGGTCGGGCTGGATGCCAATGGCTCGGCGCAGTATCAGTTTCGCGGTGAAGGGTGTGCGGATCGGCAGGTGATGCTGGAGCATCTGCCGGTGCTGGATGAGTGTGTGCGGGGGGTGCATGTAGGATCGTACACTCTGGTGGTGCAACCCGTAGCCGATACGCTGTTGGCGCTGGTGGAGCGCGAGCGGGACCGGCGCTTGATCAGCCTTGATCCGAATGTGCGGCTTAATCCGCAGCCGGATGTGGCGGTGTGGAGGCGGCAGGTGGAAGCGTTTGCCGGGCATGCGCATGTGATCAAGGCCAGTGAGGAAGATATCGCCCTGCTCTATCCGGGTCGGGAGACTCGTGACGTGGCCCGGGGCTGGCTCAACGAGCGCTGCCGGCTGGTTTTCGTTACTCATGGCGCTCACGGTGCCAGCGTGCATTGCGCGCATGGGTCATGGCAGCGGCCGGCGGATACCTCGTTGGCGGTATGCGACACCGTCGGCGCCGGTGACACCTTCCAAGCCGCCGTGCTCGCCTACCTGGCTCGCCTCGGTGCAGATAGCCCGGCCGGTGTAGCGAAGCTCCCCCATGAAACCATCGATGCAATCCTCGCCTACGCAATCCATGCCGCAGCAATCACCTGCTCCCGAACAGGCCCGAATCTGCCCTTCGAGCATGAGCTGCCAGCCAATCCATACGCCGCCTCCCTGTAGGAGCGGCTTTGCGTCGCGAAAGGACCGCAAAGCGGTCCCGGCGATTTCCGCTCAAACCACAATCTCGAATCCAACTGCCCACCATCCAAGACTCCGCTTACTGCCTCACCGCGCCACAGGCCCTTGGCCATTAGCACAACCGCCCTAATCGACCCTACTCACCCAGCGCTCGTATAGTCCCTTCTGGCTTACAAAAACCAGGAAAGGACTCCATGGGTCAAAACCTTCCACCCCTCTGCCAATGGCTGGCCATCCTGGCCCTCACCTGCAGCACCCCGGCCCTGGCCGCACCCGCCTCGGGCGACTACTGGATCATCTACGGCAAAGGGGAACGCTTGCACAACGAGGTCTACGTCGCCGATGCCGCCGGCATCCTGCAAAAGCCCGGCGGCGTGCAATCGGCCCAGGTCATGCAGCTGTTCGAAGACCCGGCCTTCCCGACCCTCGCCGCCTACGAGGTGCAGGTCAAATGCAAACAGCGCCAGATCCGCCTGGACAGCGCCCGGGCGATCCGTCGCTTCGACGGCGCCGTGCGCGATGTGAAAACCAACGCCAAAGACTGGGCCGCACCAAAGGACTACTGGCTGCAGCGCACCTTCGCCTTCGTCTGCGCCCCCGACAACCGCACGCGCAACCAGATGCTGTCGATCGGCAAGATGCCGGCGGCGAAGATGGTCGCCACCATCCAGGCCATGTTCATCCAGTTGATCGGCGTCCAGGCCAACAGCCAGGCGGTGCAGGAGCTGGACGACATGCTGGCGAACACCCCACGATGAGCACGCGCCCTTTGCTGGTCCTTGGCCTGTTGCTGCCAGCGCTGGCCGGCTGCATCCCGACCCTGCCGGAGCTGATGGCGGGCAACCAATGGCAGGGGCGCGATGCCAAGCAGGCCATCGACTTCTTCGGCCCACCCATGCGCATGGAGCCGTTGCCCGGTGGCGCCGGGGTGCAATTAGGCTGGTACCGCGATACCACCTACGTGCAAAAGGAGGTGGTCGGCAGCACCGCCGAGATGCAAGGCAACGTGATGGTTCATACCAACTACTGGGACGACGTGGCCCATCCTGGCGGCTGCACGATTCTGATGTCGGTGAACAAGGCGCGGCAGATCGACGATTTCTCTACCAAGGGCCGCTGTAATGGCGTGAACCTGGCGCCATAGCGGCTTGGCGAAACGTGGGAGCGGGCTTGTGGGCGCGAGCCTTCACTGACTTCAAAATGAAAAGAAACAGATAAACATCACGCGTAGAGCGGTCAATGTACTTGAGTGAACATGTTGTACCTCATGCTGGGGCGACCGAAGGCTCGGGTCGTCCCTGTCGGCTCACCCTCTTCGACACCCTAGCTCTCTTCTGTGCGAGTGCTCAAGCTGGTGCACTTCTGGGCGATACAGATATCGATACTCAACTAGGTGCGAAATGTGCTTTCTATCAAAAATTTCTGGTCAGTAATTCGTTCGCATAATGCGAGCAGGTACGCTCTACTTCTAGCTACTCCAGTTTTCCTAAAGCCTCTGGACTTCGATTCGACGCAAAAAAAGCCAGCTCATCTTCGGCTGAAAGGTCTGTGGACTCTCCCTTTGCTGGTTGCTAGCGCGTGGGTATACCTCATCAACACGTGGATAGCGTGGGGCTATGTAAAGTCTGCTCGCCCAACAGTGGCCTTGCAAGAAGCACTGCAGACTCTCAAAAACCTGCAGAACATGAGCCTGGTTATCGTAACAGCAGTCGCTTTAATCTTGCTCTACGGCATTAGCCTTAGCCGTTGGGCGTATCACTGCTCAGCAATCAAATTGTTGAGCAAGCGCTATCCCGGCCTCACCAGGCCACACGCCCTATTTTTTGTCGTCAACACGTCGGCATGGGGGATGTGGCTTGCCTTAGGAGGCTACTGTGTTTTCCAAGCCATTAAGTGGTGGGTCAATGCTGGACAGCCTGCTTATGTAGCCGATGCCGCTAGCATGACCGAATCGTTGATGCACGTAGCCGTCGTAGTAGCCTTGGGTGGGGTACTGAAGCTCACAACCCGCAACAATACATTAGGGATGACAGCGCTGTACGGTGGACATCGAGGGTTGACCTTTCTCGTGAGGCTTGTCGGCATCCTGATCTTATTCCTTCTCGGGACAATTCCCCTCCTCTTGTGATTGAGTCATGTGTGGTCTGAGAATGCTACGGCGGAATCGCCTACGGGAAATCAGTGCCCGCCCAGGTAAACTAGCTCCCTGGCAAACGCCCTTTTTCCTACTCAGCCACCCGCCCAACCATTAACCCATGATTCACATTCTGGGCCAACGCCTTGGCCATGCCACTGAGGTAATGCACCGCATCAGCAGCGTAGGAAGATGATTTTTCCACCATCGCCAGATCACTGATCTTGTGCCCGCACACATCAGCACGGTCGCCTGCTAGACCGCATGGTCCAGCAGATGCTCCGCCACCACGCGGAACAGCGGGTGTTGCCCTCCATTTCTCCGCCTTCGCCTGACTCAGCGCAGACAGTCGAACCTGCGTGGCGATGCTCAACCAGAAAACCATTGATGCGATGCTTACCTACGCATTGCATGCGGCAATTATTACCTATTCCCGGTTAGACATAGACTTGCCATTTGCGCACGAACGCTGTAACACGCCCCACACTGTCGGGTGTCGCGGATGATAGTTATCGAATCGTCAGCTTATGCGGAGTCACGAAGGCTAGTGATTGTATTTGAGGATACAAGTCGTTACAGGTAGGCGGCGTCGAAGGTATCGAGTTGTGAAAAATCAGATTTAGCCCCTTCCTTGTAGTCCATTTCCCAAAGATACTCTCTCCGCTGATTTTCCGTTGCACGCGCCAGAAGTGGGCTCTAGTCTCGGCATGTCGTTGCTATTCAACGACCGGGTTTAGCCGCCCGAAATCGTCAGACACCACAGCCGTGCAATGCCGAATAATCGACATCTGCGCCTTTATGGCGGCTGTACGTGGGGCACCTTCGGGTGCGCCGGGTGCCTGACGTCCCGGTCGGCTAACCCGCGTACAGCTGCCACCTATTCGTTTAGCCGCGGTTGGTGGCTGCTTCATCACGACAGGAGCCACACCATGCTTAAGATCGTTCCCGATCCTCCTCACAATATGCTCACCCTTGAAGACACCCTGATCCAGGCCACTGATTATGCACTGTGTGCGGAAACAGTTGTACAACAGGCATTGTTATTACAGCCCAAGTCGCCGGTGTCGATTCTGATTATGGCCTCGATGCATGAAATAGAGGCGCTGAGAGCATTGCTTGAATCTGCACTACTCCAACTACAGATGCCAAATGACCGCAAGTCTCAGCACTAATAGTCCATAATTTATCGTCTAGGCGAGCTTTTATAGGAACTGATCAGTCTGGACAGTGAGAATTTCAAGGAGATCGAACAATGCCCTCAGACGACACTAAGTTTACAGTAGGCAAGACCACCTTCTACCAAGGGGAAAATCAGACCCAACCGCTATTCCGCATCGAAGCCGGAATCCCTTGTCAGCATGCCAGAGAACAGGCTTCTGAGTTGCTGGGCTGCGCACGGGACTTGACCGTCGACGGTCTGATGGAAGACAAACCTCAGCTAATCTGGGCATCACACTACCTTTGTGCCTTGGCCAAAGCCCTACTCGATGATGCCGAGCTGGGTATGACGCACTGAGACTTTAAGTCTTCCACGAGCTGATTGGACATGACAAGTGGAACCTGGCCACTCCTTCGGGGCTCCCCTGAGAAATGGCGTCCTGATGGGGGGGCTTCTGAAGCTCCCTACGCTCTGATCATTGCACCTAGGAAACCTAGTAAATCGAATGCTCAAACGTCCAGACACTGACACATGTGCCAACTCAAGCTGCGCAGCATGGATCCAGTGAATGGGGGCTTACGACCACCGCCTGACAGTCAATAATACTGCTCGACCAACTCTACTACTGCGGCACCACCTGTTCTATCTCTGCGAGGAAGCGCTCAAAACAGATTTGCTTACGCTTACCGGGGTACCCGATATCGGAGACAGGTCATGTGAGTCGCGGGGAAATAGTCAAGGACGACTGAACGGAGGCCATTTCAGCACAGATCGAGTTATCTGCGCTGATTTTTCCGTTAGCGCTTTGAAATGTGGCGTTCATTGAGCGACTACCGATTATCTTGGTGGGCAAGCCCGAGCCCCTACAGTCATGGCGCATTGACATCACGCCAGTCGACGCTAAAAACTCACGGTCCTGAGGATGCCACCTTCCCCCATACTCCTGCCGAGCAGATCCCAGACCAGTCTACTGGACCACTCTCAAGCGCTTCGCAAGCCCGCCTCTGCAAAGGAGGAACGCGCTTCACCTTCGTGCTGCGTAAGACGCGTAATTACCCTATAATAGCCAGCTCAGGAGATAGGCATGATTGAAGCAATAGATTTATTTTGTGGTGCTGGCGGTCTGACCGCAGGGCTATTAAAATCAGGAATACAAGTCTTAGGCGGCTTCGACATTGAAAGCTCATGTCAGCACGCCTACACTTTCAATAATAACACTCCATTTTATGAAAAAGATGTAGGCGACTTAAGCGCCAATGAACTTATTAGCCTCTACACCCCTGGAAAAATCAAACTCCTAGCTGGCTGCGCCCCATGCCAACCATTTTCCACTTACAATCAAGGACGAGACACTACGCAGGATAACAAGTGGCCTCTCCTCTATCAATTCTCGCGTCTCATAAGAGAAGCCAAACCTCAACTAGTAACCATGGAAAATGTGCCTCATGTCACAAAACATAAAGTATATAAAGATTTTGTTTCAGAATTAAAAACTTTAGGATATTACGTGTGGGAAGGTAAGGTCAAATGTGAGGAGTATGGCTTACCACAGGTCCGACGAAGACACGTTCTCATGGCTTCTCTATTGGGCGAAATTTCCATTATTGCTCCAACGCATATGGGAAATTTTTTAAGTGTTCGAGATGCGATAAACGATCAACCGCAATTAGCAGCAGGCGCAACTGACCCCAACGACGCCCTTCATGCCACTCAAAAGCTTTCTTCGTTGAACCTATTACGAATCAAAGCCTCGCAGCCTGGCGGAACTTGGAAGGATTGGCCTGAGCACCTACGTGCGAAATGCCACACAAAACCGACCGGAAAGTCATATGTGGGAGTCTACGGGCGCATGTCTTGGGATGAGCCAAGCCCGACCATAACTACTCTTTGCTATGGCTTTGGGAATGGAAGATTCGGCCATCCAACACAGCATCGTGCCATTTCACTTAGGGAAGCATCAATCCTGCAGTCTTTTCCTATTGACTACTCATTTCAGCCCCCCTCAGAGAAAACAAACTTTAAAGCTGTTGGAAAAATGATTGGCAATGCAGTTCCTGTTCGCCTAGGGGAAGTTATAGGACTAAGCTTCATCCAGCACCTAAAAAACAGCACGGGGCGTTGATGCCCCGTCCGTTCAAGTCACGCTCAAATATTTTTGCTCCGAAAGAAACTTATCAAAATCGGAAAGCATATTATTAAAAAAAACTCGAACCCGCCAATATTTTAAAACTATCTCCCTGGCACTCAAATCCTTACCAACCTCATAAAAGGAAAGATTTCCATGCGCCAAGCTATTGCGACTATTTTTCAAGTTTAAAAGCTCAGGCTCCTTATAGCTATGGCTCTGCACTATCCCGAAATCTCTCATTGTGGTCCTGAGCTCTTGAGCGTCCACGTTCCCTGAAAAAATATCATCACGCTCAAAAGACACTTTATAAATATCAGTTGCAATATTTTGCAAAGCGGCTGCCATTTTATCTGCAGCCCTACGCTTAAAATTTTTCACGGTGACTAATTTTAAGCTAGGTGAAAGCTGGTCATAATTTACAGCCTTAGTAACCATCGTATCAAAAATTGTCTGAATAGCGTTCGAAGAGGTAGATTCCATCAAGTTGTATAGCAGCAACAGAGCAGATGCCTTAGCTGTATTGAGAACACCTTCCGGCAGACTTCCAGCCTTTTCTTGCCTTGAAAGCCAAAGCAAGTATCTGGCTACCTGACTAGACCTATCTCTGAAATCCTCTTTAGCCATCATTATCATGCGCCCCCCAAGAGGGCATCCCGAACGTACTCGACACGAGAAACTACTTTTGGCCTTGAGTTACTACCATCGGAACTAGTGAGCCTGTGGAAATCATCAGAGTTAAGCATAGCGCTTACATCTTCAGTTCGAACCTTAAGGCGAGGCTTCTCACGAAGAGCCAATATAACACCTACAGAGATTGCTTCAAACCTAACCCGGGGAACTGATTTATTACTTTCTGACTTTTTGAAGCCGAGCTCAAAATACTTTTCCACAAATTTCAACATGGCAGCAAACTCTTTTTCCATTCGTGCCTTATCGAAATTATCTTTATGCTTTTTTATATATGAGTTTAAGAACTCAGCAACCCCATGCTTAAAGTCTTCATAGTTATCAGAGTAAGCAAAATAGCGGAGAACCATTTCTTCGCGCTCTTCTCGCACTGCTTTCTTTTCAGAAATAGGACATAGATCGATAAACTTCGGATCACGCGCACATTCCTTGATGAAGTCGTAAAAAGCTCCGACAAATATCCCTTTGCGTTTCTCCATATCTTTAAGCTCATCACTACCGGTGTTGATTCGCTCAAAAATATCTCGCCGCACTTGAGCGTCGGCTTTCTCTGACAGCTCAATAATCCTAATCGGCCTCCTGTTAAGCTTACGGCGCCTGGAGATCGCGAGATCGGAGAATTTGAAGCCATTTAGCAAATGTAGCTTTTCCAACCCCTCTAGACGAAGACCATCCTTCAAAAAATGAGCCAATGTCCGAATTCGCTGTGACCCATCTACAATTTCGACTCTACCCTCATCCTCATCATCACCTTCAACTTCCTTTGGGGTGACAGCAGTAAAGACGTAAGGTATAGGCAACCCCAACATCACAGACTCGATAAACTTACTTTGCCTTTTTACATCCCAGACAAAATCCCTTTGATAATCTGGGATGAACAGTTCATTCTCATCTTGCTCTAAGCCTTCAGAATACTTAGACACTAAAAGTTCAACAATATATTCTTTTGTCTCGTAATCAACAATTGTTTGCTCCTCCCTGATTTGCGCCTCTGCTGCGGTACGTTGGTCGTCCGTGATTTCAATCTTTTGTTTACGAGTCATAATTTCCGACCACTCCATATATCGGTTGATGGCTAAGACTACCTACCTTTAATGCTATCATAAAGCCATTGTCAACTTATACTCGTAGACACGAAATCGAACATTCGAATACTGACCCCGTGCTTTAAAAAAACAGACAAAAACGAAAAAGCCCAGTCGTTGCCGACTGGGCTTTTTCGTTTCAATAATGGTCGGGACGGAGTGATTCGAACACTCGACCCCTTGCACCCCATGCAAGTGCGCTACCGGGCTGCGCTACGCCCCGACAAGGCGGTTCTCGATGTTGCCGAGAACGAGAAGAAATGTACCCTAACCTTTTGATTAATGGAAGCTTTTTTTCAAAAAACTTTCCACTCGTCGGCTTTGGTCACTTCTTGAGCACCACCAACACATCCTCCAGCTCCGCAATCATCTGCCGAATCAGCTGCTTGTACTGGCTGGACTCATCCTTGACCTCATCACTGGAGAGCCGTAACCGCGCCCCGCCAATGGTAAAGCCTTGGTCATACAGCAAAGCGCGGATCTGGCGGATCATCAGCACGTCCTGGCGCTGATAGTACCGCCGGTTGCCACGGCGCTTCACCGGGTTGAGCTGCGTGAATTCCTGCTCCCAGTAGCGCAGCACGTGCGGCTTTACCGCACAGAGCTCGCTGACTTCACCGATGGTGAAGTAGCGTTTGCCCGGGATGGGGGGCAGCTCGTCGTTATGGCTTGGTTCCAGCATAGGCCTCTACCCGGGCTTTCAGCTTCTGCCCTGGACGAAAGGTGACGACGCGGCGCGCGGTGATCGGGATCTCTTCCCCTGTTTTAGGGTTGCGGCCCGGCCGCTGGCGTTTGTCGCGAAGGTCGAAGTTGCCGAAACCGGACAACTTGACCTGCTCGTTGTCTTCAAGCGCGTGCCGAATTTCTTCGAAAAACAGCTCGACCAGCTCCTTGGCCTCACGCTTGTTAAGCCCCAGCTCCTCGTACAGCCTTTCGGCCATCTCAGCTTTCGTCAGAGCACCCATGCCGTTATTTCCTTAACGTGGTGTTCAACCTTTGTTCAAGCGAGGTGAGGATGGTTTGCAGGGTTTCATTCACCTCATCGTCGTTAAGAGTGCGCGATGGATGTTGCCAGGTCAAGCCGACCGCCAGGCTTTTTCTATCAGGATCAATGCCTTTACCCTGGTAGACGTCAAACAGCCTGAGGTCTGTGAGCCATTCGCCCGCATTGTCACGAATTACTTCAAGCACCGAGCTAGAAGCTACATCACGTCCTGCGATCAAGGCCAGGTCACGACGGGTTTCCGGGAACTTGGACAGCTCGCTGAACTTCGGCAGGCGGCCTTCGACTACATCGCCGAGCACCAGCTCGAAGACGAACACCGGGCGGTCGAGGCCGAGGGTCTTGGCCAGCTCGGGGTGGATGGCGCCGAGGTAACCGACTTCCTTGCCGTCGCGCTCGATGCGGGCGGTCTGGCCGGGGTGCAGGGCCGGGTGCTTGCCGGCGGCGAAGGTGAAGTCGCTCAGGGCACCGGAGTAATCCAGCAGGGCTTCCACGTCGGCTTTGACGTCGAAGAAGTCAATGCTGTCGCGACCGTTGGCCCAGCCTTCCGGCAGGCGGCTGCCGGTAACGACGCCGGCGATCATCGGTTGCTGCTTGAGGTCACCGAGCTGGCCGACGAAGCGCAGGCCGCTTTCGAACAGGCGCACGCGGTCTTGCTGGCGGTTGAGGTTGTGCTGCATGGCCTTGACCAGGCCCGGCCACAACGAGGCGCGCATGGCGGCCATGTCGTTGGAGATCGGGTTGGCCAGCAGCAGCGGCTCGACGCCTGGGGTGAACAGCTCGAACAGTTTCGGGTCGATGAAGCTGTAGGTGATGGCTTCCTGGTAGCCGCGGGCGACCAGCAGGCGACGCAGGTTCGGCAGCTCGCCACGGGTTTCCGGGCGGGCTTGCGGGGCCAGGCGGGCCTGCGGGTAGCGGACCGGCAGGTTGTTGTAGCCGTACAGGCGGGCCAGCTCTTCGATCAGGTCGACTTCCAGGCTGACGTCGAAGCGGTGGCTTGGGACGGTGACAGTCCACTCCCCTGCCCCGTTAGCGCTGGTGTTCAGCTCCAAAGCGTTGAGCAGTTGCTCGACCTGGGCGGCTTGCATTTGCATGCCGAGCATCTGGGTGATGCGTTCGTCGCGCAGGGTGATCGGGGCGATGTTCGGCAGGTGCTGCTCGCTCACGGCTTCGACGATCGGACCTGCTTCGCCGCCGACGATCTCCAGTACCAGGGCGGTGGCGCGCTCCATGGCTTCACGGGCCAGTTGCGAATCCACGCCGCGCTCGTAGCGGTGCGAGGCGTCGGTGTGCAGGCCGTAGGAACGGGCCTTGCCGGCGACGGAGATCGGCTCGAAGAAGGCGCTCTCGAGGAACAGGTCGCGGGTCTTCTCGGTGTTGACGCCGCTGTGCTCGCCACCCATCACGCCGGCAATGGCCAGGGCGCGAGTGTGGTCGGCGATCACCAGGGTGTCGGCGCGCAGGGCAACTTCCTGGCCGTCCAGCAGGACGAGTTTCTCGCCCTCCTCGGCCATGCGCACGCGGATGCCGCCGTTGATTTCGGCGAGGTCGAAGGCGTGCATCGGCTGGCCGAGCTCGAGCATCACGTAGTTGGTGATGTCGACGGCGGCGTCGATGCTGCGCACGTCGCTGCGGCGCAGGCGCTCGACCATCCACAGCGGGGTCGGCTTGCTCAGGTCGACGTTGCGGATCACGCGGCCCAGGTAGCGCGGGCAGGCGGCCGGAGCGCTGACTTCGACCGGGCGCACTTCGTCGTGCGCAGCCGGCACGGCTGGCACCACCGGGCGGGTGACCGGCACGTCGTACAGGGCGCTGACGTCACGGGCCAGGCCAGCGATGGACAGGCAGTCGCCGCGGTTCGGGGTCAGGCCGATCTCGATGCTGGCGTCGTCCAGGTTCAGGTACTGACGGATGTCCTGGCCAACCGGGGCGTCGGCGGCCAGTTCCAGCAGGCCGTCGTTCTCGTCGCTGATCTGCAGCTCGGAAGCCGAGCAGAGCATGCCGAAGGATTCGACGCCGCGCAGCTTGGCCTTCTTGATCTTGAAGTCGCCCGGCAGTTCGGCGCCGATCATGGCGAACGGGATCTTGATGCCTGGGCGGGCATTCGGGGCGCCGCAGACCACCTGGAAGGTCTCTGCGCCGTTGCTTACCTGGCACACGCGCAGCTTGTCGGCGTCCGGGTGTTGTTCGGTGGTGAGAATCTCGCCCACCACGATGCCGCTGAACTGGCCGGCAGCGGGGGTCACGCTGTCGACTTCGAGGCCGGCCATGGACAGGCGGGCGACCAGTTCGTCACGGGAGACTTGCGGGTTTACCCAACCGCGCAGCCACTGTTCACTGAATTTCATGCTGTTCTCCTGAAAGTTGCGTCGATTGGGCCTAGCGGAATTGAGCCAAGAACCGCAGGTCGTTGTCGAAGAACAGACGCAAATCGTTGACGCCATAGCGCAGCATGGCCAGGCGCTCGGCGCCCATGCCGAAGGCGAAGCCCTGGTACTCTTCCGGATCGATGCCGGACATGCGCAGCACGTTCGGGTGGACCATGCCGCAGCCCATCACTTCCAGCCAGCCGGTCTGCTTGCACACGCGGCAGCCCTTGCCGGAACACATCACGCACTGGATGTCGACTTCGGCGCTCGGCTCGGTGAAGGGGAAGAACGACGGGCGGAAGCGCACGGCCAGTTCTTTCTCGAAGAACACCCGCAGGAACTCTTCGATGGTGCCCTTGAGGTCGGCGAAGTTGATGCCGCGATCGACCAGCAGGCCTTCGACCTGGTGGAACATCGGCGAGTGGGTAATATCCGAGTCGCAACGGTACACACGGCCTGGGCAGACGATGCGGATCGGCGGCTGGGTGCTTTCCATGGTGCGCACCTGGACCGGCGAGGTGTGGGTGCGCAGCAGCATGTTGGCGTTGAAGTAGAAGGTGTCGTGCATCGCCCGGGCCGGGTGGTGGCCGGGGATGTTGAGCGCTTCGAAGTTGTGGTAATCGTCTTCGACCTCAGGGCCTTCGGCGATGCCGTAGCCGATGTGGGTGAAGAACTGCTCGATGCGCTCGAGAGTACGGGTGATCGGGTGCAGCCCGCCGGTGGTCTGGCCACGGCCTGGCAGGGTCACGTCGATGCATTCGGCGGCCAGGCGAGCGTTCAGCTCGGCCTCTTCAAAGGCGGCCTTGCGTGCGTTGAGCACGTCGGTGACGCGTTCCTTGGCGTCGTTGATCAGCGCGCCGACCTTGGGGCGCTCTTCGGCTGGCAGGTTGCCCAGGGTCTTCATCACCTGGGTCAGCTCGCCTTTCTTGCCGAGATATTGGACCCGGATCTGTTCCAGGGTAGTGATGTCTTCAGCGCGTTCCACGGCCTCGAGGGCTTGGGCGACCAGCGCGTCCAGGTTTTCCATGTACAGACTCCAGATACGAAAATAGGGGAAGAGCTTTTGAAGGCTCTTCCCCTATCCGATGACGTTTTACACCCGACGGCGCAGGCGCCGCCGGATGATTGTCGTGGGTACTTAAGCCAGTACGGCTTTAGCCTTCTCGACAATCGCAGCAAACGCCGCTTTTTCGTTCACTGCCAGATCAGCCAGAACCTTACGGTCGATTTCGATCGACGCTTTTTTCAGGCCAGCAATCAGACGGCTGTACGACAGACCGTTGGTGCGGGCACCGGCGTTGATTCGAGCGATCCACAGTGCGCGGAACTGACGCTTCTTCTGGCGACGGTCGCGGTAGGCGTATTGGCCTGCCTTGATGACCGCTTGCTTGGCAACGCGGAATACGCGCGAGCGTGCACCGTAGTAGCCTTTAGCCAGTTTCAGAATTTTTTTGTGACGCTTACGAGCGATAACGCCGCGCTTAACACGAGCCATGAGTAACTTCCTCTATCTTAACCAGAATTAACGAACGCGCAGCATGCGCTCGACTTTTGCCACGTCAGACGGGTGCAGCAAGCTGGCACCGCGCAGTTGACGCTTACGCTTGGTCGACATTTTGGTCAGGATGTGGCTCTTGAAAGCGTGCTTGTGCTTGAAGCCGGAAGCCGTCTTCAGGAAGCGCTTCGCAGCACCGCTCTTGGTTTTCATTTTTGGCATGTTGGAACTCCGCATTCGAATAAAAATTACACAATAATCATCAGGCCTGCCGTGCCCGGGAGATTACTTCTTCTTTTTGGGGGCGATGACCATCATAAGCTGGCGTCCTTCCATCTTCGGATGCTGCTCAACGGTGCCGTATTCCACGAGGTCAGCTTCGACCCGCTTCAACAGCTCCATGCCCAGCTCCTGGTGGGCCATCTCACGGCCGCGGAATCTCAGAGAGATCTTGGCCTTGTCCCCATCGCTAAGGAAACGTACCAGGTTGCGTAGTTTTACCTGGTAATCCCCTTCTTCCGTCCCTGGACGAAACTTGATTTCTTTGATCTGGATCTGCTTCTGGTTCTTCTTGGCTTCGTTGGCCTGCTTCTTCTTCTCGAAGAGGTGCTTGCCGTAGTCCATCACCTTGCAGACGGGCGGTACCGCGTCTGCAGAGATTTCCACCAGATCCAGCTTCGCTTCATCAGCGATACGCAGCGCTTCATCAATCGAGACGATGCCAATCTGCTCGCCGTCAGCACCAATTAACCGAACCTCGCGTGCCGAGATATTCTCGTTGATCGGGGCTTTCGGTGCAGTTCGTTTATCGTTTCTCATTTCACGCTTAATAGTCATTACTCCGATTCTTGGCGACCACGCCGGGAAACCGCTTGCGACAGCAGCTCAGCGAACTGCGCGACGGGCATCGAGCCCAGGTCTGCGCCTTCGCGGGTGCGCACAGCGACGGTTTGCGTTTCGACTTCGCGATCCCCTATAACCAAAAGATAAGGGACCCGCAGCAACGTATGCTCGCGGATTTTAAAGCCGATCTTCTCATTTCTCAAGTCCGACTTGGCACGGAATCCGCTACCGTTCAGGGCTTTTTCCACCTCGAGGGCGAAATCGGCCTGTTTGTCGGTGATGTTCATGATCACGGCTTGGGTCGGGGCGAGCCAGGCCGGGAACACGCCGGCGTAGTGCTCGATGAGCATGCCGATGAAGCGTTCGAACGAACCGAGGATGGCGCGGTGCAGCATCACCGGGCGCACGCGGCTGTTGTCTTCGGCGATGTAGCTGGCGTCCAGGCGCTCGGGCAGGTTCGGGTCGTACTGCAGGGTGCCGCACTGCCAGTTACGGCCGAGGCAGTCGCGCAGGGTGAACTCGATCTTCGGACCGTAGAAGGCGCCCTCGCCCGGCTGGTATTCCCACTCCAGGCCCGACTCGTTCAGGGCGTCGGCCAGTGCGCCTTCGGCACGGTCCCACAGCTCTTCGGAGCCCACGCGCTTGGCCGGACGGGTCGACAGCTTCATGGCGACGTCGGTGAAACCGAAGTCCTTGTACACATCCAGGGTCAGCTTGATGAAGTCGGCGGCTTCCTTCTTCACCTGTTCTTCGGTGCAGAAGATATGCGCGTCGTCCTGCACGAAGCCACGCACGCGCATGATGCCGTGCAGCGCGCCGGACGGCTCGTTGCGGTGGCAGGCGCCGAACTCGGCCAGGCGCAGCGGCAGGTCGCGGTAGGACTTCAGGCCCTGGTTGAACACCTGCACGTGGCACGGGCAGTTCATCGGTTTTACCGCGTAGTCGCGGTTTTCCGACGAAGTGGTGAACATGTTCTCGGCGTAGTTGGACCAGTGGCCGGAACGCTCCCAGAGGATACGGTCGACAACCTGCGGGGTCTTGATTTCCTGGTAGCCGTTTTCACGCTGGACCTGGCGCATGTACTGCTCGAGCACCTGGTACACAGTCCAGCCGTTGGCGTGCCAGAACACCATGCCCGGGGCTTCTTCCTGCAGGTGGAACAGGTCGAGCTGCTTGCCGATCTTGCGGTGGTCGCGTTTTTCGGCTTCTTCGATGCGCTGGATATAGGCGGCCAGCTGCTTCTTGTCGGCCCAGGCGGTGCCGTACACGCGTTGCAGCTGCTCGTTCTTGGCATCGCCGCGCCAGTAAGCGCCGCTCAGCTTGGTCAGCTTGAACGCTTTCAGGAAGCGGGTGTTCGGCACGTGCGGACCACGGCACATGTCGACGTATTCTTCGTGGTAGTACAGGCCCATGGCCTGTTCATCCGGCATGTCCTCGACCAGGCGCAGCTTGTAGTCTTCGCCACGCTGGGTGAACACGTCGATGACTTCGGCGCGCGGGGTCATCTTCTTGACGACGTCGTAGTCCGTGTCGATCAGCTGCTGCATGCGCTTTTCGATGGCGGCGAGGTCGTCCGGGGTGAAGGGACGCTCGTAGGCGATGTCGTAATAGAAGCCTTCGTCGATCACCGGGCCGATCACCATGCGGGCGGTCGGGTACAGCTGCTTCACTGCGTGGCCGATCAGGTGGGCGCACGAGTGACGGATGATCTCCAGTCCCTCTTCATCTTTAGGGGTGATGATCTGCAGGGTGGCGTCGTGGTCGATCTTGTCGCAGGCATCGACGAGTTTGCCGTCGACCTTGCCGGCCAGGGTGGCCTTGGCCAGGCCTGCGCCGATCGAGGCGGCGACTTCGGCTACGGATACCGGCTGGTCGAACGTGCGTTGACTGCCATCGGGAAGAGTAATAACGGGCATGGCGCCTCCTCTCCTAGTGGTGACCCCTACCAAAGGTCACGTGGGTTGGGATGAGCCAGTACAAGATCCGCCCTGCCTTTCCCACGGGAAAGCCTGCCTCACAGTGGCAGAGACCTTTCGGCCTGCCAGGGACGAACCAGAGTGACTGGAAGGTATAAAAAGAAATGCGCCCGCACAGGGCGTGGCGCAAGGGAAGCATGCTAGCACGGGGCTAGAGCGGCCGGCAGAAATATTTGGAATTTACGCCATGGCGGTGAACTCTTGCGGAAAATTTCCTATCAGACTTTCTGAAGCAACCTACTCTTGATGAGACCATTAACCAAGGAGTGTCCGGTTATGCGACTTCAGTCCCTTCTGGCTGCCTGCGCCGCGAGCGCCCTGCTGCTGCCCCTGGCTGCCAACGCAGGCAATTTCCCCGCCGGCAAGGAAGCGTCCTATATGGCGCAGTGCCAACAAGTGGCGAGCGGCCAAGGCGTGGATGCGGCGACAGCCAAGAAGCACTGCGAGTGTGGTGCTCAAGCCATCAAGAAGAATTTCAACGACAAGGAGATCGAGGACCTCGACAGCCAGGACGGCGTAGACGCCAAGCTGATGCAGAAGGCCCAGCAGGTGGTTCAGGCCAGCTGCAAGCCGAAATAGGCCGGATTTTCCGGCGATCCGTCGCATCTTTTGCCCTGGATCAACATCCTGCGAAGGTAATAGGGGCTAGATGCGAAGAATTAGACTATAGTGTCGTCGGTGCCACTGAAGCTTAGGCGACACTGCACCCCGATAAAAAATCATGTTTCTGGAGATTCACCCCATGTCCAATCGCCAAACCGGCACCGTCAAGTGGTTCAACGATGAAAAAGGCTTCGGCTTCATCACTCCTCAAGGCGGCGGCGACGACCTGTTCGTACACTTCAAGGCCATCGAAACCGACGGTTTCAAAAGCCTGAAAGAAGGCCAAACTGTTTCCTTCGTAGCCGAAAAAGGCCAGAAGGGCATGCAGGCTGCGCAGGTTCGTCCGGAGTAATTTTCGGATAGCTGCAAAAAAACCCGCCCTCGTGGCGGGTTTTTTATTGGGCGCTTGCCAAGGCAGGCCGTGCCCATGTGCGCTGCCGATCAAGCGCGAACGTGGCCAGGAGGGCCACCATCCCATGGCAATGATCGAACTACACGGCGTGGGCATGCACCATGGCCGCAAACACCTCTTCAGCGAACTCGACGCGCGCATCGAATGGGGGCAGCGCATCGCCATCATCGGCGACAACGGCAGCGGCAAGTCGTCACTGCTGCGCCTGCTGCAGGGCAGCCTGGCGCCCAGCGAGGGGCACATCGAGCGCCACGGTGGCTTGCGTGTCGGCCATGTGGCCCAGGTACTGGACGGCGAGTCGTCGCTCAGTGGCGGCCAGCGTGTCAACCGGGCATTGAGCCAGGCCCTGGCCCTGGGCCCCGACCTGCTGCTGCTGGACGAGCCGACCAATCACCTGGACGCCGCCAACCGCCGCTCACTGGCGCGCATGCTCGAGCATTTTCATGGCACCCTGGTGCTGGTGACCCACGACGTGGCGCTGATGAACCAGACCTGTGACACGCTCTGGCACCTGCACCACGGGCGTCTCGACGTGTTCAACGGCAGCTACGCCGACTACATGGCCGAGCGCGACCTGCAGCGCGGCGTGCTCGACAAGCGCATCGCCGAGGTGCGCCGCGCCCGTGACGACGCCCACGACTCGCTGATGCAGGAGCAGGCCCGCGCCGCCGGCGCCCGCAAGCGCGGGGTCAAGGCGATCCAGAACAGCAAGTGGGCGACCGTGCGCTCGCCGACCAAGCTGGGCCGCGGCAACACCACGGCCGGGCGCAAGCAGGCGCAGATCCTGCAGCAGCAGCGCGAACTCGGCGAGCAGTTGGCCGAGCTGCGCCCGGAGCCGGTGATCGTGCCACGCTTCCACCTGCCGGCGACGGACCAGTCCTCGCGGGTGCTGATCCAGGTGCGTGGCGGCAGTGTCGGCTACGCAGACACAGCGGTGCTCAGCGGCATCGATCTGCAGCTGGACGGCGGCGAACGCCTGGCCCTGACCGGCAACAACGGCAGCGGCAAGTCCACCCTGGCGCGGGCGATCCTCGGCGACCCGCGGGTCTGGCGCCGTGGTGACTGGCTGCTGCCGGCGCCCGAGCAGATCGGCTACATCGACCAGCACTACGACACCCTACCCGCCGATGCCAATGTGCAGGAAGCCCTGGCGCGACTAGTACCGGATTGGCCGCTGGAACAGTTACGCGCGCACCTGGCGGACTTCCTGTTCCGCCAGGCCGAGGCGGTGCAGGCGCCGGTGGCGGGCCTGTCCGGCGGCGAGAAGGCGCGCCTGTCCCTGGCCTGCATCGCCGCCCGGCCGCCGCAGCTACTGATCCTCGACGAGCCGACCAACAACCTCGACCTGCGCATGCGCACCCACCTGCTGGAAGTGCTGGTGGATTACCCCAACGCGCTGCTGGTGATTTCCCACGACCAGGACTTCCTCGACGGCCTGGGCATCGACCGCCACTTTCACTGCGCCAGAGACCACTCGGCCAAAGGCCAGTAGCGGCCCTTGCGTGACTCGTACAGGGTGAAGTGGCGGGCGATGAGGTGGAACGCCGGCGCCTCGCCCGCCTCCGGCAATGGCTCACGAAAATCCCGGGACAGGGTCAGGTGCGGCCGGTACTCACGCACCGACGGCTCGATGCCCAGCGGCAGCAACGCCTGCTGCAAGTCGTACACCAGCTGGCGCAGGGCCAACGGCGGCTGCGCAGGCGCCAGCACCAACGCCGAAGCCCGCGGCCACACCTGCAACTGGTCGAGGACCAGGCGCAGCTTGGCCTCAGGAAGCCGCAGCGCATCCACTGCGGCGCACACCGCCGGCACCTGGGCGGCATCGACATCGCCCAGGAACAGCAAGGTCACATGGAAGTTCTCGCTCGGTACCGGCTTGCCGCTGCGCAGGCCCAGGCCACGCCGCCACTGGCTGATGCCACGGCGCTGTTCGCCGCCCAGCGCCAGGGCGAAGAACAGCCGCTTGAAGGGAGCCCCGCTGGGGCGTGCGTCCTGGATCATCGGGAGTTCCTTGCTGGATGGACGGCCACCCGAGTGTAAACGCAGGATCGTCAAAAAATCCCCACTCATGCACATGAATCGTTTGCGCAAGCTGTAGGCCATGCCACCTAAGTCGGGCGGTTTTGTCGTAACAATAAGTACAAACCCGCGCCACGATTGTTTATGCTGGCTGGCTTACGCCATGGCGCATGGCCATTTTTCGACAAGTAAACGTCCATGAAAATTGCACTCGTACTGATCTTCGTCCTCTCGATCGCCTATGTTCACCTGCGCGGTCGGGTGCGTCACAAGCTGACCCGGCAGCTGGGCGACCACTCCAGCTTCCTGGCCCCAGTCAACGCCTTCCTGTACCTGTTCTCCAAGCACCCGGCCAAGCCTTACCTGCCGGTCAGTGCCTTCCCCGAGCTGCAGGTGCTGCAGGACCACTGGCAGGAGATCCGCAAGGAAGGCCAGCAACTGCTGCAGGCCGGCGAGATCAAGAAGTCCGACAACTATGACGATGTCGGCTTCAACTCGTTCTTCAAGACCGGCTGGAAGCGCTTCTACCTGAAGTGGTACGGCGAGAGCCACCCCTCGGCGATGACCCTGTGCCCACGCACCACCGAGCTGCTGCAAGGCATCGGCACGGTCAAGGCGGCGATGTTTGCCACCCTGCCGCCGGGCGCCAAGCTGGTGCGCCACCGCGACCCCTACGCCGGCTCGTACCGCTACCACCTGGGCCTGGACACGCCCAACGACGATGGCTGCTACATCGACGTGGACGGCGAGAAGTACTCGTGGCGCGACGGTGAGGGCGTGGTGTTCGACGAGACCTACATCCACTACGCCGCCAACACCACCGACCACAACCGCATTATCCTGTTCTGCGACGTCGAGCGCCCGCTCAAGTACCGCTGGGCAGCCGCCTTCAACCGCTGGTTCAGCCGCAACGTGATGGCCGCCGCAGCCGCGCCCAACGACGCCAATGACAAGACCGGCGGCATCAACCGCCTGTTCACGCGCATCTACAAGATCCGTGAACGCGGCAAGGCCATGAAAAAGCGCAACCGCACCCGCTACTACCTGGAGAAGTGGGCAGTGGTCGCGGCGCTGGTGCTGGTGTTCATCTACATCTGATCCGGTCGTCATCCTCGCGGGGCAAACCCGCTCCTGGCAACAGTGGGAGCGGGCTTGCCCCGCGCGTGTTTTCCCCGCTGCATATCCCGTCTTCGACTAGCCTGAAAGCTCCTGTTGCCAACCTGACAAGGTGAAGACGATGAGCATGATGGACTGGGACGCCTACCGTAAGCAGTTGATGGCCGGCATCGGCGATCTCAAGCAACTGTCCCCCGATACCGTGGCCGGCTACATGACCGCCAGTGGCGCCGGGGCCAAGACCAACCACCTGGACGCCAAGACCCGCGAGCTGATCTCCCTGGCCGTGGCCGTCACTACCCGCTGCGACGGCTGCATCGCCGTGCACTCGCAGCAGGCGGTCAAGCATGGCGCCACCCGCGAGGAGATCGCCGAGGCCCTGGGCGTGGCGGTGGCGATGAACGCCGGCGCGGCACTGGTCTACTCGGCCCGGGCCCTGGACGCGGTGGGCAAGGCCGGCGCCTGACACACCAAGGCGTCGCCGCCCTTGCGCGACGACGCCCTGGCACCCAGACTTGGCGGCTCAGCCCGTGCAGGAACCGCCATGATCCAGATTCGCCCCATGACCCCGGAAGACTTCGAGCGCTTCTGGCCGACCTTCCAGGCCGTTGTCCAGGCTCGCCAGACCTACGCCTTCGACCCCGCCCTGAATATCGACCAGGCCCGCACGCTGTGGCTGGAGAACCCGTTGCGCACCCTGGTGGCCGAGGCAGACGGCGAACTGCTCGGCTCCTACTTCCTCAAGGCCAATGCCGCCGGCCCTGGCGGGCATGTGGGCAACTGCGGCTACATGGTGTGCGAAAACGCCCGTGGCCGTGGCGTGGCCAGGCTGATGTGCGAGCATTCGCAGAAGCTCGCCCGCCAGGAAGGCTTCCTGGCCCTGCAGTTCAATTCAGTGGTGGCGACCAACGAAGTGGCCGTGGCGCTGTGGCACAAGCTCGGCTTCGAGACCGTCGGGCGCCTGCCCAGGGCTTACCGCCATGGCGAGCTGGGCCTGGTCGATTGCCTGGTGATGTACAAGTGGCTGGCCGACGAGCCGGTGGTGGAGAAACCGCCGCTGTTGATCGGGCGCAAGAACATCGAGGCGCGGGTGTCGCGGCGGCGCGGTCGCTAGCGACTGCTCCTTGCCGGGTCATCACCCGGCAAAACACTGCAGCACGTCAACGACGCCGTCGCGTCAAGCTGCCACACTAGGGCCATTGCCTTTCGTGCCTGTGTGAAGGAACACCCCCTCCCCATGAACCATGAGCTGCTCTGGGTCCTTGGCCTGCTGGCCGTCGTCGTCGTCCTGTTCATCCTCAACCGCCCGCGCATGGACGTGGTCGCCCTGCTGGTGATCGTCGCCCTCCCCCTGTCGGGCATCCTCACCGTGGAGCAGGCCATGGCCGGCTTCAGCGACCCCAACGTGGTGCTGATCGCCGCGCTGTTCGTGATCGGCGAAGGGCTGGTGCGCACCGGCATCGCCTACCGCATCGGCGAATGGATGAGCGAGCGCGCCGGCAACAGCGAGGCACGCCTGCTGGTGCTGCTGATGGTGGCCGTGGCCGGGCTGGGCTCGGTGATGAGCTCCACCGGCGTGGTGGCGATCTTCATCCCGGTAGTGCTGAGCATTGCCGCGCGCCAGCAGCTTTCGCCCAGCCGGCTGATGATGCCGCTGAGCTTCGCCGGCCTGATCAGCGGCATGCTGAGCCTGGTGGCGACGCCGCCAAACGTGGTGGTGCACAGCGAACTGGTGCGCCACGGCGAACAGGGCTTCGGCTTCTTCAGCTTCACCCCTTTCGGCCTGGTGGTACTGGTGCTCGGGGTCGGCTACATGCTGCTGACCCGCCACTGGCTCAACGGCGAAGTACGCAAGGACGGCCGGGTCGAGAGCCGCCGCACCCTGCTCGACCTGGTGCTGGACTACAAGCTCAACGGTCGCGAACGGCGCCTGCGCATACGCCCGCATTCGCCGCTGATCGGCCACACCCTCGGCGAGCTGGAGCTGCGCACCCGCCACGGCGCCAACGTGATCGGCATCGAGCGCCAGCACAAGTTCACCACCCGGGTGATCAGCGCCGACTCCGGCACCCTGCTGCAGCAGGGCGACGTGCTGTTGCTGGACCTGTTCGCCAACCGCGATGACCTGCGCAGCCTGTGCCAGACCATGCTGCTCGAACCCCTGCACTTCAAGGCCGCCTACTTCATCGACCAGTCCCAGGAGCTGGGCATGGCGGAGGTCTCGCTGCCGCCCGGCTCGCAACTAATCGGCAAGAGCATCCTCGAACTGACCTTCCGTACCCGCTACGACCTCAACGTGGTCGGCCTGCGCCGTGACCAGCAAGCCATCGAAGGGCAACTGGTGGAAGAAAAGCTGCGCCTGGGCGACACCCTGCTGGTGGTCGGCCCGTGGAAGGCGGTACGCCAGCTGCAGGGCAAGCCACGCGATTTCCTGGTGCTGAGCCTGCCGGCGGAAATCGACCAGGTCGCGCCGGCGCGCGCCCGGGCGCCCTATGCGCTGATCAGCCTGGCGGTGATGGTCGGGCTGATGGTCAGCGGCCTGGTGCCCAACGTTATCGCGGCGCTAATCGGCTGCCTGCTGATGGGCGCCGGGCGCTGCATCGACATGAACAGCGCCTACCGCGCGATCCACTGGCAGAGCCTGGTGTTGATCGTCGGCATGCTGCCCTTTGCCCTGGCCCTGCAGAAGACCGGTGGCATCGACCTGGCCGTCGGTGCGCTGGTCGGTGCGCTCGGCGGCGCCGGACCCAGCGTGATTCTCGCCTGCCTGTTCGCCGTGACGGCGCTGATCGGGCTGTTCATCTCCAATACCGCAACTGCGGTGCTGATGGCCCCGGTGGCGGTGAGCACCGCGCAGCAGCTGGGCATGTCGCCCTACCCGTTCGCCATGACTGTGGCCCTGGCGGCGTCGGCGGCGTTCATGACGCCGGTGTCGTCGCCGGTCAACACCCTGGTGCTGGGGCCCGGCCAGTACCGCTTCGCCGACTTCGTCAAGGTTGGCGTGCCGTTCACCCTGCTGGTGATGCTGGTGACCGTGCTGATGGTGCCGTGGGTGTTCGGGCTGTAGTCGTCGGCACGATCCGGGCCGATCGCGGCGAATTGACATCAATTGACCAGTTGAAAGACACTGGCATGACATCGTCCCAGGTGCCTACAGCCGTTTTCCTGGATTCTGTCTTCGCTTGCCGGTCGAGCTCATGGTGTCTCCAGTCCCGTCGCGCCTGCTGCCCCCGCTGATTCTGTTCGGCTTGACCCTGGCGCTGACCCTGGGCGGCATCCTCGCCCGCCCGATCGAATCACTGTCGCTGTTCTGGCCGGTGAACGCGGTGCTCGCCGGCGTGCTGCTGCGCAACCCGCGCCAGGCCACCCCCGCCGGCTTCGTCCTAGTCTACCTGGCCATGGTCGCTGCCGACCTGGCCTGCGGAAGCGCCTGGCGCCCGGCCCTGTGGTTCAACCTGTGCAACCTCGGCGCAATCGCCACCATCTGGTACCTGATGGCCCGCCTGCCACGCGTGCATCGTCGCCTGCGCACCCCGCATGGCACCTTGTGCCTGTTCGGCGCCTGCGCCGTCGGCGCGATGGTCGCCGCAAGCCTGGCCTGCGTGATGGCCGCGCCGTGGTTCGAGCAATCGCTGCGCGCCACCTGGCTGGCCTGGTTCAGCGAACAGTTCTCCACCAGCGTGCTG
This sequence comes from Pseudomonas sp. FG36, assembly GCF_057809275.1. Classification (NCBI taxonomy): domain Bacteria; kingdom Pseudomonadati; phylum Pseudomonadota; class Gammaproteobacteria; order Pseudomonadales; family Pseudomonadaceae; genus Pseudomonas; species Pseudomonas sp. FG36. The sequence goes on from NZ_JBMDJQ010000017.1 coordinate 63,000, forward strand.
GTCCTGCCGGTGCTGCTCACCGCGCCATCGCCCAGGGCCCTGACCCGCCCCGGCAATACCGGGCAAACGGTGCGCCTGGCGCCGTTGCTGGTGCTGCTGGCCTCGCTGAGCGTCAGTATCGTCTTCGGCGGGCCCGGCGCCATCGCCTTCCCGATTGCCGCGCTGCTGTGGTGCGCGCTGAGCTATTCGCCCTTCCTCGTCTCGCTGCTGGCACTTACCGCGGGCAGCACGTTGATCGTCGCCGTGGCGCAGAACCTCATGCACTTCAACATCCCGCAGAGCGAGTCGGGGGTCACCACCTTGATGTCGGCGCGCCTGGGCATCGCCATGCTGGTGCTCGGCCCGCTGGTACTGGCCTGCGTCAGCAGCGCCAACCGCAGCCTGATGGCGCGCCTGGCGCACCAGGCGACCATCGACCACCTGACCGGCACCCTCAGCCGCAGCGCCTTCATCCGCCGCGCCCACGCCCTGCTCGACAACCGCCAGCAAGCACCGCTGACCTTGATGATGCTCGACATCGATCACTTCAAGACCATCAACGACCAGCATGGCCACGCTGTCGGCGACCAGGTACTGCGCCAGTTCGCCACGACCCTGCAGGACCAGTTGCACGACGGTGAGCTGTTCGCCCGCCTGGGCGGCGAGGAGTTCGTCATCGTCGTGCCAGGGCTGGCGCCGGAGCTGGCCAGGTTCACCGCCGAGCGCCTGCGCCGGGCGGTGCAGGACCAGCACATCGCGCAGCCCGGGCAGCCGCTGCGGATCACCGTGAGCATCGGTGTGAGCGGCTGCGCCGCCGACACCCCGGCACCCAGCCTCGACGAGCTGCTGGCCAGCGCCGACCAGGCGCTCTACCGGGCCAAGGCCCAGGGCCGCAACCGGGTCGAACAGGCCGACGGGCAGCGCCAGGTGGTGTGAGTCAACCTGCCAGCAGGTCCCAGCTCAGCTTGGCGATCAGCACGCACAGCAGCACCAGGAACAGCCCCCGCACGAACCCCACGCCCTTGCGCACCGCCAGCCAGGTGCCGGTCAGCGCGCCAAGGATATTGAACAGCGCCATCGGCAGCGCAATGGCCCACAGCACATTGCCCGACGGGATGAAGAACACCAGCGCGGCCAGGTTGGTAGCGATGTTGACCAGCTTCGCCGAGGCCGAGGCATGCAGGAAATCCAGGGCGAAGAAACGGATGAACAGGAAGATCAGGAAACTGCCGGTGCCCGGCCCGAACAGCCCGTCATAAAAGCCGATGGCGCCACCGATCAGCACCGCCAGGCACTGTTCCTTGCGGCCGATGGCCATGGGTTTGTGCAGAGTGCCGAAATCCTTCTTGCAGAAGGTGTAGACGGCCATCAGCACGATCAGCACCAGCACCATCGGCCGCATCACGCTTGCCGGCACCAGGGACACGGTGGCCGCGCCGAAGAACGACATCACGAAGGCGCTCAGCGCCGCCGGCACGATCAACCCCCAGTCCAGTTTGACCTTGCGGATGAACGAGCGCGCCGCGAATGTGGTACCGCACACCGAGGCCAGCTTGTTGCTGCCCAGCAGCGCCGCCGGCTGGGCGTTGGGCAGCACGTTGAACAGCGCGGGGATCTGGATCAGCCCGCCGCCACCGACGGCAGCGTCGATCAGGCCAGCGGCGAAGGCAAACAGCGAAAGCAGGGCAATATCCATCATCTCGAAGGTCCAGGCAGCACAAAACAGGCTGCCAGACTAATCAAAGCCAGGCGCTTGTGTTGAAATGCCATATTGCGAAAACTGCAACGAGGATTCCTTCCATGGCCCTGGACATGCTGCGTGAAATTCAGGCATTCGTCAGCGTTGCGCACAAGCGCAGCTTCGTCAGCGCCGCCCGTGCCCTGGGCCGCTCGCCCAGCGCGGTAACACGTGCCGTGCAGGCGCTGGAGGACAACAGCGGCGCCAAGCTGTTCAACCGTAGCGCCAGCGCCGTGTCATTGACCGAGGCCGGCGAGCGTCTGCTGCCCCACGCCGAACGCTTGCTGGATGTGCAACGGGATGCTGCCGACGAGTTGGCCGCGCTGACCGGCAACGCACAGGGCTGGATCCGCCTGGCCGCACCCGAGGTGCTGGCCCAGCAGATATTGCCGGGAGTGCTGGCCGGGTTCTCTCGTCGCCACCCTCATGTCACCCTGGACGTGCAGTACAGCGACCAGGCTCTGGATCCGCTGCAAGGCAAACTGGACTTTGTGATCCGCGGTGCCTTCCCGCAATCCAGCGAACTGATCGGCTACCCGCTGTGGCGTTATCGCCGCCACCTGTACGCCAGCCCCGAGTACCTGGCGCAGGCCGGCACGCCCCAGGGGCTGGAAGACCTGGAGCGGCATGCGCTGATCCTGCACACCGCGCCGCGCATCCTCAAGGCCTGGCATTTCAGCAAGGACGGGCGCATCTCCAGCCTGCGCCCACGGCCGCGGCTGCGCCTGGGTTCGGGGGTGGCGGTAATGCAAAGCACCCTGGCGGGTGCCGGCATCGCGCGGCTGGCTGATTGGCTGGGGGAACCGGAGGTACGCGCCGGACGGCTGGTGCGGGTCTGCCCCGATTTTCACCTGACGTCCAGCACCGGGCATGACCCGCAGATGCATGCCGTATACCCCGCCGGCGACCTGCCGGCGCGGGCTCGCGAACTGCTGCAGGCCCTGCGCGATGCTCGTCCGCGCCTGTGGGAACAGCCCTGAACAGGGCTGCTCAATTTCTGCTCAATCTAACAGAGTGCCTGCCAATACTGGCCTGTAGCGTTTTATCCACAGACCTACCCACGATTTTTGTGGACAGTTTCCGCAAGGCTCGAAGGAAAAATTACAAACGCAGCAAGGCCACGTTGGCCAGCTTGACCAACTCGATCCATTCGCTTGCGCTGATCACACCGGAACGCTCCAACTCTTCGGCACGGCGCAGTGCCTGATCGTAGTCCTCTTCGTGGAGGATGCCCTCGCCGAGAAAACGACCGCGCCACTCCAGCATCGCTGCAGTGCCTTTCTTGCATTCCATAGTGTGTATTGTCTCCAAGGCAAGTGAATGGCCCGTGTGCCCGGGCCCTCTGATTGGGGGCGGGAGATTACACGAGCGACTTGCACTTGAGAACGACTTGCAGCTACCGCTTGTCTAGACGACTGCGGTATTCGGCGGGGAAACCGGGAGGGAAGAGTCTGGCCCGCCATTGCGCCAGGCGGGCCGGGACAGGAAAAAGTTGCGGCTCAGCTTGGCGGAATGGTGCCCAGCAGGCCAATCATGATAGTCAGCAGCAGAAAACCACCCAGAAACAGCGCGAGCTTGCCCATCGGAACCTCTACAGTGTGATGACGTAACGGCGGGGCTGGCCGCTGCGGTAGTGCAGCGGGGCAGCCTGCCCAGCGCACACCGGATTGGAAGGCTGGGCCTGGGCGTATTGTCCGGCAGTGGCTGATACGGTTACAGATTCAGGTTCGTGGAAAAAAAGCGGATCAGATGGTAGTCGACCATCGCGGGGCAAGCCGGCTCCCGCGCGTGCACAACCTGAGGTCAACACGGTTGGCGTGGGAGCAGGCTTGCCCCGCGGTACATCCGCGCAGGCAGCACACTTGTGCTACGGTCCGAAGCCCAGACAAGGAGAACTACCGCAGATGACCGCGCTCGCCAGCAACGCCGCCCTGCTGATCATCGACATGCAGAACGGCATCAACCACCCTCGCCTGGGCCGTCGCAACAACCCCGAAGCCGAACAGCGCATCAGCGAACTGCTCACCTTTTGGCGCGCGAGCACGCGCCCGGTGGTGCACGTGCGCCATATCTCCCGCGATCCGGATTCGGTGTTCCGGCCAGGTCAGCCCGGCTGCGAGTTCCAGCCCGCCTTCACCCCGCAGGCGAACGAGGCCGTGTTCGAAAAACACCTGCCCGACGCTTTCTGCAACAGCGGCCTGGAACACTGGCTGCACCAGCGCGGCATCCAGCAACTGGTCATCACCGGCGTGATCACCAACAACTCGGTGGAGTCGAGCGCACGCTCGGCGGGCAACCTGGGGTTCGCAACGGTGGTGGTAGGCGACGCCTGCTACACCTTCGACCAGCATGATCTGCAAGGCCGGCTGTGGCCGGCGGAGGATGTCCATGCCCTGGCCCTGAGCAACCTGGCCATGGACTATGCGCGCGTTCTGGACACTGCGGCGGTGCTGGCCGCAGGTTGATCACGCCAGCACGCGCAGCTTGGCCAGCGGCACCCAGCCGAGCTCGCCATTGCTCACCCGGCGGCACCAGGCCCAGCCATTCAAGGGGCGCAGGCTATCGAGCTGCTGGCCGGGGTCGACGTCCAGTTCATGGGCCGAATAGGCTTCCAGCGCCCTGCCCCGGCCCACGCCCAGCCGTTCGATGAACTGAGCTGGCACCCACCCTGCTGCCTGGCCCTGGCAACTGCACAGGTACCAGTCCTCCCACTGCTCGTCGCCCTCGTAGCGCTGGCCGATCTCCAGCAGCGTGCCACGGGCGAAGGTGATGGGCGTAGGGTACTCACTGCGGTGTGTCTCGATCACGACGTACTTCACAAGCCTCTCCCTGGCTGCGAAAAGCGTCGATGCTAGTCGAAGGGCCTCTACAGCACCATGACCATTTCATGCCAGGCCATGCCGCCATGGTCGGAAGCCGACGGGCGTACATAGGCGTAGCCCATCTTCTCGTACAACCCGACATGACGCTCCTTGCACATCAGGTGGATGGTGGCCTTGCCGCGCTCGCGCATCTGCGCGACGAAGCGCGCCATCAACCGGCTGGCATGGCCCTGGCCCTGGTACGCCGGGTCGAGCACCACCGACATGATCACCACATTGGGCGCCTGCGGGTCATGCCCGACCAGTTCCTTGAAAGCCTCGTCCGACATCACCACCTGGTCGGCGCAACCGCTGTTGATGAAGCCGATCACCTGGCCCTCGGCTTCCAGCACGAGAAAGCCTTCCGAGTACTGGGCGATGCGCGTGGCGATCTTTTCCCGGGTGGCGGCTTCGTCGCCTTCGTAGGCGCTGGTCTCGATCTGGTAGCAACGGTCCACGTCGCTGGAGGTGGCCTGGCGGAATGTCGGTGTGCTCATGGGGCGGAATCCGGATAGCGGGAAACAGGGGCGACATCCTAACGGAAGTCGCCGCCCTGCTACAGGCTCGCCATACCCCTTACACCGAGCGGGTAATACCCCCATCGACCCGCAGGTTCTGCCCGGTGATGTAACCCGCGCCCTCGGAGGCAAGGAAGCTGACAGTGGCCGCAATTTCCTCGGCCTTGCCGTACCGCTCCATGGGAATCCGGCTACGGAATTCTTCCTTCTCCGGCAGGCTGTCGATGAAGCCTGGCAGCACGTTGTTCATGCGGATGTTCTCGGCCGCGTAACGGTCGGCGAACAGCTTGGTGAAGGCCGCGAGCCCGGCGCGGAACACGCCGGAGGTCGGGAACGCCGGATCCGGCTCGAAGGTGGCGAAGGTCGAGATATTGATGATGGTCCCGCCTTTTTGCCGCTGCATGATCGGGGTCACCAGGCGGGTCGGGCGCACCACGTTGAGGAAGTACACCTCCATGCCCCGGTGCCAGTCCTCGTCGCTGAGCTCGAGCACCGGCGCACGCGGGCCATGCCCTGCGCTGTTGACCAGCACATCGATACGCCCCCATTGCTGCATCACGGTATCGACCAGACGCTGCAGGTCCTCTGCCGACTGGTTGGAGCCGGTCACACCGATGCCGCCCAGCTCGGCCGCCAGGGCCTCGCCCTTGCCCGAGGACGACAGGATCGCCACCCTGAAACCGTCGGCAGCCAGCCGCCGCGCAGCCTCCGCGCCCATGCCACTGCCACCTGCGGTGATGATTGCCACTTTCTGAGAAGACATATGCCGCTCCTTCCGGGAGTTGATCAAGTGGGCCCATGAAGCCAGAATCCGGCTCAACGCACCAATCACGAATACTGGCAGCAGCCTGCAGGAAATCTACTGGATGAGCGCGCCCAAGCGACGCAACGCCCCCGCCATCGTCAATCACCTGGTGGCCTTCGACGCCGCCGCCCGCCTGGGCAGCTTCCGCGCTGCCGCCGACGAGCTGCATGTCACGCCGGGCGCGGTCGCCCAGCAGGTGCGCACCCTGGAAGACAAACTTGGCCGCCCCTTGTTCGAGCGCCTGCCCCGCGGCCTGCGGCCCAACCGGGACGGCGCCGACTACCTGGCCCGCGTGCGCCTGGCCCTGGAGATCATCGAGGACGCCACCGGCGAACTGCTGGAGCGCGACAACCAGCGCGATCCGCAGCAGGTCCTGCTCAGCACCACCCCCGCCTTCGCCAGCCGCTGGCTGATCCCGCGCCTGGGGCGCCTGACCGAGGCGCATCCGCAGGTGGCCCTGATGATCGACGCCTCCGACAGCACCCGCCCCCTGAGCGGCAAGGGCGCGGTGGACCTGGCCGTGCGCTGGGGAGCGCCACCCTTCGCCGAGGCCTACGCCCTGCCCCTGCTGCCCGGCATGGCGGTGCCGGTGTGCGCGCCGGGGCTGCGCGGCGCGCACCCTTGGCGGCAAGCCGCGGAGCTTGCGCAACATCCGCTGATCTCCGACAGCCACAACAACTGGAAGCGCTGGTTCGACCACTACGCATTGCCCGGCGCGCGCTTCAACGGCCCGGTGTTCTCGCAGACCATCCTCGCCATCGAGGCCGCCGAGCAAGGCATGGGCATCGCCCTGGTGCCCCGCCTGCTGGTGGAGAACGCGCTCAAGGCCGGGACCTTGGTGCTGGCCCTGGAAGGCCATGAATTGCACAGCGACGCCGGCTTCCACTTGCTGGCCAGCCATGCACCGCTGGCAGGCTCGGCCGCCGAGCAGGTGGTGCAGTGGTTGCAGATGCAAGCGAACAAGCAAGACTGAGCCTGTATCGCCCCACTCGACGGCACTTGGCCTGAGGGCAGCGCGGTCGGTGTGGGAGCCGGCTTGCCGGCGACGGGCCGCAACGCGGCCCCGGCTTTGTAGCTTTCTGTGTACCAAGCACCTGCCGATACACACCAACGCCTACTGCCCCCGTACCCGACACACCCCGGACACAGCCACCTCCTTAACTACACGCCATCCAGCCCACACCGATGGCCCGCCAAGGAGATGCACCATGTTCGCCACCGCCAACCGCCTCAACCGCCCAGCCCTGCTCGCCTGCGCCCTGCTGCCACTGGCCCTGCTGGTCGCCGCTCCAGGCCAGGCCGAAGAAACCAGCACGCCTGCGGCATCCCGCCAGGCCTCCACCTTCGGCCCGCTCAAGCATGTACAGGCTGGCGATCTGGACGTCGCCTACGTCGAGCAGGGCCCTGCCAATGGGCCAGTGGTGATCCTCCTGCACGGCTGGCCTTACGACATTCACAGCTACGAGCAGGTGGCGCCTAAACTCGCCGCCCAAGGCTACCGCGTACTGGTGCCTTACGCCCGCGGCTACGGCGACACCCGCTTCCTCTCCGAGAAAACCCCGCGCAACGCCCAGCCGGCCGCCCTGGCCAGCGACGTGATTGCCTTCATGGACGCGTTGCAGATCAAGCGTGCCGTGCTCGGCGGTTTCGACTGGGGCGCGCGTACCGCCGATATCGTCTCGGCGCTGTGGCCCGAGCGGGTCAAGGCGTTGGTGACGGTCAGCGGCTACCTGATCAGCAGCCAGGAAGCCGCCAAGGCCCCGCTGCCGCCCAGCGCCGAGTTGCAGTGGTGGTACCAGTACTATTTCGCCACCGAACGCGGCCGAGCCGGCTACGACAGCAACCGCCACGCCTTCGCCCGCCTGATCTGGCAGACCGCCTCACCGCAGTGGGCGTTCGACGACGCCACTTTTGAACGCAGCGCCAAGGCGCTGGACAACCCCGACCAGGTCGCCATCACCGTGCACAACTACCGTTGGCGGCTTGGGCTGGCTCAAGGCGAGACCCGCTACGACCCGCTGGAGGCCAGGCTGGCCACGTTCCCCAGCATCGGCGTGCCGACCATTGCCCTCGAAGGCGATGCCAACGGTGCGCCGCACCCTCCGGCCGAGGCCTATGCCAAGCGCTTCACCGGCAAGTATGCCTATCGCCTGGTGAGCGGCGGGATCGGCCACAACCTGCCGCAGGAAGCGCCCGAGGCGTTCGTCAAGGCGGTGGTGGATGCGGACCATCTGTAACGGCAATTGCAACATATCGTTTCAGTGGCGCGTGTTGGGTGCCGGGATGCACGGATTATCGCTACGACCGGTCTTTTGCGCGGCACGCCTTGTATTTCGGGGCCTGCCGCAGAATGAACGGAAGCATCCCGAAACAGTCACCCAAGCCATCCCGTAAGACGCCTCTTTTGTCGCTGTAGGACGTTTCTACGGGATTGTGAGCCGGTGTATGAATAATCAGTATTGGCAGGAGAATTGACCTGATACCGTCGAGCCTTTCTTACAACGGCACGGATGCCCACGACCAACGAGTACAGCATGGACAACTACGACAGCTCGGCACTTGGACTGCAAAAATGCCTGTTGAACCTGCGAAGGGATCATGCCCGGATGAAGGCGTCAGGAGAGCTGGAAAGAGCGGCGATACTGGCGCAGGTAATCGGGCGGATGGAACAGGGATTGAAGGAGGCTTCCCAGGGGAGGAAGCCCGAGACGTTGCAGTGAAGTGATGCCCGGCAAATGGCGATGGGTATGCGGTGCTCCGCGCTCCCCATCGCCCAGCCCCGAAGCAGGGTCAACAGCCAGACGGCATTGCCGAAGGCGCCCGCAGACCAACGTTCCAGTTCCAGGGCACGCCGCCCTCCTTGAAGCGACGGCACACCACCTCATCGTTCAACTCGAACATGCCCTGCGCCAGATGTTGGCCTGCTCGCGGAACGTCTTCAAAAGCAAGGTAGTTGCGGTCTTGCCCATAGGGCAGCCAGTGCGCCTGCCCCTCGGCCCGCGGCTGGCCCGTGCGGATGAACGAACCCCAGTATTGGCTCATGGCTTCGCTGAAGCGCGCTTCGCCACGGGTTAGCGGAGGGCGCGGCCAAGCGGCCGGCGTACGGTCGAAGGTAGCGAAAATGTAGGGGATTTCCGCCGCATGGAACGCGTGAAGCTTGGCTTCGTTGGTCGCGCGGTAAGCGTGATCGAAGTAATATAAGTAGGCAGGCTGGCCGAGTTCGGTCTGTTTGCGCACCAGCTTCTCGGCCGTCCAGCCGTACATGGCGTCTCGAACGGCGGTCTGGACACTTTCTGTCATCGCGGATGACGGATGCTGACGCAGGAACGCATCGGCAAGGTCCCCATACCGTGCTCGGATGGTGGCTTCATACGCCTGCGCAGTGGCCGGAGCCGGTGGCGCCAGGAACGGCAACGAGCGGATTTCGCCGTCATTGAAACCCGCCAGCAGCGGTACCGGTGCCTGCTCGCCGCGGTTGAAGGTATCGACCAGTTGGCGCGGCAGAATCTTGCCATCGACAGTCCCCGATGGCATGAAGCGGATAGCCTCGGCAGCCCTGACCAGCGCCATTGCCTCCATCTTGCGCAGGCCCGCGATATCCAGCTTCAGGCGCTGCGCCAATCGCCGGCCGCTCTCCTGCGCCGGTACATCGCCATGGCTGGAGCGTTGCAACTCAGGCGTGGAGATCATGTAGGCGCTCTGCGCCACAGCCTTGTGAAACAGCCCTCGTGCCTGGGGCGAAGCCATCAGGTAGAGCACGCTGAGACCACCTGCGGATTCCCCCGCGATGCTTACATTGGATGGATCGCCGCCAAACGCCGCGATGTTGTCACGCACCCATTTCAGCGCCTGGACCTGATCCAGCAAGCCATAGTTGCCCGAAATACCCTCAAGGTTCTCGGCGCTCAATTCAGGGTGGGCCAGGTAGCCCAACACGCCGAGACGGTAGTTGATCGTCACCACAATCACGCCCTGGGCAGCCAGCGCCGCACCATCAAAGCGGCCGTCGTTGCCGGCACCCGTCATCAGGCTGCCGCCATGGATCCAGACCATGACCGGCGCCTTCTCGACCTTCGCCGGCGTCCAGATGTTGAGGTACAGGCAGTCCTCAGACATTTCGGGCAGCTCTGAGCTGTAGATGCTCGGGGAGACCTGCCTTGGCTGGGGGCAAGCGGCGGCGAAATCGTCCGCGACACGCGTCTGCGTCCAGGGCGACAGCGCAACCGGCGCCCGCCAGCGCAGCGGACCGACCGGCGCCTGGGCGTAGGGCAAGCCTTTGTAGGCGATCACGTTGTCGATGACGACACCCTGGACCGGTCCTGCCGGTGCCTGGACAACCGTCTGCGCGACGGACTCTGTCGAGACCGCCAATAGAACACTCAGTGCCCCCAGGTGCAGCCTCTTGATCATGGTCGATCTCATCCTGCGTTCTCCTTGCGAGACTCAAATGGTGCAACACGCAAGCGGCCCAGCCAGGGCTCGGACAGTTCGGGAAACTGCCCCACAGCCGAAACCGTGGGGCATCCCTGTCATGGATACCCTCCCTGGCGGCAAGCGAGGCCCAGCGCGGCCTCGGCCTACTCGTTTCGTCCTTGGGCACACATGCCCTCCATGGGCGGCGGCCATCCTAGAACCCATTTTTTGCTGGATTATTTCAATCGAACGGATTGTTGCGACGCAGGGAGATCAGGCCCCTCCATTCGCTCATGCGCACGCGCCATGCCCAATTTCAGGGCGTTTTTCTAACCCAATGATCAGCTCAAACGCCGAATCGGCTTTTATTTCAACGACCTCGGGTGATTTGGTACAGACTATGCAAACGTTTGCTCAGAGCCATTGAGCGAACAATCACTGCATCTCTCGACACATCGCCCCACCAGGGGCTTACCACTGCATGAACAAGGATTTTCAATGCACCGACCGTCTTTACCCGCAACGGCCCGCTTCTCCCTGCCTGCCAAACTGCTACTGGGCGCTGTTACGGGACTACTCAGCGTCACCACCCAGGCCCAGGACATTCCCCCCAGCGAGTCGGCCCAGGGCGAGACCTTGAGCCCGGCCGCCGCGCCGGCCAAATCGGGCCCCTACCTGTCGGACTGGTACAACCAGAACTTCACCCTGATCGGCACCAAGGACATCAGTTTCGGCCCCCGCCCTGTCGACGATATCTACCTCGAATACGAGTACTTCGCCCGCAAGGGGCCGTTCGAGCTGTACGGCTACATCGACATCCCGAAGATCCTCGACATCGGCAACAGCCATGACAAAGGCGCGTGGGACCACGGTTCACCGCTGTTCATGGAGCATGAGCCGCGGATCTCCATCGACTACCTGGCCGGACGCAGCCTGGCCGTCGGCCCGTTCAAGGAGTGGTACGTAGCCTTCGACTGGATCTATGACCACGGCAGCAACAGCGCCAACCGCGCCAATACCCTCTTCAGTGGCCTGGGCACCGACATCGACACCCATTCGCGGGTCAACCTGTCGGCCAACTTCTACGGTCGCTACCAGTGGGAAAACTATGGCGCCAGCAACGAGTATTCGTGGGACGGTTACCGGGCCCAGCTCAAGTACATCGTGCCCCTCGGCAAGTTCGACAACGGCGCCTCGCTGACCTATATCGGCTTCACCAACTTCGATTTCGGCTCGGACCTGCACAAGGACAACCCCAACCGCACGGCCAATGCCACGGTATCCACCAACGTGTTGCTGTACGCCTTCACTCACCTGCGCTTCACCCTGGTGGGCCGTCATTTCCACAATGGCGGCAACTGGCAGGACGGCAGCCAGCTGAATTTCGGCGACGGCGATTTCCGCGGTCGGTCTGATGGCTGGGGGTACTACGCGGGAGTTGGCTATCAGTTCTGAGCATTCGAGCCATGGGGTCGTGGGCCTGGCCTGCGGCGCCCTGCCCGTTCCGAGGCCCAGCATTGCGAATGCAGAACCAAGGTTTCCCGTACGGTATGCCTGAAACACTACTCCAGCAGCAATGGCGGCAGCGTACCGACCTGTTTCCGCTGAACGCCTGAAGACCCTCTGCCACCGCCACAAACCCGCACGGGGAGCGTCTTCCAGCGTGACGAACGGCAGCGTGCACGGCCAGTTAATGTGACATCATTCCAAGCTAGAGATGGATCTCGTAAGCTCTGTTGCCAACTCGCTATCTGGCGTGACCGACCGCTGCCATTGCAGCCCTCGGATCAGCCACCGCTACCGCCCAAACCTTCAACTACAATTGAAAGGGTCGACTAATGGAGTGTTTGAGTATGAGAAAATTTAACGGATGAATATTTTCAACAATACTACCAAGAAAGCAGCTTTGATCTTGGTTGGACCGCTAGGATGCTACGCCGCTTACCAGATCTTGTTCATTGGCCGCTATCTTGATATCGAAAAGTACCCTCTCCTGACGTCCACCTATTTGAATGGCGCAGCGATCATCGATATTGCCTGTGCACTGGTCGTCGCCTTGCTGGGGTACCAGGTCTCCCGGCGAGCGGGGCTACTCGATGACTTCCGTCCCTCACGCGAAAGCCTGTCAACATTGGCCCTCACACTCATTGCAACGGGTACCCTCGGGCTGTTGGCACTGAACATTTACAGTTCCTTGGGGACACTCTCCCTGCACTACGTGGTCGAGAATTACCCACTGTACAGTTACAAAGCAACCGACGGGGCGGCCTGGATGGTCCTTGCCATGTATTCGGCCTTGTTTCTGCAGTTGATGGATATGTACTTTGGTGGTGTGACGAAGAAAAATGGCACCTTTCTTCTGCTGGGCCTGCTGATTGTGTCATTCAGTGGTGGTCGTGGGATCCTGATATTGTTCGCACTCATGTTCATTGTTCTACTGATGTTCCAGCGCGTGGCACTCTGGAAGTTCTTGATCGCGAGCATACTCGCTATCGCCGCCATGGGCGCATCCTTCATCATCGTGACCGGGCTGCGCGCACCAGACGCCCCCCCCGAGGTGGTGACTCCTGCGGCCAAGCTTACGGGCCATTCGCCCAGAGCCAAAGCCGTGCAAGCTCCACCTGCCCTTGCGCAAGTTGCTCCCACGGAAAGCTTCGAAGACCTTAACTACAATGCCGCCTTCATTTCGGAGGATGTCCTCAGAGTCATCGAGAGCCATAAAGTAGAACCCAAGGCGTATGCCCTGGAAGATGCAATGACTCTTTTCGTTCCTCGCCAGCTGATGCCAAGCAAGCCTGTGTCCACGGCCGAGACTCGGGAAATCTATCCCCATGTGGCAAAGCGCGGGACAAACATCACCTTCCCCCTCAAAGCCAACGTACTCATGCATTTGGGGGAGTGGGCGTTCTATGCGGACTGGATCGTGGTGGCGATCGTCCAGATCCTTATGATACTGGGTGTCGCAAGACGCACCCGCGCACCGGGCATTGTCGGCTTTACCATGCTGTTTTGTGGCCTTGGGTTCATGTTGGTGGCCCGAGGAGGCATCTTCAACGCTCGCCTGCTGGTCATCATGTCATGCGTCCTGATCGCGTACGCTGGCTACCGCACCTTGCTGACGATCCAGGGAGGGTTGAATTTCAGCAGGCAACCACGCCCACCCACCCAGCAGGCCTACTGATCCAGCCGAGCAACAACCTCAAGGGCAGTTGCGAAAGACTGCTCGAGGTGCTCGCCGATTCGCTTGCAGTGCCCATGAGATCGAATACCGTTTGATTTCACCGGCGCTGCTGGGCGATCTGCAGGCACTTGACCGCCAACCCGAGAGATCGCCGTGGCTACTTCCCCAAGGACCGCCGTCCGGTTTTTTCCGACCCCAAGAACGCAAAAAGCCCTGACTAGGTCAGGGCTTTGAATATGGCGGAAGCGTAGAGATTAGAACTCAACGAAATGGCGCCGGCCGGGCTGGAGGCCTTGATTTCCGTGGGATGCAGAGCGCGTTTGCGAGCGTTTTTGTTCCCAGAGTGGGTGTGTACGTCACCTCGCCAAGGCCTCCCAAGTAGGGGAAACGCTGTTTCAGGTTGACCCATCAAAAAATGGTAATTTTGGTAATCGGGTCTTGATAAAGCTCTGGAGGCCACGTGAATAAAGGGCTACAGCGATTTCGAAAAGGTAATTTTTTGGTACCTCAAAGAAGGGTTGGATGCCAAAAATATCAAACCCTTTAAAATCAGCTACTTAAGAAAAATTACCTTTACCCTTACCCCTGATTACCTTTTGAGGTAATCGCTCAAAGCCTTGAGCCAGGATGCGCGCAGTTTGTCCTGCGCATGTCGCTGGTCGGTGTGTTGCTCGGTCAGGTTCTTGAAGCCATGGGTCTTGAAGCCAACGGCGAATTCGATGATGTCGCGCGGCACGCTGACCATCTCTGTGTTGCTGGATCGGTTTTCTATTGGCATGGATATGGCTCTCCGCGATGGCTTCGTGCCACAATTGGGCTTTTGCACGGGGTTTGAAATGGAAAAAGCTGAAGTCCAGAAGAAAACTATCGAAGATATTTTTTCGAAAGCTTTAATGTGGTCTCCATTTTTTTTAATAGTATTGGTAGCGGTGGCTTTTTACCTTTATCGGGACGTTTTCTCCGGCGACCTTTCTGAAAACGCCCAAGACTGGTCTGCTTTTGGTAGTTATGTTGGTGGTGTTTTCGGTCCTCTTGTCTCTTTTGTTGCTCTGTTAGCTGTCCTTAGAACCATCGGTTTACAGAAAGAGTTGCTGGACACTCAGCGTCGAGAGTTTAATGTAATGCAGAGCTTACAGAGCAAGACATTCAACTCTCAACAGAGTCAAATAGATGACTCAAAGGAACGCTATACGGTCGAGGCTCTGGAACGCCTTAAAGATTCGATGACTGCTGCGATTGACAGGCGAATTGCTCATTACGATTCCCGACTAGGGCGCGCCTTTGCAAGATATGAGAGATACAAAGATACTGAGAATCGAGATGGCCGGGGAATTTCTTCTAGCCTATGGGATCCAGTAAATAGAGAAATTTCTATTTGCGAGAAAAATATTCAGTCCTTACAAGATCTCGCAGCGGATATAGCAATAAAAATCTTTGCTAATACTGAGGAGTTAAGGGCCGTATTTCTTGAGCGTAACAAAATAATCAGCGGTTAATATCAGGCCCCCGCTATCAAAGCTTTTAGCACACGCTTTCCGGCAAGCGGCGGTACGGCATCGAGGAGCAAGGCGAGGCAATGACTGTAATGATCCATTGCCTGCATGAGCTCACCCGCGATGAAGCGGTCAAGCTACTCACGCCTCCGCGCCACAAAATAGAACTAAGCATAAACGTGGTGCGAAAGCTCGATCAGTTCCGACTGAGCCGCGAGCTTCGCACGCCAGGCCTGGAAGTCGGCGACGACCCCGACGATTCTGGTCTGATACTGCTGGCAGAGCGTACCTGAGCACTCCGAAAGGCCGGCGCCAGCGGCCATTAATTCCCACCCATGACTGAAAGCTAGAAGCCCATCATCATCTTTAGACCGGCGACGCCATATTTCCAAGCCAAGTAACTCGACGTCACGCCACCCAGTAGAACTAAAAGTGAAAAATATTTAAGCAGCCTAAAGGACCACTCGCCTTTTTTGACGCGCTTCCATTCGGTTTTTAAAACTGCCTGGGCCTCATCAACGATATCTTCGATACGCCGATCGTAGGCATCAGGATCCTTACCAATCCCATCTGTTTTGGCGACCAGCGCGATCAGCCTCGCATCTTTGTCGCGATTTAATCGAAGCCTGATCCGAGTAACAACCACGCCGGTCTCAAGAAAATGATCTTGCTTGGTAAGGATGAACCTCTGCTTATCGTCCTCCTCCATCTCTCTAACGATCACTGATATCGACTTAACTACGGACATATGAGCAACGAGCTTTGAGACATCATCCCTTAAAGCGTCAATCCAAGCTTGTCGGAACTCCGAGGTTTTCTGATCCTTCGTTAAAATCGCCAGAGCCAAAGATATACCGCCGCCTATCAGAGCTACTGCTATCGCCCCTACAAGCGGAATGAATAACGTGTCGTCCATGTTCCCTCCCATTCGAAGGCGACAATTTATCAGCAAGCTCATCACTTCACACTACAGCCGCATCCAGCACGTAGGGCGGCGCATGCATGGAGAAAGCCATGAGCAACTACAACTGCGACTACGTTCGCCGCACTTACGATGTCCCGGCCGAGGTCGGGCGCCGCGTGATCGCCAACGGTGAGCCAGGCGTCATCATGGCCGATCGCGGCCAGTACATCGGCGTCATCCTCGACAGCGACCCGAAGAAGCGCATCCGCAACTACCACCCCTCCTGGGAGATGCAGTACGGCGAGAAGGCCGAGAAGCTGCCACTCAAGGAGTGGGAGGTGCTCACCAACGACATGTACGACTGGGACGACGTGAAGTACATGCTGGGCGATGCCTGCCACTACGTGCGGCGAATCTGGGCAGCTACCCGCAGCCAGGCCAAGTACCGGGCATACCAAGAGCTGGCCGAGTGCTTCAACGACGACGCTACAGCCATGCTGACCTTCAAGGTGCGCGCCGCCTGATGCTGCGGCGCGCCAACCGAGACCCTATCCAGCAATGAAGATAGCAGCGTCTTTCAGGGCCCCGGCTGCTGCCGTTCGACGCTCCTCGTCGCCTGGATAGCCAGCCTCCTGGATCGACTTCAGTGCGCGATCAACTACCTCGTCTCGGTCAAGGCCGCCCCGGCCATCAAGCTCGCGCAGCAGGCTGAAGACCAAGTGCTCCAGCGCGATAATTTTCGCTTCTTGTGACATTCCTTCGCTCCCATGTCCGGCCCCATGCCAGACAGCAACCAATAGTTCACTTCAACGAATCACGCCACTCCATTCGGCGCTGCCCGCCAGCGCCTTCCCCTATTCAACGATAACGCCGACCAGGCGAGGAGCGCCCATGCCCGCGTATTACAACGAGATCGACTCATACGCCGCGCAGTGGCTCCGCAACCTCATTACCGCGAGCCATATCGCGCATGGCGACGTAGACGAACGCTCGATCGAGAATATTCACCCCGATGACCTCAAGCCTTACACCTAATGCCACTTCTTCGCCGGCGTCGGCGTTTGGTCCTACACCCTTCGCCGCGCAGGCTGGCCAGATGATCGACCTGTTTCAACCTTTCAGCGCGGCAGGCGCGGGAGCTGGGTTTGATGAAGAGCGGCACCTCTGGCCACATTTCCACTGGCTCATCAGCGAGCGCCAGCCTGCAGCCGTCTTTGGAGAGCAGGTTGCAAGCAAGGACGCAGAGCCTGGGCTCGACCTTGTACAAACTGACGTGGAAGCCATGGCTTATGCCTTCGGGGCTATCGCGTTTCCGTCTGCGGGCGTCGGTGCTCCGCACATCCGAGGCCGCACGTCCTGGCTGGCCCACGCCAACCGCCGCGCTGGCCGACAAGGGCGTGCGCACCTTCGAGGGGGGGATTGCTCGAGGCGATGCGGAAGCATGGGCCGGATTTGGCAGCAGCCGCCTGCCTGTCGGGATGGACCACACCAACGACACGCGACTGGAAGGACACACCTGGCATGGTGGCCCAGCGGAACGGCAGGGATCGCAACGATCAGCTGCCGAGACAGGCCTATTTAGCGGGATGGCCAACTTGCACGGCGACCGATGCCATCAAGCAGGGCAACGTGGCGCCTCGCCCGGGAATGATGGGCCTATCGGAGACCGTAGCCCTACTACGCGAGTCGCCACAGCCGGCCCGGTTAACGTCCTGTGGGCAGATGCTGACTGGCTCTTCTGCCGGGATGGAAAGTGGCGGCCAGTTGAACCCGGAACACTCCCGCTGGCTCATGGGGCTACCAGCCAAGTGGGACGCCTGTGCGCCTACGGAAACGCCATCAATGCTGAGGCGGCGACGCAGTTTATAGCCGCCTATATGGACCTTTGGTGAAATTGCCGATTTCACTATTTTTTACAGCCGAAGCGATTCACACATAGTCAACTTCAACCTTAACAATGTATTCACCAACTGGGATCGGGCTTCTTCCCGCGAGGTGAATATTAAGAGCTCCGTACTGATCGACCCCGTGCCGGAGCTTGATGGATTCACCTACAACGTAATCAGGCTGACGCTCCATCTTAATATGGGCATTCGTGACTTCGTCTATAGAATTTTTGACCCTCAATTTACAACTTGCATTTTTTGTAGGCCTATTGATCTTAAAGGTAATATATCCTTCCATCCGCCCGGGCTCATCCACCAGTATGTTTTGGCTGACATCTATGGCGGGGATCACCTGCTGACTTTGAAGTCCACTAAACGGGAATGCGACTTTCTCCTGAGCGTTTGCAACATCACGCTCCATTTTTGAAATGGCGTTATTCAGTTTAGCCTCGACGTCCGGAGCTGCGGCCTTCAGAGTTTCGAGCTCGGCCTTCATCTCCTCAATCAAATTGTCCATAATCTCTGTGTTCGCTGCACCAGCACTTTGGGTCCAATGCTTGACAGCAATTTGTACAATCTCGGTAATGTTATTTTGAACACCACCAACAACATTCTCGATCTTATTAACAGACCCATGAACTTGATCTAGCGCTTCAGTGGACTTTTTGTAAAATTCCCAAGAGATCCACGCCGCGAACAACGACAAAAGGAACGCCGCTATCGCCAACCCGAAAGAAATAACTGAAAATAGATCCAGCTGATAAACCTTCCCATTTCCAACAAACAGGTTTACGACAGAAACAACCAGAACTATTACTGCCGCATACAGTATGATTTTTTGCCTCATATGACACTTCCATGCGATTGATTCTGAATGAAATTTAACCGAATCCGGCCAATAGCACCACAAATTTGAGTCATCCCCATTGCCCATAGGAAGGCGATCCAGCTCAGAGCCGAACGTCAAGCAGGCCTTCCGCGGCTGCTGCGACCGCTGCGCCGAGATAGTAGCGCCATGGCCGGTGTGGAAGCGCAGACGATCAAGTCACTAACACCGCCACAGGTGAACCGTACCGATCCTCTGACGTACTGCGGCACGGGTGGTGGATCGGCCACCTGGAGAAGGCCGGCGTTCGCCAGCGCGGTCCGAACACCTGCCGGCACACCTTCGCCAGCCAGATGCTGAGCAGCGGACTGGCCACGCCAGAGTGGATTGCAGATCAGATGGGGCACACCTCGACAGCCATGATCTTCAGGCACTACGCGAAGTGGATCAGCCAGGACGGGCCGGATGTGGTGGGGTTGTTGAACCAGGCGCTCAAATTGAGCTGAAACGCATAAAAAAAGGGGCCATGACGGCCCCTTCCTTTTGCCTTCGATTCCCAAAATGTTCCCAAAACGTTCCCTTTTGAGGGATTGCCTAAGGTAAACACCAATGAAATCAGGCACTTATGTGGCGGAAGCGTAGAGATTCGAACTCTAGGATAGTTGCCCATCGACGGTTTTCAAGACCGTACCATAAGCGCCCATTTATCAAGGCGTCAACGCAAAAAACGATTCCAAAACTAACACGAGGTGGCTCGGCTACAGGCCGCATAGCCCAAGGGTCGTAATTTCAGTTTTGGAACCGATTTTAGAAGCTCTAGGAAACCAGAGGAGATTCAGGCCTTTTTGCCTTCACGCTTTTTTCACGTCAAATCCTGCACAGTAAACGCTCATCCGATCTCCTACGTTCGCCCGCGCTCCCCTGCGGGCTTTTCTTTTCTGGATAAGACGAAACCGGCTAAGTCCAGTCGCCTTCAGCGCACATCAGCAGGGCTGCATTGGCCTGGCGAACCATTGCAATCCACTCCGTTGAGCTTACCAAGCCAGAATGCTGAAGACGCTGGGCTACTGCCAGGGCGTGATCATATTCTGCCTCTCGTAGCACGCCCGCACCAAGGTACCTACCCGTCCAATCAGCAATGACCAGATTTTGCTCTTGCTCTACCACCCCAAAGCCCCCACGAAGCCCAGCGCTAAATGTCGGCGAGATTACATAATGTCCGCCGAGCAAGAAATTGGGGGCTTACTACCACTCATCCGGATCTTCCTGCAAAAAGAAATAATACCAAGGTCTAGTTGTAAGAAATCATTTCAAATACAGAAAAACGACAGAAATCGGAACGATTCGCAGCAATACTGCTTGAGCCGCCTAAAGCCATCGGCAGGCTAAAGCGAGCAGTCCAACCCATCGCTGCGTGTGAATGACCTGCGGGCCATAACAGCCCGATGCCCTGTTGAGCGGAACGAAGCTCAATGGCGGGAAAGTGGCTGGTGACCCAAGGCGTAAAGCTGATAATCGGTCACCGCTTGGAATGAGGATTCCGCGATAAGCCGTAAGCGCTCGATCTCTTCTACCGAACCTCCAGCGTCCTGAGCGTTATGGTAGGCACGCAAAGACTCAATGGCCTCACGGATAAGTGGCTCTCCCGCCTCAATCATTCCTTCGATGGTTCGTTTCACGACATTTCTCCTGCCGAAACGTGCTGATCGCGCCACTGTGCATCAAGTACCAACCCTACCCCTCAAGCGGCATCCACATGACACATCCCCCTGCCGCTTGAGCGATCAACCAGTCATGCTCACGCTTGCCGAAGGGCCGAGGCATGCCAATAGACTCCCGATAGGCATACTGATGGGTGACCTTCAATTCCAGCGCAGTAGGTGTTGCCTCTCCCAGCTTACCTTTGCTCAGCCCCTCCAAAGCGCCCGTTAATGCGAGATGTTGTTTAACTCCATCATCACTGTCTTCCAAAATGGATACAGCAATAAACGCAGCATTCGCACAACGATCCACTTTCAGTACCTGCGGCTTTGCACTGTCCATTTCAAAATTCGAACCTTGGGCAACGGCTGACAAACACAGTGCAGCACACATGAACAAACTACGCATCGACGACGTCCTTTCGACCTGAGCAGAGCAAAATACTCACACCTTCATACCCACCTCGAACGGCCGAAGCCTATCCTGGCGGCTTAACCAAGGCATTATAGGATTTCTCACAGGCAAGCCCAGCTATTCTGGCGCGGTCAAACGCTGCCGCCAGCTCTCCCGCTCGAGCATCAGCCCGTGCGAGCAAGTCGGAGAGCACCATTGCGGCGCGGCGGGCTGCCTCGCCTCGAGCGGCAACGGCGGGATCCGCGCCGGGGCAACCGACGGTGGCGGCGAGTTTGCCGGCTTCGTCGTGCAGCCGCTGGCCAGCAGCATCAGCCCCAGCAGCAGCGCCTTCAGCGATCGTTT
This sequence comes from Pseudomonas sp. FG36, assembly GCF_057809275.1. Lineage (NCBI taxonomy): Bacteria > Pseudomonadati > Pseudomonadota > Gammaproteobacteria > Pseudomonadales > Pseudomonadaceae > Pseudomonas > Pseudomonas sp. FG36. The sequence goes on from NZ_JBMDJQ010000017.1 coordinate 84,061, forward strand.
TTTGTTCCTGAGCATGCGCCCTCACCTCTTCATGTGCCGCGGTGCGGCGCTGTTCCTCTTCCCGGGCGCCGCGCTCGCCCAGCACCTCGGCCAGGCGATCGCCGCTGTCTCGCTGTGCAGATGTCGCGACAGCCTCGGCGCGCTCCACTGATCGCCCATGCTGGTAGACGAGCCAGTACGACCCGACGGCTGCCAGTAGCGCGACAACCCGAACACCCCAGCTGCTCACGCAGCCTCCAGGAACAGATCACGCTCAGCGGCGCGGCGGCGGACCAGACCCGGCAGCACCTTGCCACCCGCCTTGTTCCAGCGCGGGAACTGCTCAGCGGCGGCGGCATAGTCGCCAGCATTGAGCATCCGGCGCAGAGTGGACGACTCGAGGTTCGCCGCGCCCAGGTTGTAGGTGAAGCTGATAAGTGCGTCCCACTGGTTCTGGTTCAGCGGCACCGTTACCAGGCGCTGCACCTCCGGCTCGAACCGCTGCACGTCGTTCAGTAGCATCCGCTCGGCCTGCTCCTTGCTGATCGACATGCCGGCCTTCACACCCCGGGTGGTGCCGTGGCCGATAGTCCAGACGCCGACGGCATCCTGATAGGCCTGCAGGCGCAGGCCTTCGAACGACTTGACGAGGCTCAAGCCGCGTTGCGATGTACGCATTGGATATTCTCCAGGTAAGAAAATGCCCCGACTGTGCGGGGCTTCATTGGGTTTGTTCGGCGATCCAGGGCGGCGCGACAGGCCGGTGCTCGATCTCGGGGAATTGCTGGGACTGGGGCCAGTCGCGCAGGGCCTGCATGTATACCAGCAGCGCCGCGAACTGCTCCGCCGTCAGCGATGTGTCGGTGCCGATCTCCTGCTGGTCGCGGTGACGCTCGCGCAGCCAGATAGCCGCCTGAAGCGCCCCATCACGCCATTGTCGTTCGAAGGCTGCAACCTCTTCCGAGCTTGGCCGCGGCGGGTCAGTGAGCACCGGATAGCCGTCCTCGTTCGCCGTAATCCGCTTGCCACTGCTCTCTCCTTCCAGCAGCTCCGCGTGCTCCTCGTTGCTGATCTCGACCACATCCACCGACATGCAGCAATCAGGGTTCGCTATCAGCTTGCCGCGCGCATCTTCGATCAGGCGCAGCCCGTGCACTTCTTCGTCGTAAAAGCCGCCGGTGCCGGGGCTGTAGAACTTCTTCATAACAACTCCTGTTTAGTAGCCGATAGCAAACCAGTACGCGTTCGGGATTTGAGCCGCGTATGACCTGAGCACAAAATTTTGCGGGCTGACATTCGACACCATGATTTCGTAGTCATCAGGGGCAGCCGTAATGATGCTGGGGAAGACCCCGAGTACCGTATTCGGGAACGAAACGGGGAATGTAACCGTTGTGCCTGCAGCCGGCACTGGAGCGATGTTCCCCCATTGCAGAACCAGGCCGCCCATCCACGCAGGAAGTTTGACGTAGCCGTTAGGCGCTTTGCTTATCGCAAACCCATTCAACAACTTCAGCGGGGAGATCAGCACATCATCGCGAACGCCCCCATTCACATCACCATGCGAAGCAATACTGAGCGCCGAGAGGGCGTCAGTGATGCCGTAACCGGCAAGCGTGGTGGCTTTGGTCGCTTTACCAGCCAGTAAATTGTTTACTTGGGTTTGCGTGTAGGCATCGGTAATACCGTAGCCGCCCAGCGTGGTTGCCTGGGCTGCTTTGCCGGCCAGTAAATTGTTTACTTGGGTTTGCGTGTAAGCATCGGTAATGCCGTAGCCACTCAGCGTGGATGCCTGGGCCGCTTTGCCGATGAGCAAATTGTTCACCTGAGCCTGTGTATAGGCATCCGTGATGCCGTAACCAACAAGCGTTGTCGCCTTGGCGGCTTTGCCGGTGAGCAGGTTGTTCACCTGAGCCTGTGTGTAAACATCGGTGATCCCGTAGCCGCCCAGCGTTGTCGCCTTGTCGGCTTTGCCGGTAAGCAAGTTGTTCACCTGAGCCTGTGTATAGGCATCCGTGATGCCGTAACCGGCCAGCGTTGTAGGATTGCTCCCCGCTGTCACACGGCCCAATTCATCGACACTGACCTTTCGGTAATCACCCGGCACTACGCCGGATTTTTCGTCATTGTCTGCGAGTTCCTTAATCGCCTGCACCAGTTGTGCATTATTGTCCTCGCTGGGGGTGAGGCCTGCGGCCTTGATCACAGCCAACAACTCGTCGGTAACAGCGTTGCCCCAGGCTGACGGGATCAGCGAGCCAGGCAGGCCCGTGCTGACGTTTTCGTCAACGAATTTGCCGCCGACCAGGCCGACGTTGGGAATGCGTTTCGGGTAGTCCATATCGCGTTATCCGTAGGTAATGGTTTCGAGGGTGTGCGCGGGGGCGGCGCGGCTGACCAGGCACTCCAGCGCGCCGTTGGCGGCACCGCCGAAGGTCTGACCCCAGTGACTGAATCCGAAGCGGCTACCCTGAGCCAGGCGCGGCCCCGTCTCCAGGGTCCACATGAATTGCGCGCCCCAGGTGCCGAAGCGGGCCGAGCCGAAGCGCGACCGACCGAAGCGCGGCGCCCGGTGCTCGACCACGCGGGCATTGCGGTAGCCCAGCGAAAAGGCCAGCTCCACGAAGTACGCCGGCGTCTGCCCGCCCACCTCCAGCAGGCGGCGGCGCACGGCCAGTTGCCGGTCAGCAAACGCCGGCGTATCGCCCAAGCAGGGGTCGGGTAGCTGCATGACCCGCTCCCAGTCGGGAACCAGCTCGCGCACGGTGGCGGGTTCGCTCTCGGCCAGCAGGTCGGCGGCGCGGCGATCCTCGGTGGCTAGTTCCTGAGCCGCCGCCTGCAGCACCTGGTCGACGCCTGGGTTGAACTCACGATCCCAGGCCGGCCCCGGTGGCAGCAGCGCGCACAACTGCGCGTAGTAGTCCTCTACCGTCCTCACGACCACAGCACACCCCCATAGGTCAGCAGCTCATTAGCGGCCGCCTGCACGTCGCCGGCGGGGCTGATGACCTTGTGATCGCGCTCGCCCGTGGCGCCGCTGATAGCCTCGGCAATGTGGGTGGCCAGCAGCGTGGCGCCCAGCTCCGATTCACGGTTGTGCAGGTCTATCAGGGCCGCTTCCACGGCACGGCGTACCGCGCTGCTGTCCGGGGTGACCGACAGCTGGTACTGCACCGGCTTCTCTGCCGGCGGCAACACGTACACCTCGGCCGTGACGGGCCGCTCCTGCTCGATGTAGGCGGCCACGGCGGCGATGGCTTCGGCGTTCGGAATGATGTCGATATCGCCATCGCGCACGAAGAACACCCCCACCGTGCCCGGCCCCACCCAGCGCCGCACCACCCAGGCCCGGGTCACCCCCGCCACCTCCAGCGCCCAGGTCTCGTAATCGCTCTTGCTTCCGCCGTGGGCAATGACCCGGTACGAACGGATCACCCGAGCGCGTAGCGCCTCGATACTCTCCTGCTCGGTGCCGCCGGTCAGACCCGGCGCCGTCACAGTGAACGTGTCATTGACGCCCAGCACTGGCGAAACCAGGCGCAGCTGGGTGCCGGCGGGCGTGTTGCCCAGCTCGCCCGGCTCCAGGGCCTCGACCTGGGCGACGCCGTCGGTGCCGGTCAACTTGACCGAAGCCCGCACCCTGAACAGCACCTGGTCATCGCGCTGCAGCAGCGTGCCGGCATCGAGCAGCGCCGAGGCGGCGCCGGTGAAGGTGGCCGCCCCGCTCGCCTTCACGGCCTCCAAGCGCCCCCGCTTAAGCCGCGCCTGGGCCATGCGCAGCAGGGTTTCGTCGTCGGCTGTGTCGGGCAGGATCTGGTCGGCAATGTAGCGCTGATGGCCGTAGCGGCCGGACGACGCCGCGCCGAGCACGCGGGCCAGCACCTCGGCGTCAGAACGGACCAGGGCGCTCCCGCCGGCCAAGTCGGCCTGTGCCCTCGCCACCAGGGCGGGCAGTGTTGGGATTTCAAACGGCATTGATCACCTGCCACAGGTTGTCTAGTTGAACATCGATCACCGGGCCGTCGCGCAGGCCCACCCGCACCTGCATGTCGAGGCGGTCGACCTTGCGCGACGCCGTTACCGTAACGGCGCTCACCCGATCGTCATCCACCGCCCACTGCAGGGCCTCGCGGGCGAACGCCTCGGCCGTGCGCACCGTGTCGTCGGTCAGCGTGCGCCGGCGCAGCTGCCACAGGCGTGAGCCAATCCGGTCATTTGCCAGGGTCGGGAACGTATCGCCCCACCAGCCGTAACGCTGATCATCGTCCAGCAGGTCGCCGGCCTCGGCGCGCCGCCAGGTCAAGAGGCTGATCACCACGGCGCGCTGCCAGGCGCGTTCGGACTCGGCATCGAGCAGCGTCATGCCGTCACCACCGGCTTGCCGCTCTGCTGGTTACCCTTCGCCACTCCCTCATGCGGGTGGTTGACCTGGCTGACGCCGGCGGCGATCTGGTCACCCTGCGACACGATCTGGCCCGTGGTGCGGATCACCGGCGTGTCGAACTCCACGGCCGTCTCGGCCTTGACCTTGAGCGTCAGCGTCTCGATCTCGATCACGCGGCCGCGCTTGAAGTGCAGGCGGTCGCCCTGGTCGGTGTACAAGGCCACCTCACCGCTCTTGAGCGCCTGCAGGCGAAAGCGCCGGTCGGCGACGCAGACGACCACCCCATGGGAGCGATCGCCGCCCAGGAACGCCGCCAGGGCCTCGGCGCCGGGTAGCGGGTTGGACGTAAAGCCGTAGGGCTCGAAATGCTCCATTCCGTCTTTCACTTCGTCGGCGGTCAGACGCATCTGCAGGCCCTGCAGCTTGCGGCCGGCATCGACCAGGGCGACCACGCCCCGGGCGAGAAAATTTCTCATGGGTTTCATTGGCCAGGCTTCCAGTCAGCGGGGATCAGGTATTCGAAGTTGTCGGCCTTGCCGCCTTTCTTGAGCTTGCGAGACTTGTGCGGATCTTTCGGCTCGGGGTCGAAGCCATCCGGCGGGCCTACCACGATGTTGGCCACGGTGCCGGCGTCATCGAGCACGTACTCGATTTCGCTGATGAGCATGTCGCGGTCGATGCCGATCAGCGGGTCGACCACGCGCACGATCATGTTCGGCACCCACAGGGCGCCGGTGGACTGCCGCCATCCCTGGATCTTGTAACGCAGGGTCAGCGCCTTCCCCATGCGGCTGCCGCGCTCCCAGTTGGCCCGCGCCTGGGCCAGCTCCGGGGTCATCTGGCCACTTTCGTGAATCAGCAGCACCCGGCGCCGTGAGGCACGCGGATCGGTGACACCGGCCTTCACTTCGCTGGCCGCCGCGCCGTAGTCAGTGTCGGTGCCCGAGCGCTGGCCGGTGACGCGGTACTCAGAAAACACCCCCGAGAAATCCAGCTCGGCGCTACCGGTCAGCAGGTTCTGCCCCAGTTCCAGGCGGTCGACGGCGCGGCCGGCACTGCCCGGCTTGATGATCACCACCCGCCCCCGGGCGTCATCGGTCGACAGCAGCCGCGACAGCGTCAGCAGGCGGTCGATGGACTCGAAGGCCGTTTCGCCCGGTTCTATCTGGTGGTCGGCCAGCTTGGTGGTTTCCGCCACCTCGCTCAGCACCCGCACACCGTAGGGCTCGGCCAGCGCCTGCACGATTTTCTGCACGCTCTGCCCGCGCCACTGGCCGGGCTTGTTCACCGCCGAACAGTCCACCAGGTCGGCAGTCAGCGAGCGGCCGGCCACCGACCGTTCGACGCTGCGAGCGTCGTAGCTGATCGGCGTGCCGAACACCCAGCCCGTCAGCACCAGTTCGGCACCGATGCGGACTTCGCAGCGGTCGCCTTGGCGCACCGGGATTTCCTGCACCTGGCCCGGCCAGCTCCAGGTTACGCCCAGGCGGAAATCCCGGGCCTGGCGTTCGATGCCGGCACTGATGCTGACTTTCTTCCAGCCGCGATAATCCAGGCCGTTCACGCTCAGCGTGACAGCATTGTGGTTGTCCATGGGTTCACTCTCGAGCGATGGTTAGCGCGCCTACGGGCAGGAAGCCCGGGTGCTGCACCTTGTTACGCGTAACGATTTCCTCGGCGCGGGTGGCGTCGCCATAGCGCTGATAAGCCAGCACCACCGCCGGCAGGCTTTCCCGCGTGGTGACCTCGCTCAGCCGCACGCCGGCGCGGGCCACTTCGGTCAGGTGCGCCCGCACCTGGCTGCGCACCGCCTCCAACTGCTCGACGTGCTCGACGGGAGACGCCAGGGCGGCCAGCCACAGGGCGTCGCTGATGGCGTCACGCAGCGCTACCACGTCGGCAGTGACCGGCACCTCAGGGCGCTGGATTGGGGCCACCACCTGCTGTTCCAGGGTGGCGAAACCGGTCAACGGCTCGGGCGCCTGCACCACCGGCATGGCCACCGCCTCGCGCACGGCCAGCACGATCAGCGCATCGCGCACAAGCTCACGGGCAGCGGTGACCACGGCGGCGGTGTCGGTACCACCGGCCGGCGTCGGCGCGCTGGCCAACTGGCGGGCCTGCTCCACCTGGCCCGTGATAGCCCGGCCAGACTCCGCGAAGCTGGCAAACTCCGGCGTGGCCTCGGGCAGCGCCGCGACGGTGCGGGCAAACTCCGGGTCGGCCTCCAAGTTCGCCGACTCGCCGCCACTGGACGGCCCCCAGCGATAGCCCGACGACCGTGAACTGCCGCCGACATTCGCGAACTGCCCCCGGATCATTGCCGCGAAGTTGCCCGGGGCGTTAATCAGCATGTCGGCCAGCGCCTCCACCGAGCTGACCAGACCGGTCAGTTGGCGAAGCTCCGAGGCAATGGCCATCTGCACCCCGGCAATGCCATTCTGCAGCGCGACTACCGCCAGGCGCGCCCGGTTGACCACCGCCATGGCGGCTTTGTAGCGGGCAATCGCTGACTCAAGCAGGCTTTCCGATGAGTCCTCCAGTTGCCGCGCCGTGTTCGGCACACCGGCAGGAAAGCCCTTCTCGCCGTCTTCCACAAACACCAAATCAAAGCGGACCATGCCGCCTTCGCGGCGCTCATGACTGACGCTGCAGGCCGTCGCGGTGACCGTCAGCCGTCCATACCACGGGTGGACCAGCTCCCCCGCCCCAGGCTTGTCCAGGGCGTTGAGCAGGTTGTCACGCTGGGAATAGCAGTCCTCCCCGATCACGAAGGCGGCCAGCTTGATTTCCCGCGTGACGCGGCCCAGGTCTTCCACCAGGGGCTTGTCCCGCTGCGGATACTCATGCGTCTGTGTGCGCCGTCCCGCCGGCATGCTGTCGCTGTCGACGTGGAACGGCACGCCTCGGAATGAGGCCGGGTGCAGTTGATCCCGCCAGGTACTCATGACGACCTCCCCAAGGATCGGTAACCCACTTGTGGGCTGACCTGCAGCCCGGGTTGATTGGTGTCGGCCTGCTCCACCCGCATGCCGGGCGGGGCATTGTCGAAGCGCACGACCATTTGCCCTTCCAGCTGGGCTTTACTGGCCTGGGTGGCCTGCTGCACCAGGGAGCCCCGCGACGCGGCGAGGGCGCCCGCCCCAGGTGCTGCCAGGCTGTTCTGCCCAGGCAGGCCCATTTCAGCGCGTTTCATCGTCTCCCCCGGGGTCAGCCCCTTGGCCAGGCTTTCCTGCGCATGCTCGGCCATCTGCGAGGCCGACAGGGGCATCGCTGCCCATGGCCCTGGCTGGTCCGGCGCACGCATCAGGCTGGCCACGCTGGTGGCCTCCGGCATCAGCTGCACCGGTTGCGCCATCGGCTTGACCAGCGCACCCGGTACCGGCTCGCCGGCGGCGTTGCGCGCCTTCTGCTGCTCGGCCCAGTCGTTGACCTTCGACGTCGCCGCACTGATCACGCCGTCGCCGCTCGACTCGCTGTCGAAGCCCAGGAATTTCATCATCGGCTCAAAGATGGGCCGAAGCTTGTCCCAGATCCCTTTGAAAAAGCCGGTGATGGGCTCCCAATGCTTGATGATCAAACCCAGCGGCGACCAGTCAAAGACCGCCTTGAGGAAGTCGAAGAACGGCACCGACAGGGCCTTGACCCCTTCCCACAGCGCGCCGAAGAACGCCGTCAGCGGTCCCCAGTTAGCCACGATCAAGCCCAGTGGCGACCAGGCAAACACTGTTTTGAGGAAGCCCAGGAACGGCACCGACAGCGCTTTCACCAGCCCCCACAACGCGCTAAAGAACTGCGTCAGCGGTCCCCAGTTGGCCACTATCTGGCCCAGCGGCGACCAGGCGAAAGCGGTTTTCATCCACTCCCACACCGCCATCGCCGGGGCCTTGATCTTGTCCCACACCGCTTGGAAGTACGGCGCCACGGTCGACCAGTTGGCAATCAGGACGCCGGCAGCGATGGCGATACCACGGACGATCATGCCCACCGGGCTCATGCTCGCGACACCGTTCATCAGGGCCAGGGCTGCCGTGGCCCCGGCCGTGGCCAAGCGCAGCACGGTGAAGCCCACGGCCGCGCCCAGCACGCCCTTGATCAGCCACGGGTGCGCCCCGGCCAATGTAGCCACGCTGCTGATGATTGGCCCCACGGCCGCCATGAAGTCGTTGAGCGGCGGCAACAGCATGCTGCCGACCGTGATACCCAGGCGGGTCACCCGGTTCTGCAACAGCTGCATGGCGTTCTGCGTGGTCGCGGCCCGTGCGGCGTACTCGTTGTTCATCGACCCGGCATACTGACTTTCGTCGCCGACCGATTTGAAGTTCTTCTGCAGCGTGCCCAGGCTGGTCAGCAATGGCGCGATAGCCCCTACCGATTCCTTGCCAAACAGGTTGGTCAGTACCGCCGCCTGCTTGCTTTTCTCGACCTTGGCCAGCGTCTCCAGAACGCGGTTAATCGTCCCTTCGCTGTCCGTCTGCATGCCTTTGGCCAGCTCGTTGGCATCCAGGCGCAAGGCCTTGTAGGCCTCCTTCTGCGACTTGGTGGCCGCCGTGCCGGCGGTCAGGGTCAGCATGAAGTTCTTGATGCCCGTGGCGGCCACATCCTGGGCAATGCCCACCCCGGCCAGGGTCGAGCCCATGGCGGCCAACTGCGCCGCGCTGACGCCTGCGACCTCGCCCAAGGGGCCGATGGCGGTCAGGATGTTGGAGATTTGCCCGGTGCTGGCCGCGCCGGTGTTGCCCAGGTAGTTGATCTGGTCGGCCAGCGTGACCACTTCGGTCTGGTTCATCTTGAAGGCCGTGCGCCACTTGGCCATCATCGAGCCCGATTCTTCGGCCGTCTGATCGAAGGCGACCCCCATCTTCACCGCGTCTTCCGCGAAGCGGTTCAGCTCTTCCCGGGCAATGCCAGACTGGCCGCCGGCGGCGACAATCTGCGCGATACCCTCGGCCGCCATCGGCAGCCGCTCGGACAGGCCCAGGACGTCGTCACTCATCGCCTTGAACTGCTCGGGCGACTCGAAGTTGACCACCTTCTTGACGTCGGCCATGGCGCTTTCAAAGCCCATGGCCGCCTTCACACCCATGACGAACGGGGCCGCAATCGCCCCGCCCTGCAGGGCCTCACCGAACGTGATCTTGCCCAGGCCCGAGCTGTTCAGCTGCTTACGCAGCACCGCGGCGTTCTTGCGTACCCCGCTCAACACCGGCGACAGCTTGTCGACGCCGGTGATCAGCGCCTTGAGTTGGAATTTATCCGCCACCGCCTCCCCCATTCAGCGCGTTGATGCGCCACGCGTTTTCCTCACTCTCGAACAGCGTGTCGAGGGTCCAGCCCAGCACCTCGCCCGGGGTGGCTTTCCACCACCAGGCAAGGTCATAGGCCAGCTCGGTCAGGCCGCCGACTGCTTCGAATCTTGGGGCATGAAAAAACCGACGATGATCCAGGCCAGAGTGTTCAGGTCCGACAGCTCCAGCTGGTTGACCGAGCTGGCCGGGATTGCGGCGCACACAGCGATATACTTCGCCGCCGCTTCAAGGTCGACCACCGGGTAACCGTCGCCGCCGAGGTTGTACGGCAGCACCTTGATTGCCCGGCACTCCTGCACGGTCGGGCGGCGCAGATTCAGTTCCTTGACCTCTTCACCGTGGGCCTGGATCGGGGTTGCGAGTTCGTGGGTTGCGGTAGTCATTACTGCCAGTCTCCTTGGATGCCTTCGAATTTGAGCGAGACCTTGGCGTCATCGCCGGTCACTTTGGTTTCGTCCACCAGGTACGCGCCGCTCAGCACGTACACCGAGCCGTCGGCCAGCTCGGCGGTGACGGTCATGCCGATCCCGTTGGCCAGCTTGGCCCGGGGAAAGTTGGCGGTTTTCACCGCATCGACCACCACGTAGGGGATCAGGTCTTCTTCCTTGAAGAATCCCCGCGTGATGGTTTCGCGCTTCTTGTCCGACAGCGGGCATTCCACGCCGCCGGTGATCACCAGCTGATCGCCGTCGACCTTGATAAAACAGGTGCCCGCGACTTTCTGACCCATAAAGGGCACTCCCATAAAAAAGCCCGCACTGGGCGGGCTGGGGTTGAACGATGAGGGTTACGCTGCGTCCGGGTACTGCAGGCGGAACTGGTACAGCAGCGCGAACACGCGCAGCTGGTTCACCAGGTCCGGCGGGAACAGCACACTCAGGCGGTTCGGGTTCTTCGGATCGCGCTCGACGATCAGGTACTGATTGAACGCCTCGGCGTTCTCCACAATGCCCTCACGCTCCAGCGCGCCATAGGCGGCGATCAGCTCGCCGCGAATCAGCTTCGGCGTGACGATGGCCTGGCCAGGGCCGAAGCGCGTCCCGTCATTGGCCAGCTTGTGACGGCCGTACTTGCTTGTGATGATGCTGCGCAAGTAGCGGATCACGTGGGCCGACTGGTGGAGCGTCTCGCTGTCCAGGTAGGAATCATCGGGTTGGCCGTAGGCGTTACGCTGGTAGGTCGTAACAGCCCGCTCGATGCGGTAGCTGCCGCCGCTGTAGACGGCGGTGGCCACCCCGCTGGTCAGCAGCGATTGCCGCTCGGTCAGGGTGAAGCGGTCACTGGCCTGCGCCGGGTCGATGCCCGTCAACGCGCCGGTCTGCGTCGGTCGCGCCGGGTCGGCGCTGATGAACACGGCGGTACGTGCCGCCCAGGCCGCCGCCACCTCCCACGCCGGCTGCGGCACGCCGCGCTCGAAGCCATGCACGGAGACATGCGGATCGTTACGCGTCCGCCCGGCGGCGACCAGCTGGCCCAACGTGCCGCGCTGCGCGCTGTACACATGGCCGTAGAGCTGCTTCGCCCAGGACCAGCGGCCGGCGCTGTCGTCCATGGCGGTTCTCCAGGCACCCAGCGTGTCGGCATCGGTCCAGGGCTGGGCGATGAACTCGAATTCTTCGTCGCCCAGTGCAGCCAGCGCCGCCGATACAGCCGGGGTGCCGGCGCCGTTGGTCATGGCCGTGGCCACCACCGTCAGGCCGGCCGGCGTGGTTTCGCCATTGGCGCGCCCCAGGCGGTTCAGCTGCACTTGGATATCGTTGCCCAGCTCGCCCTTGAACTTGGCCTGCAGGGTGACCACGCCGGCGGCGGCCGTGGCCGTTACCGGCAGGTCAATAGCGGCATTGATAGCCGCTGCCAGGCTGGCAGCCACGGCCTCGGCCGAGGCACCGACCACCGCATCGGCCCGCACGCGCTGGCCAGCCACGTACAGATTGACCAGGCCGGCGGTGGCGACGCTGCCCGTTACGGTAACGGTGGCGGTCGCGGCCGCGCCGGTGGCCACCTTGAGCGGCAGACACCAGACCTCGCCGGCCACGTCGATGGCCCGCAAGCGTGCATGCATGGCGGCCAGCATCGAGCCGGTACCGCCGATGCCCTTGGCGTCGCTGGTCTTCGACACCAGCACCAGGCGGCCGATTTCGTCGCTGTCGGCGTCGTCGTTGACCTGGCCCACGATCAGCCGGCGCAGGCTGGACCCGCCGCTGTTGGCCATGGAGTTGTCGACTTCGGCATAGAACAGCGGCACGCGAATGTCGCTCGGGATGTTGCTGAAACTGACGCTCATCGCGCTTTGCTCCCCCGGGTGGTGGTCTTCTGTTCCAGGGCGTCGCCGTCAAGTATGCGGCGCTCCCAATAGGCATCACGGGGCACTGCAGCGCCCTCGGCCGGCAGGTACTTGCCCGGCTGATCCGGCAGCGGGCAATCGCGCCCCGGGGCCGGCTTGAGGTGAATGGTGATCATGGGTTCAAGTCCTCACGGGTAATGAACTCGACCCGCCCGTCTGGCCCAGGGGCGTTGACGTTGGGGTCTTTCAGGGGGTTGAGGAAGTCGAGACGGGTGTCGATGCCTTCCAGGGCCGGCAGGCCGGCCAGCTGCCATTCCTGCCAGGTCTGCGGCTTGCCCTCGCCGGTTTGCTCCCAGCGGCCGAGCTGGAAATCGGCATAGAACCGATAGCGGTAGACCATGCGGTCGCGGTCGAGCAGCAGCAGCTGACCACCGTCGTACAGCAGCGGCCCCGATTCGTCGTCCGGCTCGAAGCCCACCAGGGCGCGCCACAGCTGGGCGCGCACGTCGTGCAGCACGTCGGCTACAGACTGCCCGCGTTCATCGTCGGTCGGCAGCACGACACACACGTCGATGACGTCGCGCACGGCCTGGGTGTAAACGTTCTGCGCTTGCGGCTCGTCGGCCGAGTCGCCAACCGCGATCACGTAGGCCGCAGGCGGGGACATCTTGGCGCTGTCGGCGGTCGGGTCCCAATCCAGACCGCCGGCCACGCGCCCTTCGAAACCAGGCGCATAGGCGCGCAGCTGCTCGATCACAGGCGTGATTTTCATGTCAGGTACTCAGTTGAGCAGCGCGGCGGCAAAGGCCTGCTGCAGGATGCGTTGCACCTCGGCGCGGCTGTCGGTCAGTGCATCGGTCATGTAGTTGTCGCGGGGCCTGATCCGCCACCCGCCGCCCGTCTTGCGGCGAACGCCGTAGTGCAGGTAAGCCGGGTAATACTCCTTCATGCTCGCGGTCTTGTTGGGCGCAACCCGCACCAAAAAGCCCGACCTGGACAGCTTGAAGTTGATCGACTCGGTGGTGGCCCCGGTCCGGTTGACGGGGTAGCCCTCCTGGCCACCGCCGAGCGCTAGATTCATCTGCGCTCGGCCGGCGATCAGCTGGCCAACCTTGCGCATGCCGGCGCGGATCTTCCGCTTGTTGAAGGCCTCTTGGTCGAACTTGTCGAAGCCCTCGACATGCAAATAGCCGTCAATCGAAACGGAGTTGGCCACGACCACCTCCCGCCGGCACATTCACCGCCTGCAGTTCCTCGACCTCGATCACCGACCACACTTGCCGCCCACGCATCCCGGTAGCCCGCTTGACGCGGAACACCCGGCCACCGGCGACCAGCTCATGCCGGGTGTCCAGGTCACGCACGAACCGACAGTAGATCCGATGCGTGATGGTCGTACCGGTCTGCACCGACCCGGTGTAGGTGGCCGTGCCTAACGGCTCGATCTTGCACCAGCGTTTGGCCACCGGCTCGAAATTTGACTCAAGGCTTGCAGAGCCTCTTGGCGTGTCGTTGCGGATGCGTACCACCGCCCGGGTGCGCAGTTCGCCCGCTTCCGGCTCCCTCACAGCGCGAACCAGCGATAAGGCTGCACCAGGGCGTCATAAGCCAACGGCATCGCCTTGGTGCCGTTGCTGGTCGACTCGGTGACCGGCTCGCGGTTGCGGTGCCAGTGGGCGACCAACAGCAGCATGGCCAGTTCCACGTCATCCGTTACGGGTAACGCGTTCTCCGAAGCATCGAGCGGCAACAGCCCACGCAGGTAGGCTTCATCGCCGGTCGCGTCTGCCGGCGCGTCGGCCGGCAGCGTGACCCAGTACAACCGCCGGCCGCTGTCCTTCTCGACCTGTCGACGCGCTGCGCGGGCGTAGGCCTGCAGCAGCGTGTCTTCCTCGGTTTCGTCCAGCTCCAGCTTGCAATGGCTCTTGATCTGTTCAAGCGTCAGCATGGACAGCCCTCCCGTTAGGCAGCAGTCTTGCCCACCAGGTGCTTGATGGCGGCCGTGTCCTGCAGCACCAAGCCAAAGCGCACGAACGCCAGGAAGCCGACCTGGCCATACTCGGCGTAACGCTCCACCAGGCGCTTGAGGGTCAGGCTACGCACCGCGCGCAGCACCAGTTCGTTGAAGTCGCCGGCATACATGAATTTCTTACCGGCGCCGATATCGGCGATGGCCTGATCGATCACGTACTGATGCTTGAGGATGGTGGCCGGACGGTCGCTGTCGATGCCGGGCAGCCACAGCGGGCGATTGTTGGCGTCCACCATCTCTTCCATCGCCTGCAGCGTCTTGTCGTTGAACGCCAAGCGGAACTTGGCGGCCGCACGATACGCCGGGTCAATGGAGTGAATCAGGCTGTTGACCTCCTGCCAGGTGAAGGCGGTGGCCTTGGCCGTCATCGCACCTTGAGGGGTCGAGTATTCCAGGCCCTTCGGCTGCGCCGGCGCATCGGCGGTTTCGCCGGCGCCGGTGCCCTGGACGATCAGGCGGTTACGGGTGCGCGACACGCGCTTACCTATACGGCCGGCCAGAAAGGCTTCCATGTCGATGCCCGAGTCCTGCAGCAGCTGTTCAGAGACGCGGATGATCTTCGAGCTGATGGTGTGCGACCCGAGGGTGCCCATGCCGAACTCAACGTCCTTTTCGCCGGCGGCCTTGTTCTCGCCGATCAGCTCGCCTTCTTCCTCGCCGCCGTTGCTGGTGGCCCAGGCAATCGGAGCGCCATTGTCGGTCTGCAGCAGCTGGCACACCGAAGCGATACCGCCATAAGTCACCAGCGATTCGATCACCCGCGCCTGCAGGGTGGTTGGCACGGTGAAACCGCCCGCCTCGTTCGGATTGGTACCTTGGGCGCGCATCTGCAGGACCATGGAACGCTGTTCAGCGCTCAGGCCCTCCATGCCGCCGCGTACCCAGTTGTCCCAGGCGCTGCGCTGCTCGGTGTCGGCTTCGTTCTGCGGCGCGTTGTTCGGGCGGTCACGGTCCAAGCCTTCAACGAAACTTTGATCCTGGGCGCGCAGTTCTTCTTCGCGCTCGATCTTCTCCTTGAGTGCCTTGAGGTCGGTTTTCATGCCTTCCCACTTGGCGCGGACTTCGCCGGTCCAACCGTCGTCCGGGGTGGTGTCATGCAGCGAGCGCATTTCGGCCGACAGCTTGTTATAGGCTTCTTTCAGTTGTTGCAGGGTCATAGCTCCCCCTTGGGATCACAGTTCAGTTAGGTCAAGCAGGCGCTCGCGGGCCTCGCGCTCGAAATGTGCGCGAGCTTCGTCGCCTTCGGTTTGCGCCTGCTTCCAGGCAGTCAGGGAGCGCTGGGCAGCGCTGGAGTCGGGGTAAGCCGGGAACGCCACCGGCCCTACGTCGCGTAGCTCGGCGATCTTGAAGATGGTGCGGACGATCAGGCCGTCTTTCTCTTCGTGCCAGGTGTCGCCACCCTTGGCCACGCGCATGGCGAAGCTGCTGCCGCTCATGTCGCCACGGCGCAACGGCTCGACCACCAGGTCGCGGATGGTCTGCGTGTTGGGCGTGTCGATTTCGTACGACAGGCCGCGCTCATCCACGGTCAGACGCAACGTGCCGCTGGCCGTGCGGCCCAGCAGATAGGTCGGGTCATGGTTGAACAGCGCCCGGGTGTCCTGATTCAGCACGTCATCGAACGCGCCCGGGGCGATGATCTCCACGAAGGTGCCGCCCAGCAGGTCGCTACGCTGGTTGAAGACAGCGGCATAGCCGGCGATCTTCGGCGCGCTCCCCTGCTCATCCGGCTGGACAGCACGAAGCTCGCAGTGCTGCGCCTGCAGCATGCGTTGTTCAAATTCACTCATGGGTTATTCCTGCTTCGTTACGGGTAACGGCTTGCCGTCGGCGCCGAGCAACTGCGTGTTGACGTTGAGCAACATCGAGTCGAGGCCTTCCAGCTGGTTGAGGTCTTCCAGCACGCGCACTTCGTTGCGGCTCATCCAGCCGTCTTGAATGGCGATGCGGTAGAACTCGGCGCGCTCTTTCGGGGTACCGCGCAACAGGCCGGCCAGGTTGAACTTGACGTAGTAGCCGGCCATGCGCTCGGCGCGGGTGAAGACGCGGCGGTTAACTTCTTCCTCCCAGTTCTTCACCCACGGCATGACCGTGTGCCGCACGAACTGGATGGCCTGTTCGCTGATGTTGGAAAACGTGGCCTTTTCCAGGTCGTTGATCATGTGCGCCGGCACGTTGAAGATGCTGGCAATCTCGCTACGGGTCAGCTTGCGAGTCTCGAGAAATTGCGCATCCTCGGGGGCGATGGTCAGCGCCTTGTAATCGAGGTCAGCGGGCAACAGCAGCGTCTTGTTGTCCGAACGCTTGAGCCGTTCCACGGCGGCGCGCCAGACCGTTTTCAGGCGCTCCCAGCTGGTGTTATCCAGCTTCCCGTCCTTGACGGTGACCAGGCCCGTAGGCCGGCCGCCGCCCTCGAAAAACTCCTTGCCGTAGCGCACCGTGGCCATGCCCAGGCCGATGGTGTCGGCGTTCTGCCGGATGGGGCTGATGCCCATGCGCCGGTGCGAGCCGATGGCGCGCAGGTGAATCATGTCCTCGGGCGACACCGCCAGCGGCGCGCCGTCTTCGTCCTGGGTCGAGTACACCCAGCGATTGCCGTTCTTCACCAGATCGGTGTGTTGCGGCTCGTGCATTTCCAGCGACAGCAATTCACCGCGGCGACTGCGCACCGTGCGCGTGTAGCCATTGCCCCAGCCGAGCACATGGGCCTGCTTGGTTTCTCGCCAGCGGTAGGAGGTCTGCCAGGTGTTCGGCTCATCGTGCAGCAGGTAATGGGCCGGGTGGTCGGTGGCCACCTCGATCCGCCCGTTGACCTTGCGCAGCACGCTCAGCGGCAGCTGGGCCATGGAGCTGGACAGCACGTAGATACACGCATACACCGCCGTCAGACGCATGGCCGAAGCCGGACTGACGCTGATCCCCTGCCCTTCAAACAGGTATTCGGTCAGCTCCTTGCTGTTCATCGGCGTGCTGGGCGCCTCCAGGCTGCTGCGCTGCTCGAACATCGCGCCCAGGATCATCGCCACACCGCCTTGGCGGCGCCGGCCACCATCAGGCCGCCACCGACCATCAGGGCCACTCCCGCCCCGAACTGGACGTAGAGGCCCGCGACGAACAGGCAAAAGCCTGCCGTCCCGATAGATTCAGGAAGCCATTTCATCGTAGGGGCTCACATAGCTAATAGGTCGTCTTCGGTCAGGCTGGCCAACAGCCCTTCCGGCTCAAATTCGCTAACCATGGCGCGGTTCATCGCCATCAGCGCGGCGACAATGCCGTCGATTTTGCGCATGTCGGTCTTGCCTTCGTCGGCCTTCATCGGCGTGATGCAGCCCTTGAACGGACGCACCACGACGTTTCCGGCCTGCCAGGCCAATACCGGGTCGCTGCAGTGGCGCACGCGACCGGACAGCAGCGCCGCTTCCAGCTCGCGCATGGGCAGGTTCATGCTGGCCACGCCGCCACCCATTTCGACTACCTCGGCGCCGTCCTTTTGCAGCTGGTGGGCCAGCTGGGTGGCGCGCCATTTGTCGTAGGCCACTTCCTGAACGTCGAACATGCCGGCGAATTCGCCCACCATGTCGCGCACCAGGTCGAAGTCCATTTCTTCGCCGTCGCAGATTTCCAGCAACCCGGCGTTGGCCCAGGCCTCGTAAGCTGCCTTGTTGGGGCCGCCTCGCTCTATCGCGCCTTCGGGCAAGAACGACTTGCAGAAGATGGTCCAGCGGTTGACCCACTTGCCGCTCCCCGGGAGCAGCTCCACCTTGTCCAAGAACACCAGCGACACCGCGCAGATATCCGATTTACTGGCCAGGTCAATGCCGATCCAACAGCGCTGGCCCAGAAACTGGTCCAGGGTCAGCGTGGGGTCGCCGCACGCCTCCCAGTCAGCCATGTTCAGCCAGGCTTCTTTGGCGCTGACCCAGATGTTGAGGTGCTTGGTCTTGAACGCGTTTTGCCGTGACGGGTAACGCGTTGCGTCGGCTTGGCGTTTCAGTAGGTACTCAGCCCCGACCGAGACGCCATAGTTGGGGTTGGCCTTGCGCAGGACCGCCGGGTCTTTCCAGTCGTCGTCCTCGTCAATCGTGTAGATGATCCCGAACAACTCGTCGTTCGGTACCGTCCCTTCCAGCTTGTCGATCACTTGGGCGCGCTGCAGGTAGCACGGCCCGGCGATGTTGTAGCCCGCCGTGGTGATGGCGAACATCATCGGCTGATCACGGGCGCCCATGCCGGTCAGCATGGTTTCGTAGAGCGCGGCCGAGGTGTGTTCGTGGAACTCGTCCACGATGGCGCAGCTCGGTGACTGGCCGTCGCCGGGGTCGCCGATCAAGGGTTCGAACTTGCTTTCGTCGCCGATCACCGACAGGTTTTTCGCCGCGACCTGGATGCCGAAGGCCTCGACCAGCTCGGGGGTGCGTCGCACCATCTGCCGCGCCGGCTTGAACACCTCCCAGGCCTGCCGCTCGGTGGTCGCACCGCAATACACCTCGGCGCCGAATTCACCATCCATCACCAGCATGTACAGGCCGACGCCGGCGGCCAGCACGCTCTTGCCGTTCTTGCGCGGCACCTCGATGTAAACCTCGCGGTACCGCCGGCGGCGGGTCTTCTTATCGACCCAACCGAAGATGCTGCAGAAGATGAACAGCTGCCACGGCTCAAGCTTGATCAGCTCACGCAGCGCCGCCCATTTGCCCTTGGCATGCGGCAGCAGCTGGATGAACACCGCCACCTGCTCGGCGGTGTCGCGGTCGAAGGTCCAGCGAAAATTGCGCTTCTTCGACTTGGCCAGGTCATCCAGGTGAAGCTGGCAGGCACGACGCACGTACTTGCATGCCGGGATCTTGCCGGCCACCACGTCGCGGGCGTACTTGTTCGCCGCGTTTACGTTCGGGTAGCTGGCCATGTCCTAACTCACTTCGAGGCCCGCCCTCCTTTGAGCACGATGAACGGGTTTTCTGGTTTCTCCGGCCCGCCACTGCCCATCAGGCGCGCACGACTGGCCGGGTCCAGCCCGAGGGCTGCCCCGAAGCTGGCCACTTGGCGTAGCGCCTCGTTGATCACAGTGCAGGCGGGGTTCTTCTTGAGCACGCCCTTGGCGTCCACGACGGTGATGCCCTTGCTGGCCACTTCTTCCTCGGCCAGCCGCCACCGCTCGTACGCGGCGCAGAAGACCGCCAGGTTGTGGGTATCGGTGCGGGTCATGATCCCGGTCTGGGTCAACCAAGGGGCGATGGTTCCCCACATTTCAACGGCCCATTCCCCCAGCCACTCCGGGGCGTCTGGTATTTCCGCCAGCGGCGCCGGCGCGGGGCCGTCCTTCTTGAGTTTTCGCTTGCCGGGGTTGCCCTGCAGCAGCTTGAGGGCGGTAGGTTTCGCGGGTCGCCCCATCGTTCAGGCCTCCCGATTTTCTGGAATGCGATTTTTTTTAATTTCGCGGGTGTGTGAAAAAGGCTGGGCGATCGGTGGAGAGAGACGAAAGCGGTAGAGATTTTGCCCCGCCCCCTTATTTGGCCGATTTTTGACCACTTTTCGCTAATTTTGCCCGCAGACTCTCGCCATCGATTAAGGCAGCCAGATGAATAAGCGGACGCTCTGGCACTCCGTCTGCGGCATGCATGTATGCGTCAATTGCTGCCACTAACTCATGCAGAACACGCGAAATCAGCTCTGGAATTGCAAGCTTGTGAATGTTTTTCCAGCAGTACAGCGCTCGGTCCAAGTGCCAGTCACCATGGCGGATCAGCTCTGTACTTCGGCTGCGCTTGATCGCTTTTTCGCGCAAACGCATTGCCTCACGCACCAGACGGACGGCCTGACCGCGCCCGTGCCGACTCTGCCGCCGTTTTGAACTTGTGGCAGTTTTCATTGATGGCAAACAGGTTGGATGGGTCATTCGTTCCCCCTTCAAACTTCGGTATGCGATGGTCAACCTCTGTTGCCGGCAGTCGGCGACCATTGCAGTCATTGCACTGGCACAGATAGCGATCTCGTTTGAGTACTGCCTTGGCAAGCTTGCGCCATGCCCAGTCATAACCACGCTGCTCAGCAGTGCCACGGCGAGGGTTGTTCCAACCAATTGCGAGCGAGGCATGCGCGCTGCAGTAACCATGGCTGTCACTTGTCTTGCCGGGACACATAGGTACTCGACAAGGGCGCTTAGCCTTGGGCGGCATAGATCAGCCCTCCACCTTCTTTCCCATGAAGCGGTCGGAATACTCACGAAGCTTGTCCACTCCCATGAAACCAACCATGCAACCGGCGAAGACCGAAAGGTTTGCAGGTAGGGCGAAGTACTCCAGCACCGGCAGCAGACTCACAGCGATCAAGCCGCAGATCGCGCCTTCTAAAAGGACCTTGCGACCTCGACCACCGCCATAGATCACTCTGAACATGGCCACGGCAGCGGCAATGCCGCCAGTGGAAAGCTGGGGCTGGTGAGCTACCAGCCACGCCAGCGCTGCGGCCCAAAGGCCGGGATCTTTCTCAGGCATATGGGCCATCTCGATTCCTCCCGTCACGGGGAGCTAAAATGAAAAAGGCCCGCCAAATGGCGAGCCTATCTAAGGAATGGGTGTAAACATCCGAGCTCATGCTCGCGCTAAACGAGCGAAAGCAACGGAACGACTACTTATGCTACCGACCCATCTGCGTTGAGGAAGTCCCACGAAATACTAATATTATTAGTGTACTCAGACGGAGCTAGGAAATAGACACCATTTCCAGCAGGTACAAAGTAGTCATTGTAAATAACGCAATCTCGGGGGAACCTCACACAAGTAACATCATCGCGTTTCAGTGGTTTGACCGGACCATAAACGTAAATATAGTCCCAGCTAGTATTAACCAAAGACCTAATCAGTAGACCATGCAGGTTTTCTTCTGGCGCAATAACGGTATGCACCTGTTGTGCCATGCCACTTACGGTTTGATACTTGAATTGCTTACCCAGCGTGCGAATTGTCATAGAGTAACCTTAGAAAATGATTGAAAGCTTCATTAGGCAGGATTAGCACCTAACGACTATCACTCGAGACTCAAAGGCCTTCTCTAGAAAAATCCACCAAGCGCGTTGCGCGCTCTATTTGGATCTGACGACGGAGCAAATAGATTATCTCACCTCAACACTGTATATGCAACCAGTATTTGGGCGTATGGCGCTTCCCTCCAATCCCTACGCCGACTGTTACCCCTACACATTGGTGTCGGGCTCTGATCATCTCCAGAAACGACAAAGCCCGACACAATGGTCGGGCTTCTGTAGGTCAGTCCTAAACACGCGCAGGAATGACAGGATGGCGATAATTTCTCTCACTCTCTCACTGCTGTCAATAGGCAATTACGCTGCGTCCTTGATCAGCAGCCCTTCGGCCTCAAGGATGGCGCGCACCTCCACCAGCGCGTCGTCAATCATTCCGTCGAGCTTGTCCTTGATGCCGGCCCGCCAGCGGTACCGCGTCGGCTCAGGTGTGGCATCGGTATCCCAGGTGTTCATGTCGTAGAAGCTGGCCGGTAGGACGATCAGGTCCTCGGCCAACGCTTCGGCCTTGGCCCGCTCAGCCTGACCAGCGGCAAGGGCCGCACTGACCAGACGCTCGCGCCTCCCCTCTGGCGCATCCAGCGGGATGTCCACCACAACCGACCTCGGCCCTTGGCGGCGAGCGCCCTTGAGCTTCGGCACGGCCCAGGCAGTCACGGCCTTGTAGATGAACAGTTGCGGCGCCGGGCTGGCGATCAATGGCGCGATGGCCGAGATCCCGTGAAGCCGCTTGGCCTTGTTGGTGGCGTACTTGGCGTTGAGCGCGTTCCAGTGGCGCGGGATCAGCAAGTGGTGCAGCCGCGCTGACAGCCAGTAATCCACCTGGGCGCGGTCAAAGCCGCCGCCGCTGCCGCCAAGTGAAGCGGGGCACCCGCCCTCTTCTTCTGCCGACTTGTAGAGCCTCTGCCATGCCTGGCCCTTCGCAGCGCCCTTCTCTCCTGCCGCCAGAGCGGCAACTACTGCACCCGATACGCTGTTGTAGATCATTCCTTTCCCCTCAATCCCCGGTGTAGTTGGTGCCGCCGGCGCCAAGCCGGTTGCCATCCTGATATGCCGCCGCCGGACCTGTGGCCCGCGCCTTCCTCAACTGCTCGATCTGCCGCGTCGCGGCCTGCAGCCTCATGCTGAGCTGGGTCACCAGTTCATCCAGGGCCAGGGCCTCGCCAGTTGCAGCCACTACCCAGCCCGAGGCGTTGCAGCCGGCGCAGGACAGATCGTGAAACACGCCCTTGATGACCGATCTCCCACGGCATTCAGGGCACTGAGCCAGTTCGATTACCGGCTTCTTGAGGGCCGGTCCGTGGCTCTTTTTCATGCTTTCGAATCCTCGCTAGTAACAAATTCGGTAAGGTCGCTCGAAGCCCCGCCATTAGCGGGCTGCGCGCCGTTATGAGAAATCTCGGATAAGGCCTCTGTAAGGCCGTGAATGGCACCGAAGCCAATGCCGTCTAACCAGGTGTGCCACTTCTCCAGGGCTGCCCGGCGCTGCTGCATGGCCTGGGTGTGGATGTAGGTGCTGGCGATCTTGCCCAGCGAGTGATTCAGCAGCATCTCGCCGATGTGGCCGTCGATGCCGAGGTCGGTCCAGGTGCTGCGGGACACCTTGCGTAGGTCGTGACTGGTCCAGGCGCCCTGCCCCAACCGGGTGAAGACGGCACTGGCCTGCGTCTCGCTAAGCGGCAGCCCGCGTCGACTCGGGAACAGGTAGGCACCTTGGTAACCCTGAGCCTGCTGAATCGCCCGGTACCGGGTCAGCAGTGCTTGCAGCTGGGCGGTCAGAGGCAAGCGGTGCTCGGTGCGGGTCTTGGTGTTCGCCGCAGGGATGAACCACTCGGCCGCCGCCAACGAGACATCAGCCCACCGAGCCACACGGGTCTCACCGATTCGGGTGCCATGGGCCAGCATCATCAGGGCCAGCATGGCGTCACTGGGGGTCGCGTCGAAGGCGTGAGCCAGTTGCTGCATCAGTTCGGGTAGCTGCACGTCACGCAGGCGCGCCGCCTTCGGCAGGATCTTGGCCTTGGTAAAGTCGTTGAAGCGCATCCCGGCCATGGGGTTCCCGTCGATCAGGCCCAGTTTCAAGGCCTGGCGGAAGGCGGTCAGCAACAGGGCGAACATCTGCCGCAGATACGAGAGCGACACATCGGCCTGAGCCGGCCACATCAGTTGCTTGTCGAGAGAGTCGGCACTCACCTCCGTCAGGGCCAGATCCGCCAGTCGCGGTTTCAAGTGCTGAGCGATGGCAGACCGTGCGCCTGCCTTGCGCTTCGCTGACAACGAGCGGTCGCGGGCCATCCGGTCGCCGTACCAGTCCAGCAGCTGGCCCACGGTACCCATGCCGGACGCCACGGGCGCGGTGGCCGGATCTCGCAGCAGGCGCCGACGCAGCGCGGGCAGTTCGGCAATCACCGCTGCAACGCCCAAGTCGGGCCAACGTGCGACCGGCACCCACTTCCTGCCGCGCACCAGGTGCCACGTGCCGCGCTCGCGAGTGATCCAGAACCGCAGGTACAGGCCAGGGTGACGAGGGTCGCGCAGGTCGCGTACGGCCTTGTCGGCAGCCTGCCGGCGAACTTCGGCCTCGCTGAACTTCACTTCCCGGGTCGCACTCATGCGATCAGCACCCCCTCATTGATCAAAGAGGCCTGGGTACGCATCACGCCCTCGGCGTGGTATTGCCGCGCTGTGTCGCGGTCGACATCGCGGCTACGGCCATCACAGGCGTCATGGCAGGCGCTGCACGCCCAAGCGCCCTGTATGTCGTGTGGTTTCATACCGACGCCGCAAGTGCCCGCCATGCGGTAATGCGCAAGCACGGTGGTTTCTGGATTGCCGTTACACACCCCGGGAATGCGCACTTGGCACTCCCGGCCGCGTGCGGCCTTGGTCAGCTTCGATTGCCGCATGGGCTGTCTTCTCCATGAAGGTCAATGACGGTGTAAGCGCTCGGCCACATGAGTTGGCCATGAGCGATGGCCACGGCTTCGTCGCGATAGAGCGCAATGGGTGGATGCGAGGTACTGGAGAGCCCGAACAGGTCGGAGCGGCAGTACAGCGCGTATCGGTATTCGGTGAGGTCAGGTGCGGGAAGCTCGATCATCTGCCGAGCATCCTGGATCGGATTGCCGCCAGGGCTTCATTCCCCACTTTTGGCGTGCGCTGGCCTGGCACCTCCGCAGGAAGAGCCAGCGGCATCCTCTGGAGCGGCTCACCTGCGACCAGGCGCCGAACGGCAATCGTGTAGTTGCGCTCGAACAGCTTGGCGCTCACATCGGCAGCCAGCTTGTTCAGGTTCTCGAAACCACTTTCCTTGGCGGCGTGCCAGACCGCGTCATGGGTCCACTTGCCCTTCCCTGCCATGGCGGGATGCGCGTTACGGCAAGCCTCACGAAAGGCAGCAGCCAGCGGCGGAAGGCCCAGCATTTCCGGCGAAGGCTGGCACCACTCGATGAACTTCCCGGGCGCCGGGATGAACTCGCGGCCGGATTGCCGGCAGCGCATCAAACCGAACTGCAGTTGCTCCGGGGTGTTGATGCCAGCCTCAAGAAACGCGGTTAGCCACTGCTGCTTGGCCGCCTTGTACGTCGCTTCATCCGGCCATGCCTGCTTCCAGGCGCTGCAGATCGTGCGCAGATCGCGGAACAGGTCGTTGATCACCCCAGCAGTTTTGCGATTGAGCTCGGCCTTCACGTCGGCAGGCAGCGAGTAATCCGAGGGGACGTGTTGGCCAGCCTGGACCTTTGCCCACAGGCCATGGGCCACGGTTGCAACCTGATTCATTGGCTGCCCCCTTCAACGATCCACGAGGTGTCATCGTCATCGAAGCTGGAGCGCTGCGATCCACCGGTGCGAACAACGGGCGAGCGGGCAGCACGGGCGAGATCGGATTTGACCCAGCTGACCAGAGCGGCTAGCCACTGTTTTTCGGTTTGGGCCAGCCCCTTGGCATCGTGGTGGAGCACGAAGCCGGATATGGCAACCGCGTCGAACTGATCCGGCGTCAGACCTGCCCGACGGGCGTAGGCTTTCAACAGTTCCGGATTCGGTTCCCAGTCAAGGGACATTGCGAACGGCTCGCGCTGAGAGAGAGTAGATTGGTTCAATGACGGATTGGGTGCAGCTCCTGCACCCCGTTCGGTCGTGAGCTGCACCCCGTTCTGCTGTGAGCTGCACCCCGTGCCTTGAGCTGCACCCCGTTCGGAACGAGGTGCACTAGTTTCACCCCGTTTGATTTGAAGGTCGTACACAACCGGACGACGGTCACGTCGGTCAATGTGGGCGGCCGCAATGGCTTGGTTGCCTTCCATTATCAGGCCTGCTTTTGCCAGCTCGCCAAGCTTGGTGCGTACGGTACGCTCGGACAGTCCAGTGTGTTCGGCGAGAGTAGCGGCAGACGGAAATGCGCCCCTACCACTTACACCGGCATAGTTCGCGAGACAAAGCAGCACATGTCTCGCCGGCGCATCTTTGAGCACGGATGTAGGTAGCTCCATCGCCCACGCCATAGCCTGGACGCTCACATCGCCCCCCAAGTACGTAGTTGATTCGAGATAAGTAGAGCGGAAGGCGCAGAGTTGCTTGCACCAAAAGTAGGATGCATACTTGTCCCCGTTTGAAGCTGTTGAAGAAGCCGGGCTGCCACCCGGTTTTTTTGTGCCTGCGATTCAGGCGTTAGGGGTGTCCGATGCATCCGTGGTAGCTTTTTGCTTCCACACGAAAAGGTCCAAGGAGACCGGACATGTCAAAAGACTTGCACATCAACCCAATTGCCGGATGGCAGTTCAAAATTGCCGAGCAGTTGCAGCTGGTTCTGATGGAAGTCAGTTTTCTTTCAATCCCATTTCAAAAGCCTGAGGAGGCTCAGCAAACGCCGCTTCTGGGCCTGACCGCTCAACAAGCACGAGAGCTGAGCGAGGTATTGAAAAGAGCTGCAGAACGTCTTGAAGACGCACAAATGAAATCACCTGAAGGTCCGAAGCACTGACGGTGAAACAGGCGGGCGTAACGCTCGCCTCTTTGTCATCCTTTCCCGAGACCATTCCCCTCTCCTACTGGCTAAATTCACAGGTGCTTTGGTCATCTACTGACGCAAACCCAAGGCACGCATAATTCACGTAGGCGCCTTCACTGGTGCGATATCAACCAGTAACTGCTTGGCCTTGAAGGGCCTGCCTTTGGCTTTCGCCAGCTCAGCGATTTTTTCCGCGTAGCAGGTCTCTCCGGTGTATTCGGTTCGGGGAAGACAGCCAGAAGCCAGCCACTTGTAGACGGCCCGCGGTGTCTTCCCACAGACAGTCGATACGGCATACACCCCACCTGCATCGTCGACTGCTTTTTTGAGCGCCTTCATGAGGCCTCCAGGATTAATATGAACTGTAAGTACATATTATGTCGGAACTGAAAGTACATGCAAGCGCATGCGATAGTGAACCCATGGTTCAGATCGAAGAAATCAGGGCAGCCTTCGCGGCACGCCTCAAGAAAGCGCTTGCAGCCAGCGACATCCCTACGTGGGGTGCGGGCGCTCGTCTTGCCACAATTGCAAGCGTTACTCCCAAAGCGGCCAGCAAGTGGCTAAACGGGGAAACCATGCCCGGCGGTGTGAAGATGCTCGCACTCGCAAACGCCTTAGGTGTCCGGCTCGAATGGCTGGAGTACGGCAAAGGTGAAATGATCGACGCTCAATCGGAGTTTGACGCCAACGTCGAGCCATCAGCAGGGCCGGTCCGCTACTACGAATATCCTGAAATCAGCTGGGTTCAGGCCGGAATGCCGATGGAAGCAATCGAACTATCAAACATTTCGGCCTACGAACTACACCCCTCAGACGCCTGGGCTGGTCCCAACGGATTTTGGCTCAAAGTGAAAGGGCCATCGATGACCTCTCCAAACGGCATGTCATTTTCCGAAGGAATGGTGATTCTGGTAGCACCTGGATTCGACGTGGAGCACGGCCAGTATGTTGTCGCCAAACTGATCGACTCCAACGAGGCAACGTTCAAGCAGTTCATATGGGATTCAGGAAAAGCTTTCCTCAAGCCCCTCAATCCAGCCTTCCCCACCGTTGAGATGAACGGGAGCTGGGAGCTCGTCGGTCGCGTCATAGATGCTAAGTGGCCTCGCTCAGTGCTCTAGGCATTGACCCAGAAAAAGCCCGCCAAGCGCGGGTTTTTTTTCGCCTTCAGAAAATTTATGTACTTTTGGTACTTGACCAACGTGAACCTTAAGTACATATTTGTTGCATGCCGGATCGACACCGGCCAGCAACGAAGGCAGCGATGAACAGGCCTCAACTGTTCAGAGGGGTGGCAACTGCCCTGGGCGTGCAGCGTAAAGCGCCAATGCAGTTTTCCAGCGGGTGAGCACCGCGGCTGGAGCAAAAACAGATTTCACTGGCTGGCCTTGGAAACAGGGCCAGACGGGAAATCAACCGCCCTGGAGGGCAAGACGATGACTGGAGTATCCAAACAAGGCTGCGTGCACCACGCCCGTTATCAAAACCGGGAGCTGGTTCGGGCTCGAAAGAGCGGCCAGTGGAGCCTGGTCCTTCATTGCCGAATCAGCCGCGACGACTGGATGGCAGAGGCTCGCGCCAAGTAGACAACCAGCGCCACGTCAGCCTGACGTTAACTGCCCGATCACCCGGCTCCCCACCACCAGGCTGCATCGGAGAGCCCTTCCCGACCCTACATCAACATGTTCAGGGAGACAGGCGGG
Organism: Pseudomonas sp. FG36; assembly: GCF_057809275.1. Lineage (NCBI taxonomy): Bacteria > Pseudomonadati > Pseudomonadota > Gammaproteobacteria > Pseudomonadales > Pseudomonadaceae > Pseudomonas > Pseudomonas sp. FG36. The sequence continues at coordinate 111,805 of NZ_JBMDJQ010000017.1, forward strand.
ATTGGCTCTCCAATGCAGCCCCAACGGAAGTGAATTGCAATGACAAAGTCATTCAAGCAAATGATCAAGGATGGCGATGTGCGCCGCGCAGACGCCATGAAGGTGAAGCTGGAAGACCTCCATGAGGAACCCGGTTTTAACTTGCGCACAGAAGGCGATGCTCTCGAAGCAAGTATCGACGCCCTTGCAGAGTTCATCGCCGGGGGCGGCCAAATTCCACCGCTTGAGGTGCGGCCTCGCGCAGAAGGCGGCGTATGGGTAGTCGATGGTCACCGGCGCCGTCGCTCACTCCTCAAGCTCGACAACGCAGGACGCTTGCCCCGCACGCCAAGCAAGGATCCTAATCAGTCTCCAGAGGCTTGGATTGCGGTCACCGCCTTCGAAGGTAGCGATGCTGATCGAGTAGCACGGATCATCACCAGCCAGGAAAACGAAAAGCTTTCCCCTCTTGAGCTGGCCGAGGGCTACAAGCGATTGCGAGCCTTCGGGTGGACACCCGAGCAGATCGCCAAGAAGGTCGCCAAGACACGACAGCATGTCGAGCAGGTGCTCACCGTAGGTAATGCAAACACCGATGTGCAGAACCTTGTTGCAGCCGGACATGTATCGGCGACAACGGCTGCCCAGGTTGTCCGCGAGCACGGAGACGGTGCCGGCAAGGTGCTAGGCGCCGAACTGGAAAAAGCGCAGGCCAAAGGGAAGAAGAAGGTCACGGCGGGCACGATGAAAGGCCCGACGATCCCGAAGCCAAGGCTCATGGCCGTGCACACCGCCTCACGCAATTTGATTGCAACGCTGGACTCCATAGACGAAGACAGCGGACACCTCACCCTGCCGACCTCGCTAGTCCTTGAGCTGCGCAAAGCCCTGGAAGGCGCTCTACCGAGATAACTCATGGAAACGATCACTTGCGGCACATGGACAGGCCATCTTGGCAAAGGACTGGCTCCCCGAGAGCTAGAGGCGCTGCTTGGCGTCGCCCAGGGTATGACAGCCAAACAGATTGCACAGCGAATGCAGATAACACCTGGCACGGTGGCCAACCGCATCGAAAACGCCATGTTCAAACTCGGCGTAGCGCGTCGAGCAGCTGCTGTGGCCGAAGCTATGCGCCGGCAGATCATCAGCCCGCTGTGCATCGCACTCGCCGGACTGATCGCCATACATGCAGTCATCGATGAGGATGACCCATTGCGGCGCGACCGCAGGGCGCCCGAGCGGCGCATTGCCCAGATTCGAATCGCTCGCAAAGCCGAGATCTTCGAACATCACGCGTGAGCCCTGCAGAGGAATATCCTCCGCAGGCAGCGATGCCCCGAGCTGTAGCATAAAAGTTTGCCCTCTCGCTGCTTGTGCTGAGCCCATCAATCCAAACTAAAAATAAAGACTCTCAAACTTGTCAGGCTCTAAAGCCTTGAGAGAACCATGACGAGACCATATATGAGCCGGCCAGTTTTTTTGTCTAGACCTATAACTTTCTTTCAGCCTCTTAGCCAAATCAATAATTACGCAATCGACCAAGCTCAGTCGCTGACGTATAGAATCCTGATAAGTGACACACAAGTCCGGGAGCTTTGACAGCTCCAGCACCAGCTCCGAGCTACTCGCGCCCGGAATTATTGTAAATGGAGTTCCATCCACCCAAGACATCTCAACCATTTTTTTAAACTGCTGAGCAATATCCTTCTGTGCCACCGGGTTTTTTATATCAACTATATGATTAGCCATTTCATAGAGAACACCAACCGTACAATATACATCGTATGCCCCTTCGATCGCCTCCCTCATTAGCTCCAGAGCGGGATCATGAAGCTTGGGGTCAGAATCCACAGGAACTTGAAACAATTCAAGAAGAAAACTGGTGTCGAGTACGATGATTTTGCTCATTTGCTCAACCGCTTTAGCCACTCATTGGCTTTCTGTTTTTTATCTTCAGCGAATCGAGGTGCTAGGTGCGTTTCAAACACTGAGCGAGTGACCAGATCACCTAACCCACCTTTTGCCTCTAGCAAGCTGTCAACCTTAGGTATATCCAGCAACGCCACTAACTTGGAGGACTTCTCATCAGCACTCCAATAGCAAACATGAACATTAGCTAGCCACTCAGAATCAAGAGAATTTAGACTTGCAGGATTGTGCGTAGACAACAAAATATTATGACTTTTACGCTCTACTATCTCTTTAATGGCATCTAGCAATACCTCAGCCCGACTTGGGTGCAGCCCATTATCAAACTCTTCAATAACGACTCGCGAATGCTCAGGTATTGATTCCAGAGCAACGAGCACCGCTAAAGCCCTTAAAGTACCGTCAGATATCAAGCGCGCATCTACTGGCGTATCTCCTGATTTGAGCGTCAGCAGAACATCATGCTGCGTAGTCACAACAAACCCGAACTCAAGGAACGGTTCCTCGGGAATTTGACGAAGGACCGCGAGAATTCTTTTAAGAGCCTCACTATTTTTTTGCTGACTCATCATGTGCAAGACAGCAGAAATATTAGAGCCATCCTTCAACAAAACGTTTTGACCAAGCCGGCAGTAATCCCTCATGAGTCTCGGACTAGGATCAAAAACATAAGACGACTGCAAATACCTTTTTATCCCTGCAACCATTTGAACAGCTTTCAGCTTCTTATTCTTATCCCCTGCATCATTCCCGTCAGCAAGCTCCTCATAACGAGATAAAATTGATCGATCGCCATACATTTTTCGGTGTGGCTTGGTACCACCACGAGCAAAGTTATCAAACAGCACACTCAGCATACCGTCGCGACTAGGGCCATCTGGAGTTGCGAAGAAAATTTTTCGCGCCCCTACCGTAAGCCATTCACTAACCACGCACGGAAACGGATCTATAGAAATAGATATCCCATAATCAAAGTGCTCGTTGGACTCTAAGAACTTGATAGCCCCTGAAAAACCAAGCGTAAACTTATCTTCGCCAAACTTGACACAACTGTGAATCCCACCACGAATGGCTAAGCTTACATGACTCCCGCTACGCCCATCAACAAGCTCATGTAGCGCTCGCCCCTCCGCTAATGCTGCAAGAAGCTCAACACCTTCAATCAAATTGGACTTTCCACTTCCATTCTTACCAATTAGAAGCGTCACATTCGAAAACAAGTCAATACTTGCTTTTGAGTAATTCTTGAAGTTCTCAAAACTGTGCATATTAGTTCCCAACTAAAAGCTTTTGGCCATTCTGAACTAAAAGTCGGAAAGAGGGAAGGTGACACATACCAGCAGGCCGGCACCTCGATTTTGTCGCCTCCACTGATCCCTCATCACCAAACCAGGCCATGCTCATCCAAGTCTCAAACGACTACAAAACGGACGATCAGCACCATCACTACCCCGCACCCAATGGCGCTGATAGGAGGGCAGCTCGGTTGCTTAACGCTTGGGAAGCGCTGGCCATGATGTAGCTCCCAACTGGCACGCTATGTATGAAGAGGACATTCATCATCCAACCCTGAATTCGCTGCAGTCGAAAATTGACTGCGTCGAAACTATAGCCGCGAGGTATCCCTATGCCCACAGAAAACCGATCCAGCAACACAGAGATGGTCAGCCTGCCGCGTGAGCTGACCCAAATGGCTGCCGATGCAATCGATGACCTATTGGCTGATGGCGTGTCGGCGGTTTCAGCTGCCGCATGGGTCGATATCCCGCAGACGCTGCGCGCCCTCCTGGCTCAGCCAGCCGAGCAGCACCAGAGTGAGCCAGTCGGCTACCAGGTACGGACCATGACCGACAGACCGGGATCAAAGTGGACGCCGTGGCGTGAGTGCTGCGACACCACGCGGGCCATGCACTCACATGAGATGGGCCGGTTCAACCTGTTCGGGATCATGCGAGAGATTCGCCCCGTCTACACTCACGCCGATCCTGGCGAGGTTGAACGGCTGCGCACCGGGCTAGATCACATGCGAGAAGAACGCGACGACTTAAGTCGCAAGCTTGATCGATTCTATTCCCGTACCCACGGCATAAAGAACCTTTCGGTGATAGAGCAATTGAGCGACAAGCTGGCCGAGCGGGATTTTCTGTTGCAGCAAGCTCTACAGGTTGGCGGCCTTACGCAGGAATGGCACGACAAGGTTGCCGCCCTATCCGCCAGCTCAGAGCCGAGCGCGCCGGCCGTATCGATCCCCGAAGGCTACTGCCTCATGCCCAGGCGTCTCACTGCCGAGAACGGCGCCAAAGCCCTCTTGCTTGGCGAGTTCAAGGTGAATGTCGTGCGCGAATGCCCGGAGTGCCGCGACCTTGAAGAGGCGGTGGAAGGCTGCGATGTATGCGATGGAGAGGGCGAGTTCGCGCAAAGCCACACGATCCCTTGGGATCAGATCAAGGTCATCTACAGCGAGGCCGTGAAGGGTCTCGCTCTCCAGCCGAACACCGGCAAGTAGCGAAATCCCGCCTGGAGCACATTTGTACTCCATCAAGCCGTAACCACTCCGCCTCTATTTCGAAGCAGCGCGCATGTCGGTGGTAGCAGAGCCGTCGGCGGCGATTCGACGCGCCCGACCAACCCCCCAAGCCATCGCCCGGGTCATCGACTCGCCGGGACGCGAATCGAACGCCACCTCATGAATTACTTCACCGCTTGGAGCGTATACCCCAATGAACATTTGGGTGGCTCCGGTACGCGACAGCCGGACTTACACGTCGATGAAACTGCCATCGCTTAGCGTTTCCTCATGGGTACGTTGGTGCAGCGTCGGGTCGGCCCACGACCAGAAAACATCGCCACGGATCCGCATGTCGCACTCCTACGGCCTTCGTCACTTTGGAAGGGTGTAAGTACCACCATAGCGAAAGCGAAGCGGTTATCAACCGCAGAGCGAGACGTTAGAGCTGCATCGGATAAGCGGGGTATCACTTTGCGTCCGGCTGCTCTGGGACGTGGAGCGTAGCGGCGAACGCCATCCATTCTTCAAAGGCGCGTCGGTGCTGGTCGCAATTCGACTGCCAAGTGGTGGACGACGTTGCGCCGTACACAACCTGACTCATAGTTTGAGCAGTGAAGGTATCGAGCTTTCGAAGCAGTTCGTATGCACGAAACTGTTGATCCCTACTGATTAAGCTCATTTGATCCACCACTGCTAATGAGTAGCGAAATGCTCCTCGTGACCGGTGGACACCCCGCCACCAATTAAAGTCACCCGAATCTATTTTTTTTTGCTGCCGCGATATGGCGGCCAAGGAATCGTCATGCCTGAAATACTCAAACTGGAGCGCGGCCGCACCTATCGCGGCAAGAAGCCCGCGTGCGTGCGCAGCTGCGGTCTGGTCAATGATCGAACGTAATCTATGTCGGCGTGGATGAGGTCCAGTACGACGGTCCATCGGTGGCACCTGGGCGGCATTACCCGCACTTACCGATCGGCAAGTTTCTTGAGTGGGCTGGTCATGACGTGACCGACGAGCTGCCACCGGGAGAATACGCATCTTGGCCACCCGGCAAGCGCACGACTTAGGTAGAGCCGCCCAGCCAGGTTTACGTCGGTCTTGGACCCAAGACGACTGACTGAGCGACCAAACGAATCATGACGAACGCGCTGGGCAGGGTCTGTAGGAAAAGGCTGATCCCACTAAGCCCGCTGGCGACTCGACCTATAGCCCGCACCGAGCAACAACAAGCCAGGCACCAGTAACCCAACTGCGGTGTAGCCGAAGGCTTCCTGCCCCGACGCACCTACAGCGGCGAAGGCAACACCAATCGCAACGAGCGGTGCGCCTGCAAAGTAGAACGGTTTATTGGCTTTCTTGCCCATATCGATCCTCCTGATTGAGGCCCCATTTAATCACACGTGCCGCCACGGCGGCGGGGAGACCATCCCATGCAAACCGAGATCCTTTCTGACGAAGAGCTGGCAGATCTAACCGGCTACAAAGCCAGAGGGTGGCAGCGCCGCTGGCTCAATGATCGCTGCTGGCACTTTGTCGAGAGCCGCGGCGGCCGCCCTTTGGTGGGTCGCCAGTACGCCCGCATGAAGTTGGGCGTAACCCTTGAGGCGATACCCATCGCTCCACCACCCCGACCACCGGCCGCCGCGTGGACACCAGATTTTTCGAAAGTGAGATGACATGCGCCCGCGCAAGACTGAAAACCGCCACCTCCCACCCCGACTGTACGAACGAAAGCGCAAGCGCAAAAGTGGCAAGGTCTGGGTCAGCTACTACTACCTAGACAGATCGGGAAAAGAGATCACCCTAGGCGCCGACCTGAACATCGCCCGAATAAAATGGGCTGAGCTAGAAGCGAAAGACAAGCCTCTAGATCTGCTGCTTATGAAGGCGATCTTCGATAGGTACCAACGCGACGTAATTCCCAAGAAGGCAGAACGAACACAAAAGGACAATCTGGCGGAGCTCCGCCAGCTTCGCCCTTTCTTCGATGAGGCGCCGATCGACGCAATAACGCCGGCTCTAGTCGCACAGTACCGGGATGCCAGATCAGCTCCCGTGCGGGCAAACCGGGAGATCGCTCTCCTGTCCCACGTGTACAACCTTGCCCGAGAGTGGGGCTTCACCACGAAGGAGAACCCTTGCCAGGGCGTGCGTAAGAACAAGGAGACGCCGCGAGACTTTTACGCCAATGACGCGGTCTGGAGTGCGGTCTATGCGAAAGCGGTTGATGATCTGAGGGTCGCCATGGACTTGGCGTATTTGACAGGCCAGCGTCCTGCGGACGTGCTGGTGATGAGGAAGGATGATATCGAGGACAAAGCCCTCGGCGTCAAACAGAAGAAGACCCACAAGAAGCTGCGGATCATGCTGGAGGTGGACGGATTGGCCAGCGGCCTGGGCGTCTTGATCGAAAAGATCTTGAAACGCAATGAGGCTCACGGCTCGCCCTACTTGATACTCACCGAGGCGGGCAAACGGGTCACAGCCGCGATGCTACGACACCGCTGGGACGATGCACGAGAGCAAGCGGTGAAGGAAGCTGTAGCAGCCGGGGACCAGGTCCTAGCGGGCCGGATCAGCCAATTCCAGTTCCGCGACATTCGCCCGAAGGCAGCCTCGGAAATCACTGATGTCGACCATGCCAGCCTACTGCTTGGCCATACGAAAGGAGACATAACCGAGAGGGTCTATCGACGCGTCGGGGCACTCGCCAAGCCGACCAAATGAGCAAAGTATTAGGACGCGTCCTAATTCAAAGTACCTGGAGCCATTCCCAAGGGTGTTCCCATGGGTAGTTTTACTATGCCCAAAAAACGCAAAAAGCCCTGAAAAATCAGGGCTTTGAATGTGGCGGAAGCGTAGAGATTCGAACTCTAGGATAGTTGCCCATCGACGGTTTTCAAGACCGTTGCCTTAAACCACTCGGCCACGCTTCCAGCTGTTTTGCGGCGGCAATAATACCTTAATGTAACAAGCTGTCAAACTCTCTGTGTCGCGGGTTGCGACAGCTCTGATATGCTCTGCACCATACGTTCCACTACCGCAGGTCCCGGACCGCGGTCTCACACCAAAGGAGTGCGCCATGCGCGAACAGGATTACGCCGTCCAACACGGCCAGCAGGTCGAGCAGCAGGAGGTCAGCAAGGTCCTGCGCAACACGTACAGCCTGCTGGCCCTCACCCTCGCCTTCAGCGGCATCATGGCCTTCGTCGCCCAGCAGATGCGTGTCGGCTACCCGAACATCTTCGTGGTGCTGATCGGCTTCTACGGCCTGTTCTTCCTCACCAACAAGCTGCGGGACTCGGCCTGGGGCCTGGTATCCACCTTCGCCCTCACCGGCTTCATGGGCTTCATCCTCGGCCCGATCCTCAACCGCTACCTGGGCATGGCCGGTGGCGCCGAAGTGGTCAGCTCGGCCTTCGCCATGACCGCCCTGGTGTTCGGCGGCCTGTCGGCCTACGTGCTGATCACCCGCAAGGACATGAGCTTCCTCAGCGGCTTCATCACCGCCGGCTTCTTCGTCCTGCTGGGTGCCGTGGTGGCCAGCTTCTTCTTCCAGATCAGTGGCCTGCAACTGGCGATCAGCGCTGGCTTCGTACTGTTCTCGTCGGTCTGCATCCTGTTCCAGACCAGCGCCATCATCCATGGCGGCGAGCGCAACTACATCATGGCCACCATCAGCCTGTACGTGTCGATCTACAACCTGTTCGTCAGCCTGCTGCAGCTGTTCGGCATCATGGGCCGCGACGACTGATCGAATCGGTTGCCAGCGCCTCAGGAAAAGCCCGCTTCGGCGGGCTTTTTCGTGCCCGTTGAACAGCAGCGGGCGCCTCATAAACATTGACTTAAAAGTCAGCTTATTAACGCCTTCCTCCGCGATTGTGCGCCCATCGTGCTTGCCTCTACCGCAATGGCCGTTCTGCCCGTAGAATGCGCTCCTTTTTTCTTCCGGGGCGGCATTTTCCCATGAGTTCACACGAACACGGCCCAGGCGCGGCGGCGCCTGCCAATGAACTGGTCCTTGGCCTCGAGGACAAGCCTCGCCTGCTGATCGGCCTGCTGGCGGCGCTGCAGCACTTGCTGGCGATCATCGTGCCGATCGTCACGCCGGGTTTGCTGATCTGTCAGGCGCTTGGCGTGTCGGCGCGTGATACCAACCTGATCGTGTCGATGTCGTTGGTGATCTCGGGCATTGCCACCTTTGTCCAGTGCAAGCGCTTTGGGCCGTTTGGTGCCGGGCTGCTGATCGTGCAGGGCACCAGCTTCAACTTCGTCGGCCCGCTGATCGCCGGCGGCGCGCTGATGGTCAAGCAAGGCACGCCAGTTGAAGGCGTGATGGCGGCGATCTTCGGCGTGGTCATCGCCGGTTCGTTCGTGGAAATGGGCGTGTCGCGCATCCTGCCCTTCGTCAAGCGCCTGATCACTCCACTGGTGACCGGCATCGTCGTGCTGATGATCGGCCTGACCTTGATCAAGGTCGGCCTGATCAGCATGGGCGGCGGCTTCGGCGCCATGGCCAACGGCACCTTCGCCGATGGCGAGAACCTGCTGCTGTCGGGCGTGGTGCTGGCGATCATCGTCATTCTCAACCGTGTCCCGGTGATATGGATGCGCAGTTGCGCCATCGTCATCGCCCTGGCTGTGGGCTACGCCCTGGCCGGCTACCTGGGCCGCCTGGACTTCACAGGCATGCATCAAGCTGCGCTGTTCCAGGTGCCGACGCCGTTGCACTTCGGCCTGGGCTTCTCCTGGTCGCTGTTCATCCCGATGCTGGTCATCTACCTGGTCACCTCGCTGGAGGCCATCGGTGACGTGACTGCGACCAGCAAGGTTTCGCGCCAGCCAGTCGAAGGCCCGGTGTGGATGCAGCGGATCAAGGGCGGTGTACTGGTCAACGGTGCCAACTCGCTGCTGGCCGGGCTGTTCAACACCTTCCCCAGCTCGATCTTTGCCCAGAACAACGGCGTGATTCAGCTGACCGGCATCGCCAGCCGCCATATCGGCATCTGGATTGCCGCCATGCTGATCCTGCTGGGCCTGTTCCCATCGGTCGCCGGGGTGATCCAGGCAGTGCCGGAGCCGGTGCTCGGCGGCGCGGCCATGGTGATGTTCGGCGCCGTGGCGGCCTCGGGCATCAATATCCTCGCCAGCACCCGCCTTGACCGCCGCGCCCTGCTGATCATCGCCGTTTCGCTGTCGCTCGGCCTGGGCGTGGCCCAGGTGCCGGAGTTCCTCGCGCACATGCCGGCGGCGCTGCGCAACGTACTGGAGTCGGGGGTTGCCACCGGCGGCATCTGTGCCCTGGTGCTCAACTGGTTCCTGCCGGAAAGCAAAGACCAGGCCTGAGCCCCGCCAGCCAGAGCAGAAGCCCGTGACCACCCGCACGGGCTTTTTGCTTTATCATGGCCGCATTCATTTGCTCGAGCGTTCCATGAAATTCGCCATCGCGGTCTTTTCCCCGGCCCACGCGCCCTCCTCGCGCCGCGCCTTGCGCTTTGCCGAGGCGGTACTGGCCGGCGGGCATGAAATTGCCCGGCTGTTCTTCTACCAGGACGGGGTACACAGTGCTTCGGCCAATATCGTCGCGCCCCAGGATGAGCTGGACGTGGCCGCGCAGTGGCGCGCTTTCGTCAGCGATCACCGGCTCGACGCCGTGGTGTGCATTGCCGCCGCCCTGCGCCGGGGGGTACTCGACGACACCGAGGCCAACCGCTACCAGCGCCCGGCGGTGAACCTGCCGATGCCGTGGGAGCTGTCCGGCCTGGGCCAGCTGCACGAAGCCGCGCAACTTGCCGACCGCCTGGTCTGCTTCGGGGGTGATTGAAATGGCCAAGTCCTTGCTGATCATCAGCCGCCAGGCGCCATGGAGCGGCCCGTCCGCTCGCGAGGCGCTGGACATCGCCCTAGCCGGTGGCGCCTTCGATTTGCCGCTGGGCATGCTGTTCCTCGATGACGGTGTGTTCCAGCTCGCCGCCGCACAGCAGCCAGACGCCGTGCAACAGAAGAACTTGGCCGCCAACCTCCAGGCGCTGCCGATGTTCGGTGTCGAGGAGCTGTTCGCCTGTGGTCACAGCCTCGCCCGCCGAGGGCTGGACAACGATGCCCTGTCACTGCCGGTGGAAGTGCTCGATGACGCCGCGCTGCCCGCGCTGATTGCCCGTTTCGACCAGGTGGTGACGCTCTGATGACGACCCTGCATGTAATCGCCCATTCGCCTTTCGGTGACGAGCGCCTGGCCAGTTGCCTGCGTCTACTTGGCCCGCAGGACGCGCTGCTGCTGTGCGGTGACGCCGCCTACGCGCTCAAGACCGGCACCGAGCCCTTCGCTGCCCTGCAGGCCGCCAATCTCGGCGAGCGCCTGTTCGCCCTCGCCGAAGACCTGCAGGCCCGCGCCCTCGACAGCCAATTGGCCAAGGCAGTGGACTACCCCGCCTTTGTCGAGCTCACCCTGCACCACGACAAGGTCAACAGCTGGTTATGAGTACCCTGACTGTCGGCGAGCGCAACATCGCCCTGGACAAGGATGGCTTCCTGGTCGAGCTGCAGGACTGGTCCCGCGAAGTCGCCGAGGCCCTCGCCACGCGCGAAAGCATCGCCCTGACCGCAGACCACTGGGAAATCCTCGAACTGCTGCGCCAGTTCTACCAGGAGTACCAGCTGTCGCCGGCCACCCGCCCGCTGATCAAGTACACCGCGCTCAAGCTCGGCGCCGAGAAAGGCAACAGCCCACACCTCAATCGCCTGTTCAACGGCACCCCCGCCAAACTTGCCGCCAAGCTGGCGGGCCTGCCCAAGCCGACCAACTGCATATGACCGAGCCACAGCTGAACGAAACACGCCCTTTGACCCTGGAAACCCCAGCCGAGCACCCGTTCGCCGAATTCGTGCGCATCCTCGGCAAGGGCAAGCGTGGCGCCCGCGGCCTGACCCGCGAGGAGGCCCGCGCCGCCATGACCCTGCTGCTCGAGGGCAAGGTCGAGGATACCCAGTTGGGCGCCTTCCTGATGCTGCTGCGGCACAAGGAAGAAAGCGCCGAGGAGCTGGCCGGCTTCACCGAGGCCCTGCGCGCCCACCTGCACGCTCCCCAGCTCAGCGTCGACCTCGACTGGCCCAGCTACGCCGGCAAGAAGCGCCACCTGCCATGGTACCTGCTGGCGGCCAAGTGCCTGGCGGGCAACGGCGTGCGTATCCTGATGCACGGTGGCGGCGCCCATACGGCGGGCAGGCTGTACACCGAGCAACTGCTCGACCTGCTGGGTATCCCGCCGTGTCGCAACTGGACAGCCGTGGAGCAAGCCCTGGACAGCCATCGGCTGGCCTTCTTTCCGCTGCAGGACTGGGCGCCACAGCTTCAGCGCATGATCGACCTGCGCAACACCTTGGGCCTGCGCTCGCCCATCCACTCCCTGGCCCGGGTGCTCAACCCTCTCGGCGCCCGCTGCGGCCTGCAGAGCATCTTCCACCCCGGCTACCAGGCGGTGCACCGCGAGGCCAGCCGCTTGCTCAGCGACCACGCCGTGGTGATCAAAGGTGACGGCGGCGAGATCGAGGTCAATCCGGATGTCATCAGCCACCTGTATGGCACCTCGGCCGGCGAGGCCTGGGACGAGGAATGGCCGGCCCTCAGCGCCCAGCGCCATGTGAAGCCGGCCAGCCTGCAGCCCGAGCACCTGCTGGCGGTATGGCGTGGCGAGGCACAGGACAGCTATGGCGAGCTGGCCGTGGTAGCAACCATGGCCCTCGCCCTGCGCGGGCTGGGCCAGGATCGCGAGCAGGCGTTCGGTTGCGCTCGCGACTACTGGGCCAACCGCAGAAGCATCGAATAAGTCGATAGATAGGGCGCAGTCTTTGCGCTATTTATTCGAACGCTTTTCACTAGACTGAGCTCCAACGACAAACGACTTTGTTCCGAGGAGCTCCACAATGGGCCTTTTGATCGATGGCCGCTGGCACGACCAGTGGTACCAGACCAGCCAGGATGGTGCCTTCAAGCGCGAGAACGCCCAGCGCCGCAATCAACTGCCCGCCGCCGAGGCTGGCCGTTATCACCTGTACGTGTCGCTGGCCTGCCCCTGGGCGCACCGCACCCTGATCTTCCGCGCCATCAAGGGCCTGGAACCGCTGATCGACGTCTCCGTGGTCAGTTGGCTGATGGGCGAGCACGGCTGGACCTTCGACCAGCAGCAGGGCTCCAGCGGCGATCATCTGGACGCATTGCAGTACCTGCACCAGCGCTACACCCAGGACGACCCGCACTACACCGGGCGCGTAACCGTGCCGGTGCTGTGGGACAAGCAAGAGAAGCGCATCGTCAACAACGAGTCGGCCGAGATCATTCGCATCTTCAACAGCGCATTCAATGAACTGACCGGCAACACCCTGGACCTGTACCCCGAGCCGCTGCGCGCGACCATCGATGCGCTCAACGAGCGTATCTACCCGGCCGTGAACAACGGCGTGTACCGCGCAGGCTTCGCCACCTCGCAGGAAGCTTACGAGGCCGCCTTCGACGATGTTTTCAATGAACTGGACCACCTGGAAGCGCTACTGGGCCGCCAGCGTTACCTGGCCGGTGAGTACCTGACCGAAGCCGATGTGCGGTTGTTCACCACACTGGTGCGTTTCGACGCGGTGTACCACGGGCACTTCAAGTGCAACCTGCGCCGCCTGAGCGACTACCCGAACCTGTCCAACTGGCTGCGCGAGCTGTACCAGTGGCCGGGCGTGGCGGGCACGGTGAACATGGAGCATATCCAGAAGCACTATTACATGAGCCACAAGACCATCAACCCGAACGGCATCGTGCCCAAGGGGCCGTTGCAGGATTTCGGCTTGCCGCATGACCGGGAGCGGTTAATGGGCAAAGGGATCTGGAAGGCTTGATAAAGCTGGGGCTGCTTTGCAGCCCATCGCCGCGGTTCGTCGCCACGACAAGCCGGCTCCC